>CATNBA010000001.1 GCA_950096985.1 uncultured Candidatus Melainabacteria bacterium
AAATGTTATCAAAATAGTCTGAAAAGTCGGTTTTAATAAAATGAGCAATTTTATTTAAATCAGTATTTGTACTCAAATCAAAAGGACAGGATTTTTCTCCGTAAAACCTGCGTGGTTTGAGTTTTATCGCTGTGGTCAATCCGCGGGAAGACAATTAGAACCAAGAGAAACTATATGATAGTTTGCTCTTTTAAATCGAATGTAATCCGATAACGTAAACCAGTATAATGCATCACGGTAAAATATACGATGTTTATATGGTAAAAAGCAAGTCAGTACTTTGCAAATAAATTTTTTTGTGCGTTGTAGATAGGACATGATATTCTCCTAGTTAAATTGATATAAATAATGGACTGTCATTCCTGGTGACTAAACTCACTATACGTCAAAATTGGAATATGGGTCAAGCTATAAGAAAAAGAATTGCAAAAAATGTTAAATTCTATCGTGAAAAAAATTTTTTTACGCAAGAAAAATTATCTTTAATACTGGGATTTGACAATTCATATATTTCAAAATTAGAAAGAGAAAAGATTAACATAACAATAGATAAATTAGCCCAAATTGCAAATTTTTTTGATATTGACATATTAGAACTACTAAAATAGTTATTATAGATATGGACTACCATTCCTGTATAAAAGAAAATATGTTTGTCAATATATGGAATATGGTTCAGAATGTAAGAGCTCGCTTAGCTACTAATATTAAATATTTTAGAGAAAAACACAACTACAAACGTGAAGAACTTTCATTGATGCTTGGGGTTGATAATTCTTACATTAGCAAACTCGAAAAAGGTAAGGTTAATATTACGATTGATAAAATTGAACAATTGGCTAATATATTCAATATTGAGCCTTTTGAATTAATAAAATAACTGCGCCTTGCATTAAACACCACCGTTTACGTTTGCCCTTGACAAATCTAACATAATCGTAAATAATATGAATAAGGGCGGAGCAAGTTCCAGCTTGCCCCATTAAAAGCCCCATTTTAGTTGAAACATTTAAGCGCTATTATTATCAATAAGATAAGCAGTAGCGCTTTTTCAGTTATCCTGAATTCCAACTTTATCACCCCCTTTCTCTTACGGTTTAACAAATTTTAAGTTCGTGCCGCTGAGAAATGAAAGATGATTGGGCTTACCCTCATAAATATAATACATCACGTTCGAGAATAAGTCAATATTTTTAAAATTTACCAACCCAATAAAAAAAGTCCCTTTCGGGACTTTTTTAAGATTTTTTTGAAACCAATTTACCAATTGTACTGTCCCAAACCTTAACAGCATATTCGCCAACAGTACAAGCAAGATTTTTGGTTTGTGGCCACAATTTTTTTAAGAAACCGTCTGCACTATTGATATCGACTTTTTCCAAATGACCTTTTTTAACTGCATAACCCAAGCCTGCAAATGCACCAAGTGCAACAGCTAATGTTCCTAATAAACCTTTTGCTCCTGATTTTTTCTTTTCAGAGCCTTCCATTTCAAAAGAATCAGACGGCATTTGCCCTACTTGAGCAGGCGATGCAAATTGCCCCGGCGAACTAATTAAATCTTGAGTATTCGCAACATCACCGCGAAAACTTAGATTTGATACAGAATTTATCATGGAAACCTCCTTTATGCCGCTAATGGCAATAATACACACTACTACATGTTAGAAAACGAATTTTATAATTATTTTGCCTTAAATAAGTTAGTTTATCAATATTCGTTACAATTCGTTACAACAAAATTGGAATATTTTTTTATCCCGTGTCATCTTATTAAATGTAAGGAGAATGGCATGGAACAAGATATTTTAATTTATATTGATGACAAAGAGAGATTAGACGCGAGCGCAGCGGCAAATTCATTCGCGCATAAAGATGTTAAAAACAGAGCATATATAAATACTTTGGGCGCAGAACTCGCCTTAAAATACCTCGTATCTGAAAATGTTGAGGTTTCCGAGGTAAAAAATATACATTCAATTAAGAAAATTCTTGAAGAAACTGACATTGCCGATATTATGTTACCTAACATCCATATTGATGTAAGGGTTATATTTGATGAAAACGCTATATTTATTCCGAAATCGCATTTTGATTATAACCTTGTACCTGATATATATCTTGTATTCAATCTTGCAAAAGACCATTCTCACGTAAAATTCGCAGGATTTTTTGAACCGAAACTTATTAATAAAAATAATGAAAATTCTGACTATTACTTTATTGAAAAAGAAAAACTTAATTCTCCAAGCGATTTGGTGAACTATATTAATTCGTATAAAGGCAATACAGATAAAGATTTGTCCGATGAAGATTTTGAAATCGCTGAAAAATTTATAGTTTCAATGTCTGATAATGACATATCAGAAAACGACAAAAAATATTTAATTAAACAGCTTTTAAAAAGTGCTGAATTAAGAGATAAATTTATAGAATACGAAAACTTTGAAACACTTTCTTATAAAGCTATGAATGACCCGCAAATAGAGAAAAAAGAAATTCAGCCGATTGAAACATTTGATGAAATTTCCGAAACTATTGACTTGGGTTTACCCGAACTTGAAGAACTTACAACAGAAGAAGAAATAATTACAGAACCTGTTGATGAAAATGATGAAGAAATCTCGGATTTAGGCGATATCATAACAGAAGACCAAACTTCAACAGAAGAAGTTCAAGAAACTCAAGAAGAAGAAATATTATCATTTGATGAAAATTTAATTGATGAAACTTTTTCACTTGAAAATCTGGAACTGCCTCAAGAAGAAACCGTTACAGAGCCGATGGTTGATGTAATTGGTATGGAAAACTTAGAAGTTTCTGAACCTGAAAAAAACATAGATGAACCTATAATTGAGGGGTTATCAATTGACAATGTTGAATTTTCTCCTATTGAAGAAACTTTTGAAGAACCTGTTACTGATACAATATCACTTGAAAACATAGAAATTCCTGAAACAGAAACTTTAATTGAACAGACTAATATTGAAACAATTTCATTAGATACAACAGAAACAATGCAGGTTGAAGAACCAGACATCCCGCAAGAACCTGTCGTAGATATGCTTTCTTTTGATGAAATAGAACCATTGCAGACTGAAGAATTATCTGTTGAAGAACCTCAGCTTTCTGATTTTGAAGAAATTTCAGGTATAGTCGAAGAACCTCAAACTGAAAGCTTTTCAGAAGAAACAATGTCATTTGAAAATACTATTGAACAAAGTGAATCTGTTTCAGAAGAAAACGAAATTATTGAAGAATTTGCACAAATTCCGGATATCATAGAAACTTCCGAAGATGACCAAGCTTTTAATAATATTATTGAAGAAGACCATACACAATACGAAGATACATCTTTTGGCAAAAATCTTTTGGATAATCTTGCCGCACAAAACGATGATGATATAGAAATTGAAGACACTGAACAGTACACTTCTGCTGAAGATATATCATCCAGCGACTTGTTGTCTCAAATAGACGACGTTTTAAGTGCATCTTCAATTGCAGATACTGCTCTTGAAAATGAAGATATGCCGACTGACAATATTGATGATATATTAAACGAAGAAACCGACTTAAATGTATTATATAATGAAGAAGTTTCTAATGAACATCAAGACGATGTAATGTATGAGCAGGAAGAAGAAGAAAGAGAGCTAACTTCTACAGTTCCGGGCTCTGCATTATACAACAAAAAATCAACCGACAAAAAATCACTTATCATTGCAAGTGCTCTTATAGGAATTCTTGCAATATCTTCGGTTTTCATATTCTTTAAACCTAAAAATAATAGTACCTCAGATATCGAACCTCTTCCTGCCAATAACGAAATCCCTGCACAACCGCAGCAGTCAATATCTGATGATATTCTTGCATCAAATACACCACAAACTCCTGTGAAAAAAGATATTGAAACCAGCAAAAAAGTTGTTAAAGAACTGAAAAATACTCCTCAAAAAACAATAAAATCAGAATCTTACCTTGATGTAAACAAACTGGTTTGGGATGTACCTGATGCACTTTCATACAGTACTAAAATGCAAAACTATTTAAGAACAGCAGGTAAAAGTATAAAATTGTCTTTATCAGCAGATTTATTGCTCGCAACAGAATATGCTTATACAAATCAGGTTAAAGTAGGCTTAACATTAAATAAAAACGGCTCAATTCAAGATGCACGAATACTTTCGGGCTCAGGATCAACACAGATTGATAATATTGTGTTACAATCTGTTAAAGATACTTTAAACGTCGTAAAACCGCCTAGCGACGAGATTAAAACCCCAGACTTTAACTTAAACCTTATCATATATTTTTAATTATGATATAATGTTGACAAACAGGAAAATATTAAAGTGGAATTAGCTCAAGATAAAATAGATTTAA
This sequence comes from uncultured Candidatus Melainabacteria bacterium, assembly GCA_950096985.1. Classification (GTDB taxonomy): domain Bacteria; phylum Cyanobacteriota; class Vampirovibrionia; order Gastranaerophilales; family Gastranaerophilaceae; genus Stercorousia. The sequence continues at coordinate 4,387 of CATNBA010000001.1, forward strand.
TAGAAAAAATTATCAAAAGCGATAGAAAATTCGCTGACAATGAAGATTTGTTTGATGACTTTTTCAACGAGACATGCAAACGTTCTTTGTTAATAGTTAAAACTGTAACATCTGATGTTACGTTGGAAGCTTATTTGAAAAAAGTTGCTGCAACTTCAATCCTTAATGTTTTGAAAAACGAAGGCAGATTAAGAAGAACAAAAAACGGTTATATGTCTGTTAAAGAAGTACCACTTGAAACAACTTCAAGTTTAACAGATTATTCACAAGTTACGGTAACATACGAGCCGGTTGATATTCAAGATACACCGGAAGATCTTGCTGTGAAAAAAGATATTCTGCAAAAAATAGTTGATACGGTTTATGAAATTGACCAAAATGCCCCTGATAAAAATTATTTAAAACTATATAATCTTCGTTATCAGGACGGGCATACTCAAAAAGAAATCGCAGAAGAATTGAATATGTCACAATCGGAAGTTTCAAAAAGATTATTTAAATTAATGAATAAAGTGAAACAAGCATTTAACGGGTAGTTAAAATGATTTGTCCTATTTGTAAAAAAGAAGTTGCCGATAATACTCTCAAGTGTCCTTACTGCAATGCCCGTACAGGTTTAATTTGCAAAAATTGCAATACGGTTAATTCGATTTTTGACTACAAATGTAAAAACTGCGGTACAGAAATATTAAAGCTTTGCCCTAACTGCAAAAGTGTAAACTTTCCCAATGCAGAAAAATGCAGAAAATGCGGTTATACATTTACTGCCCCCCAAGCTCCCCAACAATTGGAATATTCTGCTAATCTTGTTTCACAACAAAGCGCTAAAAATATTCTGGTGAGAGGCATTAAATCTAAGGATAAAAAAATATTCTCATTAAGCGGAGAAAAAGGCTGCGGTAAAAGTCTTGTTTTAAAATCAGTAATAAAAGATTTAAAAGATTATATTTGGATTTACGGCAAATGCACACCGATAACCCAAATCACATCGGGCGGAGTTATTCAGGATATTTTACTAAACTTATTTAATTTACCTAACTTTTGTCTGAATAATCTTCAGTTTAAAAAAGATGCATCAAGATTTTTTAAAAATGAATTTCCTGAATTAGAAAATAACGAAATTTTTGACCTTATAAACTTTTTATACCCTTCCGTTGAAGGTACTTTTGAAAACATTGTTGCAGGAAAAACTAATACATTTAAATTTTTAAATAAAGTTTTTGATAAAATTATAGAACAAGGAAAATTTGTTGTTGTAATAGATAATTTTGATTTTATTGACGGATTTTCTTATGAATTTATAAGCAAATATATAAAAAAAGATAATGTTTGGAAAAACCTAAAATTTTTACTTTTATATAATGAAACAAAACCTGCAAAGGGTTATTTTTACTTCCCGTCCAACAAAGACGAGAATATATATCTTGATATAGGTATTGCTCCACTTGAACCACAACAGTTAAAGATAATTCTTGAACAGAAAACAAAAAAAATAAAAAACTTCCCTGATTTTACTCCTGTAGAACTTCTTGATATCTATAAAATAAGCAAAGGAAGTCCATCATATATAAATCAGGCACTATGCCTTAAACATGATTGTACAATGTGTGAACAGGAATTTGAAATAAGCACCACATTTAAAGGTTTGTTGGAACACAGACTTGCACTGCTTTCACATTTAAACCCAAAGGCATATGAAATTTTGCTCGGGTCTGCAATAATCGGCGATAAAATCAATATAAACCTTGTAAAAGAAATTTTTGAAGTCAGTGATACAGAATTTAGAAAAATAATAGTTTACCTTAAACGTATGGACTACATTAATTCGGTAAACGATATTTACTGCGAATTTAATTCGCTTTTATTATGGGAAACAATCCTGAAAACCGCTAAAAATGATGAGAATTATACAAAAATAAACAAACAAATTTTCACATATTTAACAGATTTTACCTTAAATTCACACCCAATACTCGGAATTGTTGCACAAAATCTTAAACAGCCCGAGCTTGCTCTTGAGATTTGGACAAGAAACACCAGACTTGCATCTTACATTGGCGATTTAAACCTTTATGCAATTTCACAAAAGCAGTCAATGGCATTGATAAATGAATTTGATGAAAATGATACGCTGAAAATACGTTACAATATTTCAGAAAGGTTGGGTAAACTTCTTGCCAATTCAAATCCGGTTGAAGCTATGGAGTATCTGCCCGATGCTATTTCAAATGCTCAGGCAATAGGCGACAGCCCTAAAGAAATTGAACTTCTTGCTTATCTAGCATCCTGCTGCCGTAAAACAGGAAATTATTTTGGTGAAGTGGAATGTGTTGATGCTGTACTGGAAAAAGTTAAGCCTGAAAATGATATTGACATAGCACTTTTAAAAGCTTCAAAGCTCCAAGCATTGTTAAGTATCGGTAACTGCGGTCAAATCATTAATATGATTGATAATGAGATTATGCCTGTTCTTGACAGATATTTCAGCAAAAAGCACAGTGTTCAAGACAGTAAACTAAACTTCATGTATGAAACGTGGTTAAGAGTTTATCTAATCCTTGCAAACGCTCTTGTATTGCAGGGCAGCGACAGGTCATTCGAAATTCTTACAATACTTTTTGATATAATTGAGAGAAATCAGATAAAAGATAATTTATTTATCTGCAAATGTAAAGTTACTTTAGCCTTTGCAAATACAATGAAAGGTAATTTCCGTGCATCGGAACAAATGCTTGAAGAAGTACTCAAGCTGTACCGCGAAGACGTAATGGATAATGAAACAATTTTGCGCTGGAATTTTATTAATATAATTAATAACTTCTTTAGAAAACGCTACCGTAACATGCAGGAAGATTTGTTCCAGATAGTAACTTTTGCAAACAATAACGGTGATAATTTTACAAAAAATATTTTGAAAACTTTATTGGGTAAAATTTTCCAAGATAATGGCAACTCAAAACAAGCTTTGGAAATTTATAACGATCAGGTTGCATATTTTGCAAAAGAAAAAATGGCACTGGGGGCATTGTTAGCGTGGTACTTAATCGCCGAAACTACTCTTGAAACAGAAGGCCCTCAAAACGCTATGGAAATCGCAGAACAGGCACTTGAAGTTGCACAAAATCCTAAAATTAATAACTACTTTTTCACAATTCTGTTAAAAACGGTTATTGCCAAATGCGCAATAACAAATTCGGATTTTGAAACTGCAAAAATTCACATTGAAGGTGCAATTTTAATTGCAAGAAAATTCAACATGAAAGATATATTGTCAAGGCTTTACCTCTTGTACGGCAAATATTTCCAAGAACTTGGCTTAATGAAATCAGCCAAACAAATTGAATATTTACAAGCATCGGATAAACTTTATAAACAGTCAAAGGAGCTTTTAGAACATACAAAAAATAAATATGTATATAAAGATTTGAAAAAAGCTCAAAGTGTGCTTGGCTCGTTTTGTAAACTGCATGGGATTGAAATATAATAAAAAGTATTATCGTTAAGATTAATGACAAACAAAAAAGCTCCCCGATAAGAGAGCTTTTTGTTATATTTATTCGCGCATAGCACTATCTGTTTAACGCACCTGCAACTGCTACTGCAACTGCTACAGTCGCACCAACCATCGGGTTGTTACCCATACCGATTACACCCATCATTTCTACGTGAGCAGGAACTGATGATGAACCAGCAAATTGAGCATCACCGTGCATTCTGCCCATAGTATCTGTCATACCGTAAGAAGCAGGACCTGCTGCAACGTTATCAGGGTGAAGTGTTCTTCCTGTACCGCCGCCAGATGCTACTGAGAAGTATTGTCTGTCGTTTTCATAGCACCATTTTTTGTAAGTACCTGCAACAGGGTGTTGGAATCTTGTCGGGTTAGTTGAGTTACCTGTAATAGATACGTCAACGCCTTCTTTAATCATAATTGCAACACCTTCTGATACGTCATCAGCACCGTAGCATTTTACTTTTGCTCTTTCACCGTCAGAGAACGGAGTTTCTTTAACAACTTTTAATTCGCCTGTTTTGAAATCATATTTAGTTTCAACAGCTGTGAAACCGTTAATTCTAGCGATAATATAAGCTGCGTCTTTTCCAAGACCGTTCAAGATTACTCTTAAAGGTTCTTTTCTTACTTTGTTAGCGTTTCTTGCAATACCGATAGCACCTTCAGCTGCAGCAAAAGATTCGTGACCTGCCAAGAAACAGAAACATTTAGTTTCTTCTCTCAAAAGCATAGCAGCCAAGTTACCGTGACCTATACCAACTTGTCTTCTGTCACCAACAGAGCCCGGGATAGCAAATGCTTGCAAGCCCAAACCGATAGCCTCAGCAGCTTCTGCTGCAGATGCAACTTCTTTTTTCAACGCAATAGCACAACCTAAAGTATATGCCCATACAGCGTTTTCAAATGCGATAGGCTGAATACCTTTAACAATCGCATCAACATCAATTCCTTTTGATACGCACAAATCGCGTGCTTCTTCCAAGTTTTTAAAACCGTATTCAGGTAAAACTTTTTTCAAAGAAGCTTCACGTCTGTCTTGTCCTTCAAATTTTACTGTCATTTTATTTTCCTCTTAATTTTATTACTTATTTAGATCCCGAATTATTCGGGTTGTCGCGGGAGTAACGTCCCGCTCCACCTTGCGGGCTGGGGCACTGCGTGCCACGGCGCCCTACCGAAAATTCGGCTTATTCTTCACGCGGGTCAATATATTTAACCGCATCAGCAAATCTGCCGTAAGTACCTGTGAATTTTTCCATAGCTTCAGTTGCATCCATACCTTTTTTAACAGCTTCCATAAATTTGCCAAGGTTAACGAACTGATATCCGATAACTTCGTCATTTTTATCTAAACCTAATTTAAGGATGTAACCTTCAGTTAATGAAAGGTATCTTACACCTTTTTGTTTAGTTGAGTGAATAGTACCTGTCATAGAGCATAAGCCTTTACCTAAGTCTTCAAGACCTGCGCCAACAGGCAGTCCGTTTTCTGAGAAAGCAGATTGAGTTCTGCCGTAAACGATTTGCAAGAATAATTCTCTCATTGCAACGTTAATAGCGTCACAAACAAGGTCTGTATTCAAAGCTTCAAGAATTGTTTTACCAGGAAGGATTTCACCTGCCATAGCAGCAGAGTGTGTCATACCTGAACATCCGATAGTTTCAACAAGAGCTTCTTGAATAATACCGTTTTTAACATTAAGAGTTAATTTGCAAGTCCCTTGCTGCGGTGCACAACATCCGCAACCGTGAGTAAGACCTGAAATTTCTTCGATTTTTTTAACCTTTGTCCATTCACCTTCTTGAGGGATAGGAGCAGGTTCACCTTTTACGCCGCGTTTAACACAGCACATTTGTTCTACTTCATGTGTAACTTGTATACGATCCAACATTTCTATACTCCCTTCGGTTATATACAAGATTAATTTTACATGCTAAATAGAGCCGGTCAAGGTTTATATATCACTAAACCGCTAAAGAAAGATATGTTTTAAAATTAAAGTCTTTCTTATTTTATGATATAATCAGTCTGTAAAGGAAATAAATATGAGCAACATTAAATTTGGAACAGACGGTTGGAGAGCTGTTGTAGGAAAAGATTTTAACGCAGAAAACGTAAAAACGGTTACAAAAGCAATCGGAAAATATGTGTTTGATAACTTTGGTATAAACAAAAAGATTATTGTAGGATATGATCCGCGCAATTTGGCTTTTGAATTTGCCGAACAAACTGCAATTCAGCTTAGCGGTTACGGTTTTGAAGTGCTCTTGTCCGATAAAGTTTTGCCGACACCTGTACTTGCTTACAGCGCAAAACTCTTAAATGCTTGTGCTGTTATGTTTACTGCGTCTCACAATCCTCCCGAATATTTAGGAATAAAATTTATTCCCGATTATGCAGGACCTGCAACTTCTGATATTACAGATGAGTTAATGTCTAATTTGGATACTGATTTTAATATTCAAGGTAATGGAGAAGTAAAAAAATATGATTTTGCTCCTGATTATTTTCAACATATTGAAAATTTGATTGATATTGATGCGATTAATTCCAGCATAATCTTTGACGGACTTTATTCTGCAAGTATAGGGTATTTTGATAAACTATTAGAAAAACATGATATAAAATTTGACAGTCTTCATATGTTCCACGACGTAAGTTTTGGCGGAGGCATGCCTGAACCGAAACCGAAATTTTTAGGTGAGTTAATTGAAAAAGTTAAATCAAACAAAAATGCTGTCGGGTTTGCAAACGACGGTGATGCTGACAGGTTCGGAGTAATTAATGAACACGGCGAATATGTTTCACCTAACGAAATTATTGCAATTCTTTTAATGCACTTGAAAAAACACAAAAATTATTCAGGTTGTCTCGTAAAAACAGTAGGTGCAAGTCTATTACTCAATAAAATTGCAGAAAAACTCGGAGTAGAAGTTGTGGAAACTGCCGTAGGCTTTAAACATGTCGGAGAGGCTATGCGCAAATTTAATCCGATTATCGGCGGTGAAGAATCAGGCGGATTAAGCATTCAGGGGCATATTCCGGAAAAAGACGGTATACTGGCAAATCTTCTTATTTTAGAGGCTATGGCTATTGAAAAGAAATCTCTTGTAGAATTGCAAAAAGATTTGTATGATTTTGCGGGATGTAAATTCTATAATGACAGAATTGACAAGCATCTGGACAACTTCGACGAAGTAAAACCCGTGTTAGAAGAATATAAAAACAAAAATTCTATCGGAGAATTTAAAGTCAGTAAGATTGACACAAAGGACGGGGTAAAACTTTATTTTGACGATAATCAAAGCTGGATTTTGGTACGACCCAGCGGAACAGAACCGCTATTAAGAATTTACTTTGAAAGCGGAAGTTTAGAAAGTCTGGAAAAACTTAAAAAATCTGTTTCTTCTTTGTAAAGACATTAACAATATTGTCAAAAAACGGAAATTATGTTAATATTATTTTGCAGGGTAAGAGAACTCTCATTCTAAAAAGAAACCGACCGCCAATTTTATTAGTGACCTCGGGATTGGTTTCCGACTAGAAAGGGGGCTTATATGGATAAATTCAATATTAGTTTATTACTAATCTTTATGATTTTATTTGTATTAAAAAATGGCTCTCACCATATAAGGTAAGAACCATTTGACCTCTAAGGGAGTTCGGTACTTTCTCAAGGTACCACCCTGTGTTTACATTATTTACGATTTTTGTATTTTTGTCAAGACTATTTATCGTTTATTTTTTCAATCTTGATTACATTATTTTCAATTTTTATTGACACTTTATCTTTGACGGGACTGATAGACAAACCCTCTAAAATTGCTTTAGGAATAATAATTCCCCAGCTATTTCCGATTGCTGTAAATTTTTTCTTTATCATTATAACACCTATTATAATTTTTATTATAACATTAATTACTTGACAGGGGTTATAACATTTATTATAACAATGGAGTTAATTATGGAAGAAAATGTTGAAGTTGCGATTGGTTATTTATGCAATGCGATTAATATATTATATGGTGAGCTTTGCGCATTAAAAAAGGAGCAGGCATAAATCCTGCTCCCTTCTTTAAAATTTGTTCCAAGCGTAATGTGGCTACGTGTCTTGGATTTGCTCCACGCTCGCAGAGTTTCGCCAATGTTGCTTCGCAGCAAAAGGCTCAATCTACTCGCTATCCGGACTTCTACGTCCGTCCGCAAATCCGCTGCGTAGCACTATTTGCTTTCTGAACTTTCAGATAAGTTTTTCAAGATTGTGTATGATGCATCCCAGCCGTTCAGACCGCCTGTTGCTTTGTATTTAGCGATTTGTTTTGCGCGTTCTGCTTTTAATTTTGCCTGTTCTTTGTTGAATTTTGCAAGTTTCTTTTTGTCTGCTTTTCTTTCATCAACTGTCGGCTGAACATATGCCGCAAAATTTTTGTATTCTTTGCAGTTGTAGCCTGCTTTGATTTTTGACGGATAGTTGTATGTCAAATAATCATAGATATACATTGAGCGTTTAAAGTTGTTTGGCTGACTTTTTAGCGTATCCATAGTCGACCCTGGCATTTTGCCTAAAACTACAACCATTGCAAGCGGGTTATATCCTGCCTGTATCATAAGATCAACACCTGTAACATCAGCATTCATCTGGTCTTTTTCAGACATATTATTCATTGCAAGCTGATTAAGTATTAACGCGTTATTTTGTGCATTTTCTCCAGACACACTGCCTGCAAGTGCTGATGTGATGTTAGAAACAAGTTTTTTCTTCGATGCGTTTGCATTAATTATTGTACCGATTTCCTGTGCAATTACTGCTGCAACTTCATTATCGTTGCCTGTGTATCCTAATGCCTCTTTTTGAATATAAATTTCATTGTTTGTGTTTGAAGTACTGTTCTGAACAGCAGTTTCTGTTACAACAAATTTAGTATCTGTAGGCAAATTGTTTTTTGTCAGAATTTGCTTTCCTACTGTCGGAACTCTGTCTACTGCACTCCATGTTGCTGCCAGTGACGGCATTGCAATTGATGCTGCGAGCATTAATGATAAAATGATTTTTTTCATTTTTCCCCTTTCTAATAAGAAATAGCTCTTATTACGTTAAATGATTTATCCCAGCCGTTTGATTGTTTAGCTGTTTTGTATTTTTCAAGTTTTGCAATTCTTTTTGCTTTTAATTTTTCTTGTGATTTATTGAATTTAGCTAATTTTTTAGGGTCTGCATTTCTTTCTTTAACAATCGGACCTGCATAGTTCATAAAACTTTTGAAAGAAGCTGATGTGTAACCCAATTTAGCTTTTTGCGGGTAAGTATAAGTGATATAGTCATATACATACATTGTTCTTTTGTCACCTGAAGGGTGAGTTGAGATTACATCAACATAGTTTCCGCTGATTTTGTTCAATACGGAAATCATTGCAAGAGGGTTATAACCTGCTTTTGTCATAAGGTCTGCACCTGTAATATCAGCTTCATATTCTTCTGTTCTTGACATTTTAAGCATTGACATATTGTTTGCAATATTTGCACCTGCTTTTAGCCTGCTGTCAATATTTGCGTTATAAATTGCAGTTGATGTTACAGTACCTACAACATTTTGTTTTGCAACGTGGTTATTTACGATATGTCCTATTTCGTGAGAAATAACTGCTGCAAGTTCTGCATCATTTTCTACAAATTTCAATAATCCTGTGTAAACGTATATTTCTTTGTCAGCGTTTGCAAAAGCGTTAATTTCATCCGTTTGCATAACTTTGAATGTAATTTTTGTCGGTAAATTGTTTTTAGCCAAAAGGTTTTTACCGATTGTGTTAACTCTTTTTACTTGTGCTGCACTGTTCCAATTTGTAGTTGCAGCATTTGCAGATAAATGTAAAGATAAAATTGCCATAAATAATAATAGTAGTTTTTTCATCGTTTCTCTCCTTAATCCGTAAATCTGTATTTTATTAATGCAATTATTGCGTGAATACCGTCACGCCACGTAATTTTTTTACCTTCAGAAAATTCGCGTCCGTAGTAAGAAATGGGCAATTCATAAAGCCTCGCGCCTCTTTTTAATACTTTTGCGGTAATCTCAGGTTCAAAATCAAATCTGTTTGACTTAATCTCAATTCCTTTTATAAATTCTGCCCTCAACGCTTTGTAACAGGTTTCCATATCTGTTAAAGTCGAACCGTAAAGGATATTTGTCAAAAGCGATAAAAATTTGTTTCCCAGCAAGTGGTGGAACATAAACGAACGCGAAGGCTTACCGCCAGACAATCTTGATCCGTAACAGACATCTGCTCTACCGTCAAGAATAAGTTTGATTAACGGTTCATAGTCTACAGGATCATATTCCATATCTGCATCTTGAATTACGATAATATCACCCGATGCCTCTTTAAACCCGGTGCGCAAAGCTGCACCTTTACCCTGATTGTATTCGTGATAAAAAACTTTATAATTGTAATTTTTATACAAATCTCTTGTACCGTCTGTAGAATAATCATCAATAATAATTATTTCTTTTTCCAGACCGCAAAAGTCTGCATTTTCAACTTTCTCTAAAATTTGAGAAAGTGTATTTACCTCGTTAAAAACAGGTATTAATATTGTAATCTTTTTCATCCCAAAACCTTTTAAAAAACTATTTGTATTATTGCCAAAAATATTGTACAATAAAAACAGATAGTTGTAAATTTTATGGAACGAGAGAGAAAATGATTAAGTGTGATAAAGAAATTATAAAAAATGGTCTGGCTTTTTTAGAAGATAAAAATTATGACAGCGCAGTAGAAATTTTCGAACAGGCAAAAGAAACATCTGATGACAGTATTTCTGTTGTATTAAGTCTTCTCGGTATGGCTAAATATTTACAAGATAGAAATAATTATTCCGAAGCTCTTAAATGCCTGAATGATGCAAGATATATGGCACAATTTTCTAAAAGCAATACGGCAAAAATTGTAAACGAATACGCTCAAGGTACAATTGATTTTGGGGAAGGTAATCGTGAGGTTGCACTTATTCACTTTGACAACGCCAAAAACATTGCAATGAATTACGGGGATGAACTTTCAATTATGGGTTATGTTTTAACTCGTGCAAAACAGATTAAAAACGGTATGGATTTTACCTTACCTATAAAAAGCGACCCGTTGGTATCACTGGTTAAAATCGGACGTTCAATTACTGCAGTAACTGATATTGATGTTCTTTTAAAAGTTATTGCAGAAGAAACAAAAATAGCAATTCAAGCAGACAGATGTACTGTGTTTTTGCTTGATAAAGAAAAAAATGAACTCTGGAGTAAAGTCGCTTTAGGTATGGATAGTCAGGAAATAAGATTTCCTGCCGATAAAGGACTTGCAGGATATGTTGTTCAGACAGGCGAACCTTTAAATATTCCTGATGCATATAATGACCCGCGTTTTAATCCTGATATTGATAAAAAAACAGGCTACACAACAAAAACTATTCTTTGTATGCCAATTAAGAACAATAATCAGGAAATTATCGGAGCATTTCAGGTATTAAACAAAAAGGGCGGAATATTTACAAAAGGTGACGAAGATTTGCTTGTGGCAATAGGCGGCAACGCATCTATTGCGCTTGAAAATGCCCAGTTATTTAAAGAGCAGAAAGAACTTTTTGAAAGTTTTATTAATACTCTTGCAACCTCTATTGATGCGCGCGATAAGATTACGGCAGGTCATTCAAGCCGCGTGAAACTTTATTCAATGCTCTTGGCAGATGAATTAGGATGCGACGAAAAGTATAAAGAACTTATTGAAAAAGCGGCAATTTTACATGATATCGGAAAAATAGGTATCAGAGATTCTGTTCTCCAAAAAGAGGGCAAACTGACAGACGAAGAATATAGACATATTCAAGAGCACGTAAAAATTACACATGATATCCTAGAAAAAATTCACACGTCTGAAAGCTTTAAGATGATAACTGAATTTGCCTGCTCGCATCACGAAAAATTTGACGGGTCGGGATATTACAGAAAACTTAAAGGTGAAGAAATTCCCTATGGCGGCAGAATTCTTGCAGTTGCAGATGTATTTGATGCCATAACTTCAAAACGTCATTACCGTGATAAGATGCCTATACAAAATGTTATTGATATTTTGGTAAACGGCAAGGATAAACATTTTGACGGAAGACTTGTAGATGCGTTTTTGAATATTCCCGTTGATAAAATAGTAAGAGTATTTTTAACAGAAAATCATCATTCTTTAAAAGATGAAGATTGCGACACGTTAAGTCACTTTAATTTAAAAAATATTTGTGATTTTATTACAGATGAGAATAGTCAAAATAAACACATCGCGCATTTGTTTAATTTTTATTATTCAGGGAATACAGATAATAAAGAGGGTTAATGAGGAAACTTTTTTCACTACTTTCAATAATTACATTTATGTCATCACCTGTTTTGGCAGAAGGGTTTGACACAATTGCTCCTGCAAATCCTCTCTCTCCGATGCCAATTCCCGCAAATACAATTGCATTGCCTGTTAAAAAAGCTGTTTTAACCCATAACAGTGTTCATAATCAGTACGCAATAGCGTTTGACAGATTTGTTCAAAGCAATGTTAAATCTGCATACAATGATTTTAAAGTCTTGATTGAAACAATGGATGAAAACGATTACGGCTATATGCAGCTTGCCCAAAGAATGGCTGACATCGGATTTTTTAATCTTTCCGATATGGCTGTATCAAAAATTGACGATAAAAGTTTTTCAGACCTTCTCGTTGAAGATATGAAACTTTATTATTTCCCTTCAAAAAAATTAAAAAGAGATGATGAAATATACTTAGGCGAAGTTTTTTCAAATATTATGTATAATGACCAGAGCAAAGAGGCAACTTCAGAACTTATAAAAAACACATCTTTGCTTGAAATTTCTGATTATGCAAATTACGTTGCATCATTAGGTTATCTGAAATCAAATGATTTAATTAATGCAGGAACATATATTGATAATGCAATCAGACTTAATTCGCAAAACCTTAATTATAAAAAACTTAAAGCAGAAATTCTTTCTCAGGGTAAAAAACCGCAAAACGCATTAAAAATGGTTGATTATATTAAGTCACAAAGACTTTATTCAGCTGATTTTACCAGAAAAGTCAATTCTCTTGAACAATATGTTCTTTATAAATCTAAGAAAAATTATTCCGAGAAAATGTACCATCTTGGTTACTATTATTATTATGAAAACGAGTTGTCAAAAGCGGCAAGAACACTTCAGAGCGCATTTACACAGAAGAAAAAGTTTAACAAAGATGTGTACGCGCTTATATCAAGAGTTTATTTTGATATGAATGATTTTGAAAAAGCTCAGGATAATGCTCAAAAAGCAAACAAAATTGACGGTAATAATCCTCAATCACTGCTTGTTCTAGGTGATTTGAGTTTTAGAAATGCTGATTATAAAACCGCTTTAAAATATTATAAAAATGCGGAAAATAATGATAAAAATTCATTTGTAAGTTCTGTAAAAATTGCGCGCACCTATGAACAGATTGGAAAAGATAAAAAGGCTCTTGAAATTTACGAACGGCTTTTGAAAACATATAATGATTGTTATGAGGCTTATTATAAAATTGCGCTGAATGATAAATCAAAAGAAGTTGCATACCTTAAAAAAGCTATAGCAATAAATGTAAACTTTAAAGATGCATGGATAGATTTAGGCAGATGCGCAATTGAACACCAAAACTTTAAAGATGCTAAAAAATATTTGACGATTGCAAATTATATTGACGAAAACGATTTTAGATATTATTATTATCAAGGACTGCTTGCAAAACAACAGGGGCAGGACGGAGTTTATTATTTCAAAAAATCCTTGATTTTAAATCCTGATTATCAGCCTGCTAAAGAGGAATTAAAAATATGAAACAAAACATTCTGATTGTTGAAGACCACGAATTAACAAGATTTGGACTTAAAACGACTTTTGAAGGCGTGGATTATGTTGAAAATATTTATGAGGCTGATTCTGCCGAAAATGCTATAAAAATTTTTAACGAAAATAAAATTGATATTATAATTATGGACTTGGGTCTGCCCAATATGAACGGTATTGAGGCAACACGTCAGATTAAAAATTTAAATAAAGATGTTAAAGTAATCATTTTAACTTCTCATAATGATGAGAAAGAGGTTTTAAACAGCTTAAAAGCAGGAGCAAATGCTTATTGTTCAAAAGAAATTAATCCGCAAAGATTAATTCAGGTTGTACAATCTGTCGCAGATGGTGCTGCTTGGTTTGACCCGAGTATCGCACATATAGTATTGAAAGCAAGTACAAGCGCCCCTTCATTTGATACGGAAACAAACAGAAAAGATTACGATTTGACAGCCCGTGAGGCACAGATTCTGAAACTTATGACAGAAGGCTACAGTAATATGGAAATCGCTCAAATTCTTGTTATAAGTATTAACACTACAAAAGCACACGTTGCAAATATTTTACAAAAACTCGAAGTAGATGACAGACTTCAAGCAGCATTGAAAGCACTAAAAAATAAGATAGTATAAAATTATGGCAAATGTATTATTAGTCGACGATAATTCAAAATATCTTAAAGATGCTCTCCCATTCTACGGATACGAAGTAGAAACGGCAGGTGACGGTGTTCAGGCATTAAAAATTTTAGAAAAAAAAGTATTTGACATTGTTCTTCTTGATGTTATGATGCCTAATATGGATGGCTGGCAAACATTGAAAGCAATCCGTTCAAATGAAGATACAAAGCATTTACCTGTAATAATGCTTACCGCAGTAAATGAAGACCAGAAAATGGTTACGGGATTGAAAAACGGCGCAGATGATTATATTGTAAAACCGTTTATTTTACCTAATTTACTTGCGAGAATAGAGGCGGTATTGAGACGTTCTTCATATCAGTCCGAACCGGTCCGCACAAAAAATATTTCTTTAACACCATTGACTGCTAAAGAAAAAGAAGTTTTGGAACTTGTATCACAGGGTTGTTCCAACAAAGAAATAGCTGATAAAATGTATGTAAGAGAAGTTACGGTAAAAACTCATTTAAACAGTATCTTTAAAAAGCTGAAAGTAACAAACAGAACCCAGGCAGTATTGCTTGCAAAACAGATTTAATTAAGGAGAAATAAATGATAGATTATACAAAAGAAGAATTAGTAGAATTATTGAGAAAACATCCTGAAAAATTCAATGAATGGAAACTTGAACAGGAAGAAGTTGATTTATCAGAAGTTGATTTTTCAGGTATCAATCTTTCTGAAATAGATTTTTCAGATGCTGATTTAAATTCAAGTTCTTTTGCAGATTGCAGTTTATCTTTTGTTAATTTTTCAAATGCAGACTTGACATCTGTAGATTTTACAAGAGCAGGAGTTTTGGAATGTGATTTTACAGATGCATTATTAACAGGTGCAGATTGCAGTTATGCGCAAATGACTTATTGTAATTTTTCCGATACAGATATGGCCGGCTGTATATTGTCTGAAACCGATTTATCCAACTCTGATATGACGGCAGCAGTAAATTTAAATTCTTCAAGATATGATGAAGATACTGTATGGCCTGATGATGATATGTTACCCGAAGACTTTGACGGAACCGGACACAAAG
This sequence comes from uncultured Candidatus Melainabacteria bacterium, assembly GCA_950096985.1. Lineage (GTDB taxonomy): Bacteria > Cyanobacteriota > Vampirovibrionia > Gastranaerophilales > Gastranaerophilaceae > Stercorousia. The sequence continues at coordinate 19,523 of CATNBA010000001.1, forward strand.
ATTTGTCATCTTTACAGGATGAAGAAGATGAAGTTTCATCAGACTGGTAAACTAAATATATAACATTTTAAATTAATTACTCTTGTTATTTAATCTCGGCAGTAACAAATGCGATTGCCTTTGTTTTGTCATGGGATAAACTAAGATTGAAAACTATATCTTTATCAAGAGGTTTTAAAATTCTAATCTGAGGACAGCGGTTGTCATTATGAAAAACTTCAATATCTTTTAATGAAACAGCCTTAATATTTAAACCGGTCAAAGCTTTTATCACAGCTTCTTTTGCACAAAAACGTACAGCGAAATGGCTTTCGGGTTTGGAGTTTTTCATGCAATATTCTATTTCTATAGGTGTAAAAACCCTATTAATGAACTGTTGCGGTTTACCTTTAAATCTTTCTATATCTTCTATGTCAACTCCAATTGCCATATAAAAATTTTACCAAACATTGACGGATTTTGCAAACGTATGATAAAATAAAGTATCAAACGCTTTTATTATATTCATTAAATTGGTCAGGAAGGAAATTTATGACTAATTCAATGATACCATATTCGTTCATTCCAGGCACAAAAGCAAAAGCCGGCGAAGTTAACGCGAATTTTATTGCACTTGCAGACATCATTACCAGAAATAAAACAAGCGCGATGGAAGATATTGAGGCTATTCAAAAAATTCTGAAAGATAAAGCCGATAAAGACGAATTAATTAATGACCACACTGTTTCCACAGCTGAAACAGATTTGAACGACTACAAGACAACTGGAACATATATTTTCCCTGAACTATACATACCTTTAAATGTTCCAAAAGAAAGTGCAGGTGTATTATCAGTAACGGGCGAGGAAAATTCTGTTATTAAACAGGTCTGGTATAGCAATGATAATGAAATGTTTACACGTAATTATGAAAATTCCGAATGGACAGATTGGACATCCAATTGGGGGACTTCTCTATTTGAAGAAATCGGGCACTTCAGATTACCGAACGGCTTGCTAATTCAATGGGGGCACAGTGCAACAAAACCTATTACTTTTCCGATAGCATACACTACCTTTGTATGTCCTATGTTTCAAAAAGAAGGTTGGTCAACCGCTACAGAGAGAAGTGACACCGGTTTCAGTAACGTAAAACTTACAGGTTTTGAAGGAACATCAAACGGTGTATTTAAAGGCTTATACTGGATGGCATTAGGATATTAAAGGAGAAATAAAATGAAATATTATGGAACACGAAACAATAAGGACTATGGATTTTATGAAGAAAACTTTGAGGGCGCAATTGAGATTACCGACGAATATTGGAGAGAACTTCTTATTGCACAAAGTAAAGGAAAAATAATTATTCCATTTGAAAATAATGTATGTGCTGTGAATGAAACTGACTTTGAATTCAAAAACGGATGCTGGACCAGATTATCTGAAAACGAAAGTAAGTCACGCCAACTTACAATTCAAAATGCAGTTCGATCAGAAGAAATTATGCGCGAACTTGATGCTTTGGATAGAAAACGTGTAAGAGCAATTGCTGAACCTGCACTGAAAGATGAAAATATTACCTGGCTTGAATTTTATAACAGTAAAATTTCAGAGTTGCGCCAAGAACTTGCATCAATTTCATAATTATTAAAACCGGTTTTAAAAAACCGGTTTTTTATTGTATAATTATTTTACAAAATGGAGATATGAAAATGGAAATAAGAGAAGAATTTATACAACAGGCAAAACACTTAACAAGAAATGCAGAAGTTTTACCCGGCGGTATTGAAGAACTTGCCGCTAAACTTCAACATGCACAAGATACAAATACTCCGTTAAGAGTTAAACTAGGTATGGACCCCACACGTCCGGACCTTCATTTAGGTCATACTGTTGTTATGAGAAAACTAAGAGAATTTCAAAACCTCGGACATAAAATTGTTCTTATTGTCGGGGGAGCGACCGCTATGGTCGGCGACCCTTCCGGAAAATCAGAAACTCGTCCGGCATTGACTAAAGAACAGGTTGAAGAAAATGCTAAATCTTATTTTGAACAAATGTCAAAAGTACTTGATGTAAGTAATGCAGAAGTTACCAATAATGCAGATTGGCTGCATAAAATGTCCTTTACAGACTTGTTGAAACTTTCTGCGCAGGTAACAGTTGCACAAATGATGACTAGAGATGATTTTGCAAAACGTTATGCCGAAGGTCGTCCTATTTCAATTCACGAATTTTTCTATCCGTTAATGCAGGCATACGATTCTGTTGAAATAAATTCTGATATTGAACTTGGCGGTACAGACCAGAGATTTAATACACTTTTAGGCCGTGATATCCAGGCTGCATATGGCAAAAAATATCCGCAACTTGTAATGCTTTTACCACTTTTGGAAGGAACTGACGGTGTTGTAAAAATGTCAAAAACATATCCCGAACATTGTATTTCATTAACAGACAGCGAAGTTGATATGTTCGGTAAATTAATGAGTATCCCGGATAATATGATTTCAAGATACTTCAGCCTTTTAACAGATGCGACTAAAGAAGAACTTGAAACCATCGACAGACAAATAGCAGACGGCTCAGTTAATCCTCGTGATATAAAAATCAAACTTGCATATACAATTACTGCAGAATATCACGGTGATGACGGTGCAAAACGCGGTCAGGATGCGTTTATCAACATATGTTCAAACAAAGGAATTCCGGATGATATTGAAGAAATCGAAGGGATGAATTGTAAAGGAATTTTGGATGTACTTGTGGAACTTAAATTTGTTGCAAGTAAAGGCGAGGCAAAACGTTTAATCCAAGGCGGCGGTGTAAAAATTGACGGTGAAAAAATTACCGATATGGCTTATACACTTGATATTAAAGAAAGCGTAGTATTACAAGCAGGCAAGCGTAAATTTGCAAAATTGGTAAAATAGAATGTTCAAAGTAATCGCACGAGGAATTACAAAAGTAAAAGAAGATATTCAGGTAATCTACGACAAAGACCCTGCCGCAGGCAATCTGCTTGAGGTTATACTTTGCTATCCAGGTTTACACGCATTAATTGCTTACCGTTTTGCACACAGATTGTATAAATGGCATATACCTCTCATTCCGCGAGTAATTTCTTACATTACAAGAATTATTACAGGCATTGAAATCCACCCTGCTGCGCGAATTGGCAGAAGATTTTTTATTGACCATGGAGAAGGTGTTGTAATCGGAGCTACAACAATAATCGGCGATGATGTTCTTATATACCAGCAGGTAACACTGGGAGGTACTGGTAAAGAACATGGCAAACGCCATCCGACATTAGGCAACGGAGTAATTGTAGGGGCGGGAGCAAAAGTGCTTGGCAATATTGATTTAGGCAATAATGTCCGTGTTGGTGCAGGTTCTGTTGTAATGGAAGATGTTCCCGAATATTCAACCGTTGTCGGAGTCCCTGGACGTATTGTCCAACGCAAAGTTAAAGATGAAAATGGAGTTTTAATGCATAACAGAATTCCTGACCCGATAAAATGTGAACTCAACAGACTTAAATATGAAGTCTTAGAATTGAAAGAAAAGTTAAATAAATAGTGAAAGGGGAAAAAATGTACCACGTTTACACAGAAAAAAATCATTCGGAATTTACAAAAACAGAAATAGCTCAATGCAAAGATTATGACACAGCATTGCAAAAAGCTCAAAAAGCAATCGAAGGGAAAGAAGGCTACAACTACATAATCGAAGAAACCGACGGCTCAATGAACAGTTATGGCGAATTGATTGCAAGAGTAGTTACTGAAGGTTAGAAACGCACCGTTTCACCCGCCACATTGGGTATTGGAAAATTTTAAAGAGATTGGAGAATAATTTGAAAGCTGTAGTATTTGATGAAGGTTTAAAACTTGTAGATGATTATAAAAAACCCGTTCCGCAAAAAGGCGAAGCATTGGTTCGCGTAACTCTTGCAGGAATTTGTAACACCGATTACGAAATCACAAAAGGTTATATGGGTTATAAAGGCATATTAGGACATGAGGCAGTCGGTGTAGTCGAAGAAATTAACGACCCTGACCAATCACTTTTGGGCAAACGCGTAGTTTCTGAAATAAGCTACGGATGTAAAGATCCTGAATGCTCATATTGTTCCGAAAAACTTTATCGCCACTGTCCTGACAGACACACTCTGGGTATTTGGAAAAAAGACGGTTGTTTTGCAGAATATTTTACAATGCCTTTAGAAGTTCTTTTTGAAGTTCCCGCAAACGTAACTGATGAGCAGGCTGTATTCGTAGAACCTTTGGCGGCAGCTTGCGAAATCACTGAACAATTACACATCAAACCTTTCCAAAAAGTTATAGTTTTGGGAGACGGTAAATTGGGACTTATTACAGCTTTGACTTTAAATGCTCAAAACATTGATGTAACATTAGTCGGCAAACACCAAAATAAACTTGATATTGCAAAAGCTCAGGGAGTTGAAACAAAACTTCTTTCTGATTTAAAAGTTGAAAAAGTTTATGATGTTGTCGTTGAGGCAACCGGGTCAATTTCAGGATTTGAAACAGCACTTGCATTAACAAAACCGCGCGGAGTTCTGGTTTTAAAAAGTACGGTTGCAGCATCAAAAGAATTTAACCTTGCACCTATTGTAATTGATGAAATTACTGTTTTAGGTTCAAGATGCGGACAGTTTGGCGCAGCCTTAAGACTTTTGAAATCAGAAAAAATTGATTTTTCTCCGTTAATTTCAGCACGCTACAAAGCTAATGATGCAATTGAAGCGTTTGAAAAAAACAAAGAAAAAGAAGTGTTAAAAGTTCTTTTGGAATTTGATAAATAAGATTATTTCAGGTAACATTATAGTATGGAACAGCTGAAAAATATTAAATTACTTGATAAATATATCCTGAAACAGGTTATAGAAATGTTTATAATGGGTGTTGCCGTATTTACGTCAATCATTTTTGCATCTGATACGTTTATCACCCTGATTAAACAAATTTCATTGTTTGGAATACCATTTAATGTCGCACTAATGATGATTATTCTAAACCTGCCTCAGGTAATTGTTATGACAATTCCTATGGGTGTATTGCTTTCAACCGTTATGACTTTGAATAACCTTAGTTTGAAATCGGAAATTACAGTAATGAGAGCCTGTGGTATAGGATTAAACAGAATTGCAAAACCAATTTTTATATTTGCTCTTGTAATGTCTGTATGCAGTTTTCTTATTAACGAAACTGTTGTACCTGTAATGACAAAACAGTCAAAAGACCTTGCACTATGGTCACTTGGACAAAAAAATATTCCTGAAGGCAAACAAAACTTTGTATTTAAAGAGCTTAACGACAAAGGAAGTATAAAAAGACTTTTTTATGTAGGTTTTTGTGAAGATAAAGTTTTGCATAACATAACTGTACTTGATACCGCAAAAGAAGGCACTATTCAGGTTTTGCAGGCTGATGAAGGAAAGACTTCTCCTGAGGGCTGGGAATTTCAAAAGGGAGCAGTTTATACCGTTGACGACAATGGAAAAGTCCTTAACACAACTCTTTTTGACAGTTCTGTCGTAAAATTCGGATTGGATTTATCTAAAGAATTAAATAAAAATGTTGCAAAAGAGATGAATTTCTCAAAACTTATCAGTTACATTCGACATAATGCGCTTGAGAAAAAAGAAAACAATATTTTGCGCATAGAACTTTATGACAAATTAGCATTACCATTAACAACAATTGCACTTGTCTTGATTGGTGTACCGCTTGCAATTACACCGCCCAGGGTAAGATACAACAGAGGATTTTTATTCAGTATCTTAATCATTTTTGCATATTATTTGATTAGAGCTCTATCAATATCGTTTGGCGAAGCTGGCACTCTGCCCGCATTTTTGGGAGCTTGGATGCCGAATATTGTGCTTACGATTATAGGCACAATGCTGTATTATAAGAAAGTTTACACAATCGAATGATAAAATTACTAAAAAGACAAAATTTTTTGTTCACATGTTTTAGGTAAATTGAAATGACACAAAATTTATTTCAAAACAAAAGATTAAACGACTACGACTTGAATATCCTTAACGATAATTCATTTAAAGATCTTGACGACAAGACCTTAAAAATGGAATGCCTTATTGCAGAAAAAGAAGAAGCGCTTGAAAATTTGAATAATAAGATTAAAGGCGCTGAACTTATCGGCAAACTTCTTGATGTAATGGAATTAAAAATTCAGGCAAAACAAATTGAGAACGAGCTTGCACAATTGAGAGCAGAGTATGCAAAAAGAAACATTACCGAAAGACTTAGTCCGAAAATTTCCCGTCCGAAACGAAAACTTTCGCCGTTAAAGCTTTTTGCGCGTTTTGTCACACGTCATATTTTTGCACGTGTTTCTAAAAAATTCAAATCAATTGCAGACTTAGGAGATTCTCTCGATACACTCGTAAGCATCAATGACAACGTAGATGAACTTATCGCAATGAAAGTTCCGTACGGTGAAACAAAAGCGAATTACGAAAAACTTACAAATTATTTATACCGTGCAAACAGAATCCACTCAGACATCAGCAAAAAAATGCAGAAACTGTAACTTGCGAAAATCTTATTTTTATCGTAGTATCTTTCTATAATGTATAGCTAAGGAGACGATATGAACGAGCTTTTAAGAAAATCAGCGACAGAGCAAAGCAAAGCTTTAAAAAATAAAGAAATTTCAGCTGTAGAATTAACAAATGCAACATTTGAAAGAATAAATGAGATAGACGAAAAATTAGGTGCTTTCAACTCTTTAACAAAAGAGACTGCACTTGACACAGCTAAAAAAGTTGACGAAAAAATCGCTAAAGGTGAAGAACTTCCGCTTCTTGCAGGTGTTCCTCTCGCTTTGAAAGATAATATGAATTTAGTCGGATCAAAAACAACCGCATCTTCAAAGATTTTGGAAAACTTTGTGTCGCCTTTCAACGCAACAGTTACTGAAAAACTTTTGAATAACTTAGTTCCAATCGTTGGAAAAGCAAACCTTGATGAATTTGCAATGGGTTCTTCAAACGAAAACTCAGCATTTAAAAAAGTTCACAATCCTTGGGATTTAAATAAAGTTCCAGGCGGTTCATCCGGTGGTTCGGCAGCATCAGTATCAGCTTGCGAGGCAACATTGGCACTCGGTTCTGATACAGGCGGCTCAATCCGTTTACCGGCATCTTTCTGCGGTATTGTTGGTATGAAACCGACATACGGTCGTGTTTCAAGATACGGTTTAATCGCATTTGCATCATCTTTAGACCAAATCGGTCCGTTTGCAAGAACTGTTGAAGATGCAGCAAATTTACTTGAAGTTATTTCAGGTCATGACCCAAAAGACAGTACATCATTAGATTTACCTGTTGAAAATTATTCAGCAAACCTCAATAACGATATTAAAGGTATGAAAGTCGGTGTTATAAAAGAACTTATGACAGAAGGTTTGTCGGAAGATGTTGCAAAAGCTATGGAAAGAGCGATTGAGGATTACAAAAAACTAGGCGCTGAAATCGTTGAAATTTCATTGCCTAATTTAAAACATTCAATCGGTATTTATTACATCCTTGCAACTGCTGAATGTTCATCAAACTTAGCTCGTTTTGACGGTGTTAAATACGGTTACAGAACAGCTGATGCAAAAACATTGATGGAAATGTATACAAAAACAAGAGCAGAAGGTTTCGGACCTGAAGTTAAACGCCGTATAATGCTTGGGACTTACGCATTATCATCAGGTTATTATGATGCTTATTACAAAAAAGCACAGCAAATGCGTGCACTTGTAACTCAAGATTTTGTTGAGGCATTCAAAAAAGTTGATATCTTAATTTCACCAACTTGCCCGAATACAGCGTTCGAACTAGGTGCTAAATCAAGTGATCCGCTTGCAATGTATTTAACAGATATAGCAACAATCTCTGCAAACCTTGCAGGTATCCCGGGAATGAGCGTTCCTGCAGGATTTGATAAGGACGGAATGCCAATCGGCTTACAAATCCTTGCTCCACAATTAAAGGAAAGCAGATTATTTAATGCGGCTCACAAATTTGAAAGAGCAAATGATTATTACTTACAATTAGCAAACATATAAAACAGGCGGGAATTAATTCCCGCCTTTATTTATACCATCCGCTGCCTTTTGAAATTATATCGGTAATATGTTTTAAATGTTCCTGCAAGAGCAAGAGATAATTCTCTAAACCCGATTCTGAAATTTCGTCTTGAGAATGATAATGGAAATCTATATCTTTTCTCTTACTTCTTGATACATCTTTCGCATCAAATTTTAAGAGTTTATTATCCTGTATGGAAAAACTTCTTTTAACTTTACCCATATAACCTAAAACTACAATTTTAATACTGGGCTTTCCGTCTATTCTAGGGAAACTAAAGTGGATATCTTCCTGATAAGACCCTACATTTTTATAAATAACAGCATGGTTTTGACCTGAAACAGTTTGAATACCTATTTTATCTTTAGCAAGATTTTTTCTATCAGCATCTTTCAACACTAAAATTGCCCTGCGAATTATTGCATATCTGTCTTGAAGCTCTTTTAAAATTTTTTGCATAGGTTTTTCAAGAATTCCAACTTCCTCTGTTGAATATTTTGCTTTTTTAACATTTCTTTGTTCAATACGTTCAAGAATATATTCACTGTATTTTTCAAGCTCAGCTTTAACAGCTGTCAAATGATCTTTAATTTGCGGGGAATCCAATTCTTTTTGGCTGTAAACTTCAGGCTTATCACCGATAATGCATTTGCGATTGATTTTCTTAGCTTTAAGCGTACGCCCGTCAGGTTCAACAATAATATGCGTTATGACATTATTTTTATCGGTAACCCTTATCAACAAATTAGTTTTACTGCTGTGATCAGCAAGAACATTTACGGCATAATCGTTTCCGTTTATGTTTGTAAATTCCAGCTGTTTTGAACCTCTCACACCTGTTTTTATCGAATGATACCCGTTTTTAATATTTGAGCGCGAAACCTGATTTGAAACAGACATAATATCTTTATCAATTTTCCCGAATAGGGTAATAATTTCGTTAACAGTTTCCATATTTTGAGTACTTAATCTTGCACGATTGCAAAATGTTTCCAAAAATTTTACGAAATTGTCATTAACAAACATTTTTCTAAGTTTTAATAACGGAAAATCCAATATTTCACAAATATCACCTACATATTTTTCAACTGCTGATTTATCATCAAATCCGACACCACTTACGGAACCGTCAGAAGCTATAAACAAATCTTTTTCAATGTTTTGAGTTCTTAAATTTTGTTCTGCCATTCTCATAATACGCGGATTTTCAGAAGATAGAACAATTTTTCGCTCTCCCTCAACAAAGCTTACGCTTCTTTCGGCAATATCACTCAAACCTGTTTGAGTGCTGATTTCATCAAGAGCTTTCCTAATTCTTGTTTTATTCCCCGAATTTAACAGTGTTTCAATCGGAGATTGAACACTTTTTATCGCACCTGATATATCAGACAAATGTCGTCTTGTGTTATAAGAAATATCAAATTTAATAGCCATGTTCTGTTTAAAACACGTAAAAGAAAATTTTGCCATGAAAAATAGCGGGCTTAAAAGCCCGCTATTAGTGTTAGATTATGTTTTTTTAAATTAATCCTTTAAATTTTACAAAATCTAGGTGGCTACGTGCGTAGCACTACTCTTTAGTGTATTCCGCATCAATTACATCATCATCTTTTTTATCTTCAGTTGAAGCGTTTTCTGTTGATGCTGTTGCTTGTTCTTCTTTTTGAACAGCTTCGTAAGCTTTTTGTGAAATACTGAACATTGTTTGCTGTAATTCATCTGATAGTTTTTTCAATTCTTCAGTTGATTTGTTTTCATCTAATGCTTTTTGCAACGCAGCTTTTTGTTCATCTAATTTTGCTTTATCAGCACCGTCGATTTTACCTTCAAAATCTTTTACAATTCTGTCAGCTGAACCGATTAAACTTGTTGCATTGTTTTTAATTTCAGCCTCTTCTTTTTTCTTCTTATCTTCTTGAGCATTAACTTCAGCTTCTTTAACCATTTTGTCAATATCAGCATCACTCAAGTTTGAAGAATTTGTGATAGTAATTTTTTGTTCCTTATTTGTAGCTTTATCTTTAGCTGAAACATTTACAATACCGTTCGCGTCAATATCAAATGTAACTTCGATTTGAGGCAAACCTCTCATTGCAGGTGGAATACCATCTAGTCTGAACATACCTAATGATTTGTTATCAGATGCCATAGGTCTTTCGCCTTGAAGAACATGAATATCAACGGCTGTCTGGTTGTTTTCTGCTGTTGAGAATACCTGTGATTTAGAAACAGGAATTGTAGTGTTTCTTGGAACAAGAGGTGTCATAACGCCGCCTAAAGTTTCGATACCCAATGTCAAAGGAGTTACGTCTAACAATACGATATCTTTAACTTCACCTGCTAAAACACCTGCTTGAACGGCTGCACCTACTGCAACAACTTCATCAGGGTTAACTGATTGGTTTGGTTCTTTGCCTGTGTATTCTTTAACAAGCTGTTGAACAGCTGGAATACGAGTTGAACCGCCGACCAATACAACTTCATCGATATCAGATTTAGAAACGCCTGCATCTTTCAATGCGTTTTCAACAGGAACTTTACATCTGTTTAACAAATCGCGTGAAAGATCTTCGAACTTAGCTCTTGTCAAATTTAAATCTAAGTGTTTTGGACCGTTAGCATCAGCTGTAATAAACGGTAAGTTAATGTTTGTTTCCATAACTGATGACAATTCGCATTTAGCTTTTTCAGCAGCTTCTTTAACACGCTGCATAGCTTGTTTATCATTTCTAAGGTCAATACCTTCTTGTTTTTGGAATTCTTCACAAATCCAATCCATAACTTTCTGGTCAAAGTCATCACCACCTAAGTGAGTGTCGCCTGATGTTGAAAGAACTTCGTGAACACCGTCACCGATTTCGAGGATAGATACGTCAAATGTACCGCCGCCTAAGTCGAATACAAGAACTTTTTCAGATTTTTCTTTTTCAAGACCATAAGCCAAAGCAGCAGCAGTAGGTTCGTTTACGATACGTAAAACATCCAAACCTGCGATTTTACCTGCGTCTTTAGTTGCCTGTCTTTGAGCATCGTTAAAGTAAGCTGGAACTGTGATTACAGCAGAAGTTACTTTTTCACCCAAATATGCACTTGCATCATCAGCCAATTTTCTTAAAATCATTGCTGAAATTTCTTGAGGTGTATAATCTTTGCCGTCAATATTTTTTTTGTAATCTTCGCCCATATGTCTTTTAATAGACGCGATTGTTTTATCAGGGTTAAGGATTGCTTGACGTTTTGCAAGCTGTCCGACTAACTTTTCGCCTGTTTTAGAAAAACCAACTATAGAAGGGGTAGTACGAGAGCCTTCTGCGTTAGCGATAACGGTTGGCTTACCGCCTTCCATGACTGCTACAACGGAGTTTGTTGTACCAAGGTCAATACCAATTGTTTTTGCCATAATCTATATCTCCTTTACTATATATTACCTTTCGTATATCTATGTTATACCATTGTTTTTTGGTAATCCCTAAAAAATAAACAAAAAATTAATAATTCGGCGTGCAAATATGCACGCCGAATTATTTATTCGATAATGTCACCGTCTGGTTCAATTCCGGGTAGACATACACCGAATTGACAATTCGAATTATAATCATTTACAGGGGCAGCAGGAGAAACTGCTTGTTCAGTATTTATTAACGCATCATGGTAAGGTGTAAAATAATTTGGTTTAAATGCATCAGTTCTTTGTAAGTCCTGAAGCCTATTGGGTAAATATTTCTGCTGTAAAGGTGTAGAGTCCCAATTAGATGCCGTACAAGCCCCGCCATCAATAGGGCAAGATGCAAATGCAGGCAAAGTAAATAGCATTAAAGCTGTAAGTATAAAAAATCTTTTCATATTAAAATTCCTTTCAAATTATTCCACATGATAAGATTAAACGACAATTTGTAAACTTTCATTACCCAAAAGTAGCAAAAAATTTTTTTACGGTTTTTCATGGAAATAAATATAGGAGTTTTCATATGAATAATATTAGTTTTCAAGGCAAAACAAATTTACTTTTTGATAGCAAAATTTATGACACACTAACAACAAGACAAGTACGTAAATCCAGCACAAACCTGAATATTTCACCCGGAAAAGATTATAAAATTCACAGAGCAAGATTTTCTACTCTCAACCCAAATGAAGTAAATGATATTTCTGTATTACTTTTAAACGAAAAAGGCGGAATGTTTTTCCATTGCGCAGAAAACAAAATTGCTAATATCATAGACCTTATTGAAAAACTAAAAGAAACTGCAAAAGGTAAACTTACTGCCTGGATAATCGGCGGGCACAGCGGCGAACAAACTACAAGAAAAGTTAATTCTCTAGCAGAAGTTTTGTGTGACAGACCCGATATTGATACATCAATTATTGCAGGGCAAAAATCCGTTGCTCCAAACATAACTTTATACCCTACTGCAGAAAAACTTGACGTAACAGTGGGATTGAAAAATCCCAAAAATGCAGATATAGACTTAGAAAATTACTTTGATATAGTGGAATTAAATAATACATCTATAGCTTAAATTTAAAATTTTTTGAAGTCTTTTCTAAAACCTCGCAAAAAGGGACTATAGGCTGCATTTTATATCCACAATCCTCAGACAATGCACCACCCATCGAAAATAATTCTTCTTGAGGGTAACGTCGGCATATACCTGGACGATTTTTATGAATTTTACATTTATGAGTTTCAGGGTCAAGATTTTGACATTCAAAAATTAATCCAATATCATCTTTACCTATAACTTTTAAATATGTGTAAAATCTATGAAGATATTGAAGTTTTTTAAACTCTACTTCATCCTGAACAACATGCTTATAATGTTTAACGTAAATTTGAGTACAGCATTTGCCGCAAGCTTTACATTTTCCTGTTCTGTAATACTTTTTATGCAGAATTTTAGATAAAAAGAATTTCCTAAATTTTTCAAACATAACAATATAATAACATAAAGTTTTGTAAACAATTAAATTATAAAAAGCAAAATTATATCTTGAGAGTAATTATAAAAAATGTAAAACGAAAACCAATCATAATTACTATAACATAACCAAAATAACCAACCTTGACCTTGCCATAAGCGAGGTCTTTTTTTACAGTTTAAGCTTAAATTATACAAAAATGATAATAATTCCTACTTTACAAAATACTTTTCTTGTTATACAATAATCACGAAAAAGAAAGGTGGTAGAAAATGGCAAAATTTGTATGTACAGTATGCGGCTGGTCTACAGAAGCAGATAAAGCTCCTGAAAGATGTCCTTTATGCGGAGCAACTACATTTAACGAAATTACAGAAGGTGTTAAAACTTACGCTTGTGAACACAAAATTGGCGACGGAAAAGTTGAAGATGCAGAAGTTATGGAAGGCTTGAGAGCTAATTTCATGGGCGAATGCACAGAAGTAGGTATGTATCTTGCTATGGCAAGAGTTGCTGAAAGAGAAGGATATCCTGAAGTTGCAGAAGCTTATAAAAGATATGCATTTGAAGAAGCTGAACACGCTGCAAAATTTGCAGAATTGTTAGGTGAAGTTGTAACAGATTCAACAAAGAAAAACCTTGAACTTCGTGCAGAGGCTGAACATGGTGCTTGCGCAGGAAAATTAGCAATTGCAAAACGTGCAAAAGAATTGGGTTATGATGCAATTCATGATACAGTTCACGAAATGGCAAAAGACGAAGCTCGTCACGGTAAAGGTTTTGACGGACTTTTAAAAAGATATTTTGCATAACAGCAAAAAGACCTCTCATAAGAGAGGTCTTTTTTATTATTGTTTTTCTACTAAATTCTGTTATGCCAAACCCCACCGCGGCGATCAACAAATGCATCATAACAAGACCAAAATCTAAATACACCTGTTAAACCTAAAATTGCGTGTGTTGCATTTTTTTCAACCGGATTATCAAGAATCAACTGTCCCAAACCTGGCCAAATAAGTAATGATACAGCTGCCGCACCGACAGATTTTCCTGATACTTTACCCGGATGCCCTTCTGTCCCGCCTGCAAATGCCGGTGTACATAATCCCATAACTGCAACTAATAATGCCATAACTGTAATCTTTTTCATAATTCCAACACCTTTCCTTTTATACTTGTGCTAATGTCTTAACTTCTTTACGTTTAACTTTATTTGTAGCTGTTCTTGGCAGCGGCTCTTTTGTTATTATAATATTTACAGGGCGTTTGTATGCTGTAAGGTGGGTAGATAGCTGTTTAACTTCTGCTCTTACAACTTTTTCGAGTTCATCATCATTATATTTGTCAATAATTTCATTTCTTGGCACAATAACTGCCGCAATTTCTTCTGTACCGTCTTTTGAGCCAAAAGTTCTTGAAAGCCCGAGAACACAAACTTCTGCAAAAAGCGGACTTTTTTCAAGTACAGCCTCGACTTCTTCAGGAAATACCTTTTTGCCGCCGGACAAAACAATCATATTTTTAATTCTGCCTGTAATATAAATATGTCCGCCATTTTTAATTTCTGCAATATCACCTGTATGCAGCCAGCCGTCTTCACCTATAATTTCTGCAGTCATTTCAGGCTGATTATGATAGCCCTTCATTACAGCAGGACCTTTAAGCATCAACTCACCGGTTTCTTCATCAATCCTTGCCTCAAAACTTTTTAATGGTCTGCCTACAGATGCAATGTCACCGCGACGGTCAACATTTATTGAGGCAACAGGACTTACTTCGGATAAGCCATAACCTTGATAAACTTTTATACCAATTCTTTCAAAAAATTCACCAACCGAAATATCCAGTGGAGCACCGCCGGAAATACATCCTATAAAACGACCGCCAAATTTATCATGCGTTTTTCTAAACATCATTTTTTTAATTCTATATGACGGAATATATTTTGCTACAGCAAATTTCAACTTAAATTTAATCTGCTCAATTTTTGATGAAGATGCTAATTCACCCTCAATCGTTGTTTTTAAAAGTTTAAGAAAAGCCGGAACAACAATCATAAATTGAATTCTTTTTTCTCTCATTATGCTTAAAATATCCTTCGGTTTAAGACTTGGAGTATAGTATACCGAGCAGCCGAAATTCAAAAATGTTGAAAAACCTACTGTCATCTCAAATAAATGATTCATAGGTAAAATCGAAAGGATATTGATGTTTTTGAACGGTAAAATCACATCAAGAGCTGATTTTAAATCATCAAGTTGAGACATCATATTTGCAAAAGTTGTTTCAACACCTTTAGGCATACCTGTAGTCCCTGATGTATAAATAATAAAAGCTGTTGATTTAGGACTTCTCACGCGCCATTTAAAATCATAATTATCAGGCAATTGATAAATACTTGTATAATCTTGATTGTAAGAAGGTTCGTCCATAACAAGAATTGTTTTAAGAGATGAAATTTGTTCTTTTAAAAATTCTGCCATTGGAATATTCTTTTTAGAAACTAAAATTACAGAAGGTTCACAATCTGACAAAATAGATTTTAATTCATATTTTGTAAGTTTTACATCTAAAGGAACACTTATCATGCCTGCAAGAATAGAAGCAAATACACAAGCTCCATATTCCGGTTTGGATTCTGATAAAATTGCAACTCTGTCACCTTTTTCAACACCAATTTCATTAATAAGATAATGAGCAAGCTTTTTTGATAAAAGACTAACACCTTTATATGTAAACTCTCTCCAACCGTACTGGTTTTTCATCCCTAAAGCAACTTTATCCGAATAATTATCGGTTCTTTCTTGCAGTAATCCTAAAACATTTTGTTTTTTAAAATCCATATACAAACCCCTTAATCTACAATAATAAAAGAATAATATTTATTAACTCTAAAGTCAAGAGTATTAAGTATTTTTGTATTATAATTATACATATTGAAAGGGAAGATATGACAAAAAAAGTTTATATAGAAACAATGGGATGCCAGATGAATAAATCAGATACCGAAAGAATGCTCGGAATGTTATCCCATTTTAATTACGAAGAAACAAAAATTCAAGAAGATGCAGATTTATTAATGGTTAATACCTGTTCTATCAGACAACTTTCTGAAGATAAGGCATTCAGCCAATTAGGTGTATGGGGCAAATGGAAAAAGGATAACAAGCCAGATTTGAAGATAGGGATTTGCGGATGTGTTGCACAGCAAAAGGCAAGAAAAGTCTTTTCCCGCGCACCTTACGTTGATTTTGTTCTTGGAACACATAAAATTTATTCACTCCCTGACGTTATAAGAAGAATTAATGCGGGCGAAAGAGTTTGCGAATGTGAAGAAACAAACCTTGCAACGGCAAACGAAAAAGGTTACCCGATAAACCGCGTAAAATCAACAAACGCATGGATTAATATCACAGAGGGCTGTAACAATTTCTGCACATACTGTATCGTTCCTTATACACGCGGCAGAGAACGTTCAAGACTTCCGGAAGTTATTATAAAAGAGGTAAAAGATGCACTTGCAGACGGATTTAAAGAGATTACACTTTTAGGTCAGAATGTAGACAGCTACGGTAAGGATTTCAAAGATAAAAATTACAGACTTGCACAACTTCTCCGTGACATAAACGCGATTGAAGGAAATTTCAGAATTCGTTTTGTAACATCTTATCCAACTGATATCACTGATGAATTAATCGAAACTGCAAGAGATTTGGACAAAGTTTGCGAATACTTCCATATCCCTATGCAGTCTGGAAGTTCAAGAGTTTTGAAAGCCATGAACAGACGCTATGACAGAGAAACTTATGCAAAAATAGTTGAAAAAGTGCGCAAAATGATACCTGATGTGACAATTACAAGCGACTTTATTGCAGGTTTTCCTGGCGAAACAGAAGAAGAATTTGTCGAAACTTTAACAGCAATTGACGAGTTTGAACTTGATTATTCAAATGTTGCAGCATATTCTCCAAGAGAAAAAACAGTTGCCGCAAAATGGACAGACAAATTTATCCCCGAAGATATCAAAGACGAAAGATTTCAACGTCTGAATTTAAAAGTTCAGGAAAACTGTCTTAAATCAAATCTTAAATATGTTGGTCGCGAAATGGAAGTTCTTGTTGAAAATTTCTATGAACACAAAGGTAAAATGATTAATACAGGCAAAACCAGAAACTTTAAAACCGTTCATATTCCTTGTGACAAAGATTTAACAGGACAATTTATAAATGTAAAAATATCAGGTGCAAAGACCTGGTATCTCAAAGGTAAAATATTATAAACGCATAAGATAGATAAAATTTTACAAAACACATATGTCTACGTGCGTAGCACAAAAAAAAGGGTCAAATCATACGATTTGACCTATATTTTTTTTGGTGAAAAAAATATTAATTTTTATGCGTCAGTTCTAAGAACGTTACGCGTAAATCCGGCTAAGAAACCTGCGCCTGCACCTGCAACAATAAAAGGTACTACAGGTCTTTTTACTTTTAACATCAAGTGATAAGCAGTTCCCCATCTTTTAAACATTTGAGATGATGCCTCATTAACAGTTCTAATAATCCCTCTGAATTCTTTTCCTGCAACAGAAGTTTCACCGCCTAATCCTTTAACTTTTTGTGCAAGTTTTTTGGGAACAAATGCCTCTTTATCACCGGATTCAATCATTCTTACAAAACAATCCTGAGCGGATGTTTTTATACCCGCATCTTTAAATTCTTTGACTTTAGCTTTATTAGTAACTTTATGACAATAATTTATCATAACTTTACGGTTAAAATCATTTTCTTGTTTTGTAACAGGGTAAAGATATTTTAGAGCATACCCGGCACCTGCACCTGCTGATGTTGATGCAATGATTGTACCAATGTGTGAATTTTCATTTTGTCCTACTGCACGTATTGTCATAGCTAATAAACCTTTACTTAACTAATAAACGACTTTCCGTTGAGTTTTTAACTCAACTTTGGAAATTATATGGCAGATTTACACTTAAATATCTTGAACGCTCATCCCGAGAAAACGACATCGGCTCAAGACTGAGTAATTAAATCCATTGGGAGTTTACCACAAATTTACTTTTTTGTCAATAGTTTAATTAAATTTAGTAACAACATTACAATAACAATAGCTACAATGGCAATAGAGTATTGTTTAATAGTCGCACCACCAGTAATCAGAACAGCCAAACCGCCTGCAATAATAGCAGCTGATGTAAGAATTACAACCGTTTTCTTCTGTGAAAATCCTGCATGCAATAATTTATGATGAATATGTTCAGCATCAGCGACAAAAGGAGATTTTCCTTTTGCAATTCTTCTCAAAGATGAAAAAGTTATATCCAAAATAGGAACAGCAAGAACTAAAAATGGCAGCAAAATTGCTAAAGTTGCCGCTTTCATTACACCCGTAATCGAAATTGCTGCAAGCAAAAATCCAGAAAATAATGCTCCGCTGTCACCCATGAAAATTCTGGCAGGATTAAAGTTGTATGTCAAAAACGCCATCATAGAACCTGCAAGAATAAAACCTATTAAGGCACTGATAGGACTGGGCGGATTCATTGCAACCGCAATAATCGCAAGAGTTACGGCATTGACCGTAACAACAGACCCTGCAAGTCCGTCAACACCGTCAATAAAGTTTAATGCGTTAGAAATACCGACAATCCATAGCAAAGTTATCGGATAGGAAAAAATTCCTATATCACCAATGAATGGAATTGTATTTATTTGTACACCTAAAAGATAAACTAAAGTTGCAATTGCAATCTGTAAAAACAGTTTAAATTTAGCATTAAGATTATAAATATCATCAACAAGCCCTAACAAGAACATCAACGAACCGCCGAGCAAAATACCTGATAACAAACTGCCGTAAGGATAATAACTCATAAACACAAGGCAGAGGAAAGTAAGCATTGTACTTGCCCAAATTGCAACTCCGCCTATACGTGAAATAGGTTTGGTATGAATTTTTCTGTCATTAGGAACATCAACAAGCCCCTCTTTTTTAGAAAAACTTATAACCAGAGGTACAAGGCAAACCCCTATAAGGTAGGCGATTACTGTTCCTATTACATGTGCGTGATTGAGTTTTATAAGCATTTTACTGTCCTTTATAAATCGGGTATTTCTTACATAATTTAAGAGATCTTTCTCTCAAATTTTTTAATCCCAATTCATTATCCGACGAAAATATTGCAGATGCAATAATTTTTGCAACCTCTGTCATATCTTCTTCTCTAAATCCTCTGGTAGTAACCGCAGGAACGCCAAGTCTTATACCGCTTGTAACAAAAGGACTTTGAGGATCGTTCGGAACTGTGTTTTTATTTGCGGTAATTCCAACTTGTTCCAAAACATTTGCCATATCTTTGCCTGTTTTACCTGTTTTTCTTAAATCAAGCGTCATAAGATGGTTTTCTGTCATACCGCCGACAATATCCATGCCTTCATCCATCAAACCTTGAGCAAGAGCTTTTGCATTTTTAAGGATTTGTTCGCCATATGCTTTAAATTCAGGCTGAGAAGCTTCATATAAAGCAACTGCCTTACCTGCGATAATATGCTCCAAAGGTCCGCCTTGCATTCCCGGGAAAATTGCCTTATCAATGCCTTGAGCATGTTCTTCATCGCACATAACAATACCGCCTCGAGGACCTCTTAGAGATTTGTGGGTTGTTGTTGTCACGAATTGAGCGTAACCCGCAGGCGAAGGATGCAAACCCGTTGCAACAAGTCCCGCAATATGTGCAATATCAGCCAATAAATATGCGCCGACTTCATCTGCGATTTCTCTAAACTTTTTAAAATCAATAATTTTTGAATAATTACTTGCCCCGCAAATAATTAATTTAGGCTGATGTTCATGCGCCATTTTACGAACATCTTCATAATCAATATTGCCGTTTTCGTCAACGCCGTAACTTTTTACGTCAAAATAAAGCCCTGAAAAGTTAACCGGTGAACCGTGAGAAAGGTGTCCGCCGTTTGACAAATCCATACCCAGAACTTTGTCACCGGGTTTTAGAAGATACATAAACACAGCCATATTTGCCTGAGCACCGCTGTGAGGCTGAACATTTGCATGATCCATTTTGAAAAGTTCGCATGCACGTTTCTGGCAGATTTCTTCAATCACATCTACATGTTCACATCCGTTATAAAATCTTTTATGCGGCTTTCCTTCTGCATACTTGTTAGTCAAAACACTTCCACAAGCTTCCATTACCGCTTCTGACGTAATATTTTCAGATGCAATAAGCTCAATTGTGTTTTGCTGACGTTCAAATTCTTTTTCTATCTGTTCCGCAACCTGCGGATCAACTTTTTTTATATGTTCTAAATTCATTTATACCCCTTTAACTACCTCTCTCACATAATTATAATAATCGTTATTTGCATATTTGGCAATATATTTCTTTAAATGTTCTTTTGTAACAAATCCCATACGATACGCAACTTCTTCAAGACAGGCAATTTTTATCCCCTGATTTTCTTCAATAGTGTGAACATATTGGCTTGCCTGCAAAAGTGAATGATGTGTTCCCGTGTCAAGCCATGCAAACCCGCGCCCGAAAAGTTCAACATTCAAATTACCATTTTTTAAATAAATATTATTCAAATCAGTAATTTCCAATTCGCCGCGTTTAGAAGGTTTCAAGCTCTTTGCATACTCAACGACTTTATTATCATAAAAATATAGCCCTGTAACAGCATAATTTGATTTAGGGTTCTGCGGTTTTTCCTCGATTGACACTGCGCTTCCCTTTTGGTCAAATTCCACAACCCCAAACCTTTGCGGGTCTTTTACATAATACCCGAAAACAGTTGCTCCGCCGTTTTTGGTATTTTCGACAACATTTTTCAATTTGCCTGAAAATCCGTCGCCATAAAAAATATTATCTCCTAAAACTAAAGCTACATCATCATTCCCAATAAATTCTTTACCGAGAATAAAGGCTTGTGCCAAACCGTCAGGTGAGGGCTGTTCTTTGTAAGAAAACTTTACGCCAAACTGACTTCCATCCCCGAGAAGTCTTTGAAAATTAGGTAAATCAGCAGGTGTAGAGATTATTAAAATTTCTCGAATTCCCGCAAGCATCAAAACAGAAATCGGATGATAAATCATCGGTTTGTCATAAATTGGCAAAAGCTGTTTTGAAACAGCAATAGTTGATGGATGTAACCTCGTTCCCGCACCGCCTGCTAATACAATACCTTTCATAATTATACCTCTCTAAGTTCCAAATAATCTTTCAAAGCAGACTGCCATTTTCTGCATAAACCGCCGTTATCCATTACGCTGAATTTCGGACGTTTTGCAGGTCGCGGAAATTCATCTGTCGTACAAGGCTGTAAATTGACATCTAATCCAGCCTGAGCAAAAATCTCTTTTGCAAAACCGTACCATGTAGTAAATCCTGACCCGCAAACCTGATATGTTCCATAAGGTTTTGAGAACAATTTTACAATACCATTTGCAAGTTCAACTGTCCAAGTCGGGCATCCGACCTGATCATCAACAACATTAACTTCATTTCTGTCAGCAAGACCAAGCATTGTTTCTACAAAGTTTTTCCCGTGATGTCCGTAAAGCCAGCTTGTTCTTACAATATAATATTTTTCGCAAAGACTTCTGACAGCTTCTTCGCCTTCATATTTTGTAGCACCGTAATTATTTATCGGGTTTGGCAAATCCTCTGCTGTATAAGGTTCAACACCTTCGCCGTCAAAAACATAATCGGTTGAAATATAAACAAGCGTAATCCCAAGTCTTGCACAGGTGTCTGCGATGTTTTCCGTGCCCGTTACATTAATCAATTCGGCTGTCTTTAAATCTTCTTCAGCCTTATCAACATTTGTATAAGCAGCGCAATGAATTACCATATCAGGCTTTTCATCGGTCAAAACCTCTTTTACCTGCTCAACATTTGTAATATCAAGTTTATCAACATCAGTTTCAATAACCTCATGACCGCAATCTTCCAATATAGGGCACAAATCCTGCCCGAGCATACCATTCGCACCTGTTACAAGTATTTTCATTTAACCATTTCCTTTTTAGCTTCAATACATTTCATCCAGTCTTGATTATTCAAATACCAATCTATCGTAAGTTTAATGCCTTCTTCAAATGTCACAGACGGTTTCCACCCCAGTTCATTTTGCATTTTGTCGTTACAAATCGCATAACGCTTGTCATGCCCGAGTCTGTCTTGTACATATTTTATATAACTTTCGTCTTTTCCCATAGCATCAAGGATAAGATGCGTAATTTCCATATTTGTTTTTTCGTTATGTCCGCCGATATTGTAAACTTCACCCACTCTGCCTTTATGCAAGACCGTATCAATTGCGGCACAATGGTCATAAACGTATAACCAGTCACGAACATTCATTCCGTCGCCGTAAACTGGAACTTTTTCCCCTTTCAGTAATTGAGAAATAAAGAACGGGATTAATTTTTCAGGATACTGATAAGGTCCGTAGTTATTTGAGCATCTTGTTGTTAAAACAGGCATTTTGTATGTTTCAAAATAAGCTCTGACAAGCATATCTGCCGAAGCTTTTGATGCCGAATACGGGCTGTTTGGCGCAAGCGGTGTGGTTTCAGTAAAATATCCCGTCTTGCCTAATGTTCCGTAAACTTCGTCCGTTGACACCTGCAAATATCTTTCAACAGCAAATTCTTTTGATGCCTGCAATAAATTTAATGTTCCCTGAACATTTGTTTCTACAAAGATTTCGGGATGCTTTATAGAGTTATCGACATGAGATTCTGCGGCAAAATTAACAACCGCATCAACCTGTTCAACAATATCGCGAACAAGTTTTCTGTCGCATATATTACCGTGAACAAACGTATAATTAGGATTATCTTTAACATCATCAAGATTTTCAATATTACCGCAATATGTTAAAGCATCAAGGTTAATAATCTTATAATCGGGATGCTCTTTCAGCATTCTTCTCACAAAACAACTCCCGATAAACCCGGCACCGCCTGTAATCAAAACTCTCATCAAAACACCTCTTTCAATTTTGGCTGATTTTTATCTTTTTCAGACAAAATCGGTTCAAAATCAATTTCCCAATCTATATTAATATCTTTGTCGCACCATAACAAACCTCTGTCTGCTCCTGCGTTATACTCACCGCTTGCCTTGTAAAGTAGTTCCGCCTCATCAGACAGCACAACAAACCCGTGCGCAAAGCCTTCGGGAATAAATAGCATGTGCTTATTCTCTTGTGAAAGTTCAACTTTCACATACTGCCCGAAAGTTTCTGATTGCGGTCTGATATCAACCGCAACATCATAAATTCTTCCGCGCCCGCATCTTACAAGTTTTGCCTGTCCATATGGACTTTCCTGATAATGCAAACCTCGCAATACATGTGCGCTGGATTTTGAATGGTTATCCTGATTAAATTCAACCTCAATGCCGTTTGCAAAAAACTCTGATTTTTTGTAACTTTCCATAAAAAATCCGCGATGGTCACCATAAACTTTAGGTTTAATCAAAATTACATCTTTAATCTTTTGAGGAATAAATTCAAATGCCATAAAAAAATTATACTACAAATTTCACCACTAGCCAAATGTCTAATAGATTTATTTATAAATAAGGTTTAAATAATCATTTAGAGAGGAAATTTACATGAAAAAATTATTAACAATATTATTACTTATGATACCTTTAACAGGAGTTGCTATGGAAAACAAAATTAAATTTGATGATGAAACCTATAATCTTTCGGTAAATACAGAAAACGGTTACAATTACTACCCAAAAGGTGAAAACGCAGACAACTGGCATTCAAAAATAACAATTAAAAAACTTCCCTCAGGCACAAATCCGGTTGAAGCATCAGCAGAATTTGCACACCTGATTCAATCAGAACACCCTGGCGCATCAGTGCTTGTTTATCCTGACGCTGGAATGGTCGGATATCTTATGCCTAATAAAGATTTTTACGAATACAACACAGCATATTTTCAAAAAGATAGCGAATTCACATACGGCAGAAGATTTTATAATGCTGACGGTGATGCTCGCAAAAAAGCAATCGAATTTGCCGAAAAATACAACAAAAAATATATGGAACTTGTAAACAAAGAAGCGCCAAAATATAAATTGTAAAGATTAATTAAAATTTTTAAAATACATGTGTTTGTGATACAATGTAGTAAAGACATTGGAGGATGAAAGATTGAGTAATCAACAAAGCATGTTTAGTGACGGTAAAATTGTTCCCGTTAATATTAGAGAAGAAATGAAACGTTCATATATCGACTATGCGATGAGTGTTATCGTAGGTCGCGCGTTACCTGATGTTCGTGACGGTTTAAAACCCGTACACAGACGTATTTTATACGCAATGAACGAACTCGGTATGACACCTGATAAACCGTTCAAGAAATGTGCACGTATCGTTGGTGAAGTTCTCGGTAAATACCACCCGCACGGTGACACTGCGGTTTATGAAGCACTTGTTCGTATGGCTCAAGACTTTTCAACACGTTATTTAACTGTTGACGGTCACGGTAACTTCGGGTCCGTTGACGGTGACGGAGCTGCTGCAATGCGTTATACAGAGGCAAGAATGCACAAAATTACACAGTCTATGCTTGCTGATATTGATTGCGAAACTGTTGAGTTTGAACCAAACTTCGACGGTTCATTGCAAGAACCTTCGGTATTGCCCGTAAGACTTCCGATGCTTTTGTTAAACGGCGTTTCAGGGATTGCCGTTGGTATGGCAACAAATATTCCGCCTCACAACCTTTGCGAAATCGTTGACGGTACAATCGCTCTTATCGACAATCCTCAAATTACGGTTTCAGAATTGATGGAATATGTTAAAGGTCCTGACTTCCCGACAGCCGCAACTATTATCGGACTAAGCGATATCAAACAGGCTTATGAAACAGGCAGAGGCTCAATAAAAATGCAAGCCGTTGCAAACTTTGAAGAAATTGCAGGCGGTGGCGGACGTCAGGCACGTACTGCTATTGTTGTTACAGAAATCCCTTATCAGGTTAATAAAGCTGCTCTTATTGAAAAAATCGCAGAACTTGTAAAAGACCAGAGAATTACAGGTATTTCTGATATCCGCGACGAATCCGACAGAGATGGTATGAGAATTGTTATCGAGCTTAAACGCGATGCAAAACCTGATGTTGTTAAAAATAACTTGTTCAAATTTACACAACTTTCTACAACCTTCGGCGTGAATAATGTAGTTCTTTGCGGTAAACAGCCAAGATTACTTAATTTATACGAAGTTTTATCTGAGTTTGTTGAACACAGAGTTGAAATCGTTACTAGACGTACAATCTTCTTCCTTAAAAAAGCTAAAATCAGAGCACATATTTTAGCCGGTTTAATTATTGCTCTTGGTTCAATTGATGAAGTTATCGAACTTATCAAAAAATCAAAAACCACTGATGATGCACGCGTTGGTTTGATGAGCCGTTTCGGTCTTGATATCGACCAATCAAATGCAATTTTAGAAATGCAATTAAGACGTTTGACAGGTTTGGAACAAGATAAAGTTAAAGCTGAATATGATGAATTATTAAAGAAAATTGCTGAATATGAAGACATTCTTGCCAGCCGTCAGAAAATTCTTGACATCATTAAAGGTGAACTTTTAGAAGATAAAGAAAAATACGGAGACGACAGAAAAACTCAAATTCTGCCTGAACAGGGTGAAGTTACAATCGAAGATTTGACACCAAATACTCCTATGGCAGTATTCATTACGCATCAGGGATATTTAAAACGTATTTCTTTAGACACGTTTGAACGCCAAAACCGTGCAACACGCGGTAAATCAGGTATGAAAACAAAAGAAGATGATGATATTCAGCACTTCTTTACTGCAATGATGCATGATAAAGTATTGTTCTTCTCATCTAAAGGAACAGTTTACAGCCTAAATGTTTACGACTTCCCTGAAGGCGGACGTCAGGCAAAAGGTTTGCCGATTGTAAACGTACTTCCGATTGAACAGGATGAAAGAATTACGGCAGTTGTTCCGGTAAGTACATTCTCACACGATTTAAATCTGATTATGCTTACTAAAAAAGGCTACATAAAACGTATTGAACTAGATAACTTCTCAAATATCAGAAGAAACGGTATTATCGCAATCGGTTTGGAAGACGGTGACGAATTAAATTGGGTAAAACTTGCAACCGCACGCGATGAAATCATTATCGGTACATCTTGCGGTATGGCAATCCGCTTCCCGATTGAGGATTTAAGACCGTTAGGACGTTCTGCACGCGGTGTTACTTCAATGAAGCTGAGAACAGGCGACGAACTTGTAGGATGCGATATTGTACCGAGAGATTACGATGCCGATCTGCTTGTTGTAACTTCAGACGGTTTTGGCAAACGTACAAAATTATCAGAATTCAGAAGCCAAAATAGAGGCGGTATAGGTTTGATTGCAACTAAGTTCAAATCATCAGCATCAAGACTTGTTGCCTTAACAATCGTTCAGGATTCTGACGATATTATGATGGTGACTGCAAACGGTGTTGTAACAAGACTTAACGCAGGTTCAATCTCACGTCAGGGCAGACCTGCAACAGGGGTTAGAGCACAAAACTTAACAGATAACGACACTGTTGTTTCAGTAAATAAAATCGTAAATCCGGATGAGGATGAAACTGTTAAAAAAGATGTTGCTGCAATGGAAACAGAAGATACAACAGTTGAACAGACAAGTTTGTTAGATAATAAAGAAAATTAAAAAACGGCTCAATTGAGCCGTTTTTTTATGTAACCTGTTTTAAAACCGTTTTTTCAGAAAATTCACAATCACTCGCCAACCCTAAATTCCGCGGATGTCAAAACTTTGTGCGGATTATCTTTTGAGTATATTTTCATTATATAAAATCCCTTTTCATTCAAAACAAGATAATCAGTAAAATAATTTACTTCCTCGTCTTTCAGTCTGACATCCTTTGTCCAGACAAGGTTATAGCCAAGCCGTCCGTATGAGTTATCTTTTTTTATTACCTGAATATAAATATACCTTGATTGAATTTTCTTTGGCACTAAAACAAGATAATAAATCCTTGCCCCGACAGGAAAAATTACCGAATAATCATACACGTTCTGTTCGCTTATCGGATGCCTGTTAAAAAGTATAGCGGGTTTGTCAGGCTTGGTACAACCGGCTGTAACCATAATTATTAACATCAGTATGCATATCAGTTTATTCATTTTCCAACTGTTTAACTTTTTCCTGAACTGCTTTTCCTGTAGCCTCATCACTATTGTGAACAAGGAAAATTTTATAATTGTTCAACGCTTCTTTAGTATTTCCATCCTGTTCATATGCAAGTCCAAGAGCATAATAAGCATATCCGTAATTCGGATTTAATGAAATTACTCGGTGAAAACATTCTTTTGCCTTATTGTTATTTTTGTCACTTGCATATACAAGTCCGAGATTAAACCATCCGTCTGAATAATTCGGATTTACAACAATAGACTTTTTGTAGAAATTTATTGCATTTTTGCTATCATTCTTAATTTTATAAATATTGCCGAGTTTCAACAATGTAACTTCATCAGCAGGATTAAGTTTGAGTGCATCTTGATAGTTCTTTACCGAAAGATCATAATTTTTATTTTTGTAATTTTCATCACCTGTTAAAATAAGGTCTTTATTTGCTCTAGCATCATCTTCTGCACTATCCATAGTTAAGAAGACTTCTGTAATACCTGTTGAAGTATCAGAAATTTTTACTTCAGCCTTACTTGTATCAGAAATAAATTCAGCAAATTCCTGACTGTACTCTGCTCTGTCAGGTGACATAGCTATAGCTTTTTCAAACATTTCTGTTGCTTTATCATTTACATCACATGCTCTATATGCCTGTGCAAGTCCAAAATATGCATAACTCTCGGATGTATTACGTTCAATTGCTTTTTCAAACATTTCTGTTGCAAGTGAATAGTTATGTGACTTCAAGTATTCATCACCCTGAGCAATATATGCTGATGTTAAGTTTGCCTGCAATGCATCATTATCTTTAACTTTTAATAATTCATTATACATCGCAATCGCATCATTATAACGATTTAATGAATGCAAAATTACTGCTTTGTTATATTTAACATCATAGTTGTCAGGATTTGAAGCAAGAACTTCATCATAATATTTAATCGCATTGGCATAATCTTTATTTAAATGATAACATTCTGCCAAATCTTTAACAATTTCTAAGTTTCTTGTATCTTTTTGAAGTTTTAAAGCGTTTTCATAATTTACAATTGCATCATCGGTTTTAAGCAATCGTTTATATACAATAGCAATATTCTGATAGGCTCTTGCATCTTGCGGATAGTTTTCAATATAAATTTTGTAATTTTCAATAGCTGCCTCTTCTTTATCCATTTCAGCAAGCAAATTACCATAATCAAAACGCAATGAATGTAATGAGGGCTGCTGTCTGAATACCACATCATATTGAGATAAAGCAAGCTTATTTTTACCCAGTTCCTGATATGAAAGTGCAAGATTTATATGTGCAGACGAATTATCAGGATCTGCATCAACTGCTTTTTCTAAGAACTCTGCCGCTTTTTCATAATTTTTAACTTCAAAAAGAGCTAACCCGTATTTTGAAAAATCTTTAAATGCAGAGGGATTTTTAGCATAAATATTTGCATATTCATTCACTGCTGATTGGTAGTTTCCATCGCTCAAATATGATGCGGCTAAATTTTCACGAGCCTCACGATGCTGCGAATAGGTAGACAAAAATTTGTTGTAATTACCTATTGCAGATTTATAGTCTCCCAATTGATACTGAGCATTACCGATATTTAAATAGTTATATAAATACTCCGGACACATTTCCATAACTTTATTATATGCAGAAAGTGCTTCTTTATATTTACCTTGATTTTCATAAATACTTCCCACACTAATATAAATATATCCGTCTGTTGGTTTAAGTTCTGCAACTTTTTGATAAGCATTTAATGCCTTATCATATTCACCCATTTCAGAATATACACCTGCAAGCTTTGTATAAATCATCACATCATCAGGAGAGATCGCAAGTGCTTCAGTCAATTTTTCAATAGCAGTTTTATAATCCTCTTTATACTCAGCCGAACAAGCCTGCTGATATAAAGAATTAGCCTGCGGTGTCATTGCCTGAACATTAGCACCTGATAAGATTACTGATAATAAAGTGGAAACTAAAATCTTCTTATTAATCAAAACAACTCTCCTAACCTTTATGATAATGACATTATATCAGAAAAACTAATTTTGCGCAAAGCCAACCGGGCAATTGAAAAATATAAACTTAGTATTTAATATTTAGATATCGTTTCTGCACAAAACATCTTTACAAAAATTTACATCTCATTTGTAAGACTATGAGCAAATTTTGATATGATTAAGTTTTGATACCACTAGAAAAATTTAGCCAAATTTGTTATAATGCAAAAACGATATATGTGTCACTAATGGAAAAAGGAGAATGTCTATGTTAACTACTGAATTAACAAAAGAAAAAATGACAAAATCCAAATTCAATGATGAATTTGAAAATTATTTAAAAAATCAATGTTTGAAAACAACATTTAATGGAATAGAACTTGAAACGTTCTCCTGGTATAAAAAAGTTTTAGGACTTATATAAAATAATTATAAAAATAACCGCCTGTCATCGAAAGGCGGTTATTTTATTTTATGATAATGCTCTTATCATTTCCTGAGCCTCTTCACACTCAGGGAATGTATCTACAATTTTATCAAGAGTTTCAAGTGCTTCATCCTGCTTACCAAGTTTCTCGTAACATTTTGCAGAACAAAGCAAAAGATTTACATTCAGCGGATATGCCTCAAGAAGATGTTTAAAAATACCATTCGCCTGTTCATATTCGCCAAGCTCATAATAACACATTCCAAGCATATGTTCTGTATCAAAAGCTTTTTCAAGCTCATAAGACTTAATGTAATACATTTTTGCATCTTCATATTCTTTCTTAAGATACTTAATTTTGCCGGCAATAAAATACATAAATCCGTCATTTGAGACTTTGCTCAAAACTTCTTCAATCATTTTATAAGCTTTATCCAAATCACCCAAAAGCATTTTATTTAAAGCACAAAAACCGACAGCCTCATAATTATCAAAAGAAATAGCAAGTGCTTTTTCGTAATATTCATCAGCCTTTTTAAAATCCGTAGTCGCATGAAGAAAGTTTGCATATTCAAAAAGTACTTCAAAATCATTTGCATCTGCTTTCAATGCTTTTTGAAACTCATCTTCTGCATAATCAAATAGTCGTTTGCTTAAATAAAGCACGCCTAAATCCTTATGAGCAGGTGCAAATTCAGGATTAAGCTCAACAACTTTTTTCAATATTTTTTCAGCTTTGTCGCCGTCATTTGTTTTTACACAAATATGAGCAAATTCATAATAAATTTCATATGAAACATTGCCTTGAACTATAATTTTTTCATAAAGTTCTTTTGCGTTAAGAAACTTACCAACTTTAATATAAATATTTGCCAATTTTCTTGACATAGAAACTGACTTGGGGTTTAAAAGCACAAGGTGCGCAAGAATTGCAATAGCACTTGCATATTCACCAACCGCATCATAACAGCAGGCAAGGTTGTATTGAAAATTAGGTTTTTCGGGATGATGCGCAGCAAGTGTTTTATAATGATTAATTGCATCCTGCATTCTGTTTGATTTAACTTCAGAAAGCGCTAAAGCGACAAGATAGTTATCCTGCGGGTCTATAACGTAAGCTTTTTTGAAAAAATCACAAGCCTTTTCATGTTTGTTTTGCATTTGCAAAATTGAAGCAATATTGAAATATGTTATAGCATTATTCGGATTAAATTCGCTTGCTTTAAGAAAGTTTTCATAACCTTTATCTAAATTACCCGTAGAAACATAACAAGTTCCAAGGTTATTATAAAGTTGTGAATGTTCAGGGTTAAGTTCAAGAGCTTTTTCTAAAAATTCCAAAGCTTTTGCAAAATCTTTTAACGCCATACAGGCAGTTCCTGCAATATAATATAATGTATAGTCATCAGTAACATAATCTAAAGCTCTCTGTACAGTTTCAACCGCTTTTTGCGGCTCATTATTTTTCACGTATACAACAGCAAGATTTTTATACGCATCACAATACTCGCTGCGCATTCTCAAAACTTCCTCATAAGCTGCAATTGCATGAATGTAATCATCCTGATTATCATAGCAATTTGCAAGATAAAACCAGCTTGCAGCATCGTCGTTATACTTAACGACTGTTTCAAAAACCGCTTGTCCGTCTTTAAATTCACCGAGGTTTATATGACAAAGACCTAATAACTTCAAAGCCTCAACGTCTTTTTCGTTACCGTGAATAACTTTCAATAACTCTTCTTTTGCCTGTTTAAAATCTTTATTATTTATAAGCTCATTAATCTTTTCCATATTCAAATTATATCACATACTTTACAGATTTCAAACACACGTGATATAATATTATATGCCTTTTGAAATTCTGTAAATTGTGTCCTTAGAATTGGGAAACCAATCAGAAAGGACAACAAATGGGAAAAACTTCTAAGCCGTCTTTTTCAGGCGGGACAATTAAAGTAAACGGGCAGACAAAAGCCCAGACCTATAGAAAAAAGAATAATGTAATTTCCAATTACAATATGTCTGAAGCAGAAAAACGAGCATATGATTATGCTCAAAACTCTTTTGCGGATGCTTTGCCGTCTGTTAATGTTTTTGATGAAAATACTCAAAAAAATCTGCAATCACAATTAGCAGCGTATGCTCTTGATGGACAAAAAATGGTTAACAGCATTTATACACCAATGCTTAATAACCTTAAATCAGACATTGCATCACGTTTTGGCAACTTTGACAATTCTGTATTTATGGACAATTTAAACTCCATAGAAGCAAATCGTGCAGATGCAATCAACAATCTTGCTCAAGATATAACAGCAAAACGTTCAGAGCTTATAAACAATGAATTATCACAAAGGTATTCATATTTAAACTTCCTTCAGGATATTCAAAACCAAACAAACTCAAATATAATGAATTTTATTAACAATTCACAAGCAAACAGTAATGCCGGCAACAACTACAATGCCCAGGCAGCAAAAAGTAACTCGCTTGGATTAGGCAGTTATGCAAATCTTGCATCAGGCTTGCTTGGTTCAATGGGCTCTTACGGTCCGGCAGCATCAGCAGCTTTACAGATTGCAAAAAATTACTTATAGAATAAATGAAAAAACGGACTTCTAAAAGTCCGTTTTTGATATATAATACTCCTATGAACATTATTCAGGAATTTGACACAATAACAGCAATTGCTACTCCAATAGGCACCGGCGGTGTTGGAGTTATACGTATTTCAGGCGATAAGAGTTTTGAAATTATTGATAAAATTTATTCAAAACATAATCTTGCAGCAGGAAAAATTTCTCACGGCTGGATTATGGACAATGGCAGAAAAATTGACGAAGTAATAATATTGCCATTTAAAAACCCTAACAGCTTTACAGGTGAAGACGTTATAGAAATTCACTGCCACGGCGGTGTTAATGTTGTGCGCAATATACTTGAAATTGTACTAAAAAACGGGGCGAGAATGGCTGAACGAGGAGAGTTTACAAAACGCGCATTTCTAAATAAAAAACTTGACCTTTCCCAGGCAGAAGCCGTTGCGGATTTAATCCATGCTAAAACAAAAGATTTTGCAAAACATTCGGCAAAAAATCTATCGGGCGTTTTAGGACAGAAAATTAAAGAAATAAGAGATGATATTTTTAATGTACTTTCTAAAATCATTGCAGGGATTGATTTTCCCGAAGACGTTGCTGAACCTGAATATGAATATTTAATTTCAGAATTTGAAAAAGTAATTTCAAAAATCGACAGTATTTTATCTTCAGCAAACTCCTCTAATGTTATGCGTCAGGGTATTAAAATAGCAATTGTGGGTAAGCCGAATGTAGGTAAATCATCATTGTTTAATACTTTGCTAAACGTCGAACGTGCAATCGTAACAGATATTGCGGGTACAACAAGAGATGTTTTGACTGAAACTCTTGATTGGGATGTTGCAATTACGTTAATTGACACGGCAGGAATTCGTGACGGTGAAGAAGTCGGAAAAGTTGAAGAAATAGGTATTGAATTTTCAAAACAATCTGCGGATGAAGCTGATTTAGTTTTATTTTTATATGATGCATCTAAAGGTATGAACGACGATGACAACGCAATTTTAGAATTTATCAAAGATAAAAAACACATAATTATTGCTAACAAAGCTGATTTAACCAAAATTCGCGACAGCGATAAATTATATTTATCAACCGTTACAAAAGAAGGACTTGAAGAACTTAAAAACAAAATAAAACAAACATCATATAATTTTTCACTTGAAGACACTGAATTTGTAACCAATAATCGTCAGCAGGACTGTCTTGCAAAGTGCCGTGAAAGTCTTTCTAATGCATTGGACGGAGCAAAAATTTATCAACTTCAAGACTTAATATCCATTGATTTAAAATCAGCACTTCTTTATCTTGATGAGATTACCGGTGAAGTAATTACGGATGATATTTTAAACAACATTTTCGATCATTTTTGTATCGGCAAATAATCAACCTAATGTAAAATGATTTATTTCTCCACATGGAAGTTTTTGTGCCTCTTTATTATATAAAAATTTTCCATAAACAGGTATTAATTCTTCACAGTTAAAATCCGGTCCCATATAAGGGAAAATAAGTGATGTCGTCAGATGTGAATTATTAATTTTATCGAAAACAATAGTTAAATTTTTAGATTTTATTCTGTAATCCTGCAAAAGTTTACCACATATAATTTTATCATCTCTTTTTTTTGCATTAATAACACGTTCAAGTTCTTGCTTACCTATATGCAAAGAAATTATCGGAGCAAAAACAATATTTTTATCTTTAGACAAAGTATGTGATAATTCCGAATAAGGAAAGGCTTCTTCAAGCATTGATAAACCGCTTAATACACAATCATCAACAACTACAGCAACCGCATCTTCAGGTAAATTTTCAACCGGATCAGGCATCAATTCATATTCCTGAGGTAAAAACACATATTTAGGATTGTCTAAATGATTTACTTTTGAATATATATAATTTGCAGGCATAAAACTTTTTGTAACTGATGGTATTACAAAATATACATCATCCATAGTTTTTCCATGTTGCTCAAGATATTCTAACAGTTGCTTGTGAATATCCTGCAAATATTGACTGTATTGTTTTGGAGTAACAACAGTCATTGTTTTATTTAAAAAGCTCAAGATTTCTTTTTGCACCTTAGGCTTTCCTTGTGAAATTTCATCAATTATAGATTTGAATTCCTCTTTTGAAGGCAATATCGGATTTAGATTATCAGCAATCTTTTCAGGTGTATCAATACTATCCTGCCTAATAACCTCGATATGCCCCCCCCCGAAAGCATCCTCATATTTTTATAATTTTCACCATTCAGAATATATTGAACATTATAATCAATAGATTTACCGTTATTTTTTTGGTAGCTTTTAGCTTTTTTTAATACATCTATTGTAAAATTCTCAAAACTTTTTTCTTGATTTAAAAAATTATAACCGTTTTCAAAATTATCAAAATATACTAATTTGTAATCAAATTCTTTTATGTAGTCAAGAAAAATTTTCCTGGCTTTAGTATCCATATTTTTTACAGTATTAATCAAATTAGAATCAACTATTATAGCATTTTCTTGCCCTTTTAATTTCAAATTTTTTGAAGATATATAAGACATAACATTCGAAATGGGTAAACTTTTATCTAAAAATGCAGACGGAAGTCCGGAAATTAAGCCTATATCATAATCGTTCAGAATTCTTTCAATAGATTCTAAACTTTTATAACTCGAAAACTGGCTTAAAACCCCCATAGTTTTATAAACATCATGCAGTGAAATTCCCGTTTTTTTAGAAACCCTGACTGCTGTTACAGCCACATCTTGAGGTTTAACAATACCCATAGATTTTTGAAGTTTTGAATAATAAATATCACATTCTTTATCAAAATCAAATTCTGACCTGACAAAAGTATCCGGTCGAGTGACCGGTAAGCTTTGCTCAGTTCTTTTTATAGAGGTAAATAAAGGATTGTATGTTTGAATTGCATTTATTTTCATACATTATATACAAAACCTGTAAAAATATTTTTTGCTAGTATTGAAAATATCTGTCAAAATCTACATCGTCAAAACTGCAAAGCAATTTATATACTTCATCATCTTCATCCATTCGTTGAAAGTTGTAATTATCAAACTTCCAATATTTTGGATTAATGCCTTTTACTCGCACAATCCCTGCATCTTTTAAAATAACGAGTTTTTTCTTTACAATATCAACCGAAAGCTCAACCATTTTAGCAAGCTCAACAGCCGTAACCCAGTTTTCAACAGCACCTTTTTCAGGTGTCATAAACATGAGTTCCAGTCCTACTTTTTTCAGTTCCTTGTCTTCACACATACGTATATATTAAAACCAAATCAAAAAAATTTTATCATATTTTTGTATTAAATATTTGTACAGCTCTTGGTAAAATTCCTAAACAGTATGAAATTGCAACTCCATAATTTGTAATCGGAACATTCGCTTTACTGCTGAGCAAAATTCTGGACAATACCTCACGTCTGTTTGTCATACAAGCCCCGCAATGAATTATAAGTTTGTAATCTTTGATATCAGGAAAGTCATGTCCTGCATAATTATGAATAACAAGATTTTTACCTGTTTTTTTGCGTAAAAGATTAGGGATTTTAACACGTCCTATATCATCTTCTATCGCATGATGTGTACAACTTTCAAGGATTAAAACCAAATCGCCGTCTTGCAGGTTTTCAATCGCCTGTGCACCCTTAACAAATTCATCCAAATCACCTTTTAACCTTGCAAACAAAATCGAAAAAGACGTTAAAGGAATATTATCGGGCACAATTTCGCTGACTTTTCTAAACGCCTGACTATCTGTAATAACAAGCGCAGGCAGAGTTTTCAAATTATCCAAAGCCTGTTTTAATTCCGTTTCTTTAACCACATAAGTCAAACAATTACTGTCCAAAAGGTCGCGCAAAGTCTGAACCTGCGGTAAAATAATTCTTCCCTTAGGCGCTTCTTTGTCTATAGGTATAACAAGAATTACAGTGCTTTTCGGCTCGATTAAATCCCCTGCAATTTTTGGAGAATTTACAAAATCATCAGGCAAAAGCTTTACAAGTGCCTCTTTGAACTTAAAAACAAGCTGTTCATCATCTTTGACGGATGTATAAAGTGCATCTCTATCAAGTACAGGTTTTTCAATATCACATTTGTTAACCACAATCAGGTAGGGAATTTTCAACTCTTCAAATTTTTCAATAAGCTCGTTTTCATATTCGCCCAATCCAGTGTTGTCACAAACAATTACTGCAATATCAATGCGGTTTAAAACTTTTAAAGTCTTTTCAATACGCTCCTTGCCAAGCACAGATGTATCGTCAAGCCCTGCTGTGTCCAAAAAAGTTACAGGCCCTACAGGCAAAAGTTCCATTGATTTTTCAACGACATCGGTCGTAGTTCCCGCAACATCAGAAACAATAGAAATTTCCTGATTGGTAATTCTGTTTAATAACGACGATTTTCCAACATTAGTTCTGCCGAAAACTCCGATATGCAAACGCATTGACTTAAGTGTTTTCATAAATACTCCTTAAAAAAGCACCCTTTCGGGTGCTTTTAAAATTAACCGCGGATACCGAGTTTTTTAATCAATTCTCTGTATTCGTCAAGATTTTGAGATTTCAAATAAGAAAGTAATCTCTTTCTTTTACCTACCATCATTAAAAGACCTCTTTTTGTAGCGAAATCTTTTTTATTAGATTTAAGGTGTTCAGTAAGTTCAGAGATTTTTTTGCTCATCATAGCAACTTGAACAGCAGTTGAACCTGTGTCCTTTTCATTTTTGCCATAAGCACTGATAATTTCTTGTTTGTTTTTTAAGTTCATCGTAATTTCCTTTACTTGTTGAGTGATTATTGGCGTAAGCACTCTACAAAATGCATGATAATATATAAAGGAAAAATTGCAATACCTATGTTACATTGAGTTAAGTAAGCCTGTGAGAAATGTCACGGCATTTTAAAAGCTTATTCCACGTACTCATATCAGCACTGTAAAAATTCTTTTCAGCCTGTGCTAATTGACTTTGCTCATAACCGCTTTCAGAATCACCATACTTATTTTGCAAAATATTATATATTTTTTCTAAAAGTTTTACATTATTTTTTAATTCTTGATACTCCGCCCAAGCAGCCTCAAATTCGGCCTGTTTCTTCTCATAACGTTCGTTCAATAAATCAATAAACTCTCGTTTTGTTGCACCCTGCTCTAAATATTCCAAAAATTGCTCACGAACATTATCGGGTAAATTTACTGCATCTGCATATAACTGTTCTTTTAAAGATTGATTAGTTTTATTATTTGAAGATAATTTCCCATCAAAAACACAATTCATAAACGGATTAGTTACAAATGATGTTAGTCTTATACTATCAGTATTTTCAGTTGTTCCATTTACTCTTAACGACATAATTATCCTCTCTTATATATAAAGTATTTACTTTGTAAATAATTGCCTTTTTTGTAAAGTTTTGTGATAAAATAAAAATATGATTGAAAGATACTCATGCGAAGAAATGAAAAAGATATGGGATTTGCAGTCCAAGTTCCAATACTACCTTGATGTTGAAATTGCAGTAGCACAAGCCTATGCACAAAACGGTGACTTCCCAAAAAGTGAAGTTAACGAACTTGCTAAAAAGGCAAAATTTGACCTTAAACGTATTGATGAGATTGAGGCAGAAGTGCGCCATGACGTAATCGCATTTTTGACATGTGTTAACGAAAATCTGGGAGATTTAGCAAAATACATGCATGTTGGAATGACAAGTTCTGACGTAATCGACACAGCCTTTGCACTCCAAATTCAAGACAGCGGCAAAATTATACTTAAAGATTTGGATGATACTATTCAATCGTTAAAAGATTTGGCAAAAAAACACAAAAATACAGTCTGCATTGGACGTTCACATGGCATTCATGCAGAAGTTATGACGTTTGGCATAAAAATTTGTAATTGGATTGATATTCTTGAACGCCAAAAAGATAATTTTATCAATGCACTTGAGCAAATTCGTGTAGGACAGATTTCTGGACCAGTAGGAACTTACAGTAATATTTCACCTGAAATTGAAAAAATTACATGTAAAAATCTCGGGCTAAAACCAGCAAAAATTTCTACGCAAATTATTGCACGTGATTATCACGCATACTTTATGCAGTCTTTAGCTTTAATTGCATCTGTGATTGAACAATTTGCGACAGAAATCAGACACTTGCAAAGAACAGAGGTTTTGGAAGTTGAAGAAGGTTTCGGCAAAAATCAGAAAGGTTCTTCTGCAATGCCTCACAAAAAAAATCCCGTTTTATCGGAAAATTTGTGCGGTTTAGCTCGCGTTGTAAGAGCAAATTCTATTGTTGCACTTGAAAATATTGCTTTGTGGCACGAAAGAGATATTTCTCACAGTTCGGCAGAACGTATAATTTTTCCTGACAGCTTAACTCTTGTTGACTTTATGCTGAAAAGATTTAATTCTGTAGTACAAAATCTTGTAGTTCATGAAAAAAATATGCTTAAAAATACCGATAAATTCGGCGGTATAGTTTTTTCTCAAAAAGTTTTGCTAAAACTTGTCGAAAAAGGTTTGACACGTGAAGATGCTTACCGCTTAGTACAACGTAATGCATTGGACGCTTTTGAAAATGACGGAAACTTCAAAGACAACCTTTTGAATGACAAAGAAATTTTATTAACACCTGTTGAAATTGATGAGATTTTTAACAAGGATGAATTTTTAAAGAATATTAACGAAATATATACAAAAATCCTTGCACAATAGTAAAAAATACAGTAAAATAATAATGAGGAAGTTATAAATGGCTAAAATTAATATAACGGTATGTATGGGAAGTTCGTGTTTTGCACGAGGAAACCAACAAAATCTTGCATTTATTGAAGCGTTTATAAAAGAACATAATCTGGATGCAGAAGTTGACTTAGCAGGTACAAGATGCGAAAACAAATGCGCCCATGGTCCAAACGTCATAATTAACGGCGTTGAGTATAATAGTGTTAATGAAGAAAAACTTGAACAAATTCTTAGCGAATTGTTATAAGAACTATGGAGTAAAAAATGAATAATCAGTATGCAGTTTATACGCTGACAAACGAATGTCACGATTGCTATAAATGTATCAGGGAATGTCCGGTAAAAGCGATTAAAATCGAAAACGGACACGCATCAGTAATTCCTGATAAATGTATTGCCTGCGGAAACTGTGTAAAAACCTGTCCGTCAAATGCAAAACGAGTACGATGTGATATAGATAAAGCCAAAGCATTAATCAGGGCGCAAAAACAGGTTTATGTATCACTGGCTCCATCTTGGAGAGCTTCTTTTGAAAACTCTGCAGAAAAAATGATTGCACTTTTAAAACAATTAGGTTTTAAAGAGGTTTCGGAAACAGCATTAGGTGCTCAAGAAGTTTCAATTAAAACAGCACAAATGCTTAATAGTGCTGAAAAAGGGTTGTTCATATCCAGTGCCTGCCCGGTAATAGTTGATTATATAAAACTTTATATGCCTGAATTTACAAAATACATAACTCCTATAGGTTCACCTTTAATGACGCATTCGAAAATGCTCAAAGAAACATACGGTGATGATATTGCTATTGTGTTTATAGGTCCTTGTATAGGCAAAAAAAATGAAGTTACATACTCGGGTCTTTTTGATGTGGCTTTAACATTTGAAGAATTGAGAATGTGGTTTAACGAAGAAATTATTGATATTACTAAAGTTGTCAAAGATGACAAGTTTCAATTTGTACCGGAATCCGCTTATGAAGGCACTCTTTATCCGATAGACGGCGGTATGAATCAAACTATTAGAAAATCAGGGATTAATGACAATGTCCAACTACTTGAAGTTTGCGGTTTGAGTGCACTACAACGCGCATTAAAAAATCTTAATCCTGAAAAACTAGACAAAACAATATTTATTGAAACCTTAGCTTGTGAAGGCGGATGTGTAGGAGGACCATGTATATCTTCGGAAAAAGCAGGTATTACAATGGTATCAGATATTTTGACAAAAGAAAAGAAACGTGAAAATATACCTCAAGAACCATCTGTCGTTGTTGATTATAATATTGAACCGCGAAAGGTTGTAAATTCTCATTATCCGCTTCAAGAAATCTTGAAAACATTGAAAAAAATCGGTAAACATACTATTGATGATGAGCTTAACTGCGGCGGCTGCGGCTACGCAACGTGCCGCGACCTTGCAAAAGCACTGCTTGAAGGCGATGCTGAAACTTCAATGTGTGTTTCCTATATGAGAAAAATCGCAATGAGAAAAGCGGCAGCAATGATTAGATGCATGCCTTCTGCAATTGTAATGGTAGACAATAATTTAAACATTATGGAAGCAAATGACAGTTTTATGAAAATGTTTACCGGCGATATGTATGATGTTTTCAAAAATCGTCCAGACGGTTTAACAGGTGCAGCGCTTGACAGAATTGTTGATTTTGCAGATATTTTTAAAACAACATTGAAAACAGGAAAAGACTTGCATAAAGAACGCTATCACGTTAAAGGCAGATTATACGACATTTCTGCATTTACAATTGAAGAAAATGAAATTGTTGGTGCAGTTATAACTGATGTAACTTCTACAGAAACAAACAGAGAAAAAATTTCACAAAAAGCACATGAAGTTATTTCGAAAAATATTTCTATTGTTCAAGAAATAGCCTGCCTGCTTGGTGAACACATGGTTGAAACGGAAACACTTTTAAGTTCAATCGCCGAAGATTATGAAAAAGAAAATGAGGAAACTTAAAAATTGTTTATTGATATTGATTGCAGCCAAATGAAAAAATACAATCAAAATGCCTTCGGGGATTACTTTATTTCAAAAAGATATCCTGATGAGGCAAAACTGATTGCCGTGCTCTCTGATGGTCTGGGCAGCGGAATAAAAGCGAATATATTGTCATGTATGACTGCAACAATGTTATTAAAATTTATTGAAGGTGATCAAATCCCTATAAGCAAAGCTGCTGAAATTATTATGAACTCTTTGCCGGTTTGCAAAGTACGTCACATAAGTTATTCCACTTTTTCGGCAATTGAAGTTGATGATGAAGGAAATGCAAAAATTGTTGAAGAAGGAAACCCTGAATTCATCTGGATTAGGAATGGTGAAGTTATGAGACCCGAATATAAATCCATACCTTCTAAAACATTTAAAAACAGATGTTTAAAAGTATACAAATTAAAACTGGAGCTTGGGGACAGATTAATCACTTGCTCAGACGGCGTAACTCAAGCCGGACTTGGTGGCGGAAGATTAAAACTTGGACTCAGACGGGAAGGTTTAATTATATTAATTCAAGACAAACTTAAAGAACAGCCTGATATTTCCAGCACAGAACTTTCAAAATATCTGATAAATCAAGCAAGAAATATTGAAACAGACAGACTGCCAAAAGATGATATTTCATGCAGTGTTATATATTTTCGAGAACCAAGAAAAGCTCTTGTTTTTACAGGTCCGCCTTATCATCAGCAAAAAGATAAAGAATATGCAGAACTTTTTGCAAATTTCAAAGGCAAAAAAGCAATCGCCGGCGGAACAACTGCTAACCTCATTTCAAGAGAATTAAACCGTTCAATCACAATGGATACAACAATAAGTATAGGCAAACTCCCATCCTGCTCGTATATGGATGGTGTAGACCTCGTAACGGAAGGTATTTTAACATTAACAAAAACTTTAGAATACTTAGAAAACGGTACAATGGATATTGACAATGCGGCAGGTAAACTGGTAAAATTCTTATTAGACAGTGACTGCATTTATTTCATGGTAGGCGCAAAACTTAATCAGGCTCATTATGACCCTGCTTTACCTATTGAAATAGAAATCAGAAAAAATATCATTAAAAAAATGGCATGTATACTGCGTGAAAAATATTTTAAAAAAGTAAATATACACTATATGTAAAAAATTATAACTATAGCATATAAGAAAGGATGAAGAATGGCAGAAAAAATTAGTGTTAAAGTTTGTTTAGGAACAACTTGTTTTGTAATGGGCTCATCAAATTTACAGGAATTAATTGAAACAGTTCCTGCAAAATATGGTGATAAAGTTGAAGTTTCAGGCGTTCCATGTTTAGGTTTATGCTCAATTGATTGGGAATTTTCA
This sequence comes from uncultured Candidatus Melainabacteria bacterium, assembly GCA_950096985.1. GTDB lineage: Bacteria > Cyanobacteriota > Vampirovibrionia > Gastranaerophilales > Gastranaerophilaceae > Stercorousia. Next base: position 61,965 of record CATNBA010000001.1, read on the forward strand.
AAAGCACCGTATGTAAAAGTTGACGATGAAGTAATCAAAGAAGCAACTGTTGAAAAAGTTTTATCAGCAATTGATGCACATTTAAATAAATAAACAAAAAGGGTCAATTTGACCCTTTTTTTGTTTATGAGATAATATTATCAAGGTGATATTAAAAACAAAAGGAAGTTGAAAAATGGCAATAAATACCCCTAAACAGACATCACATTTAAAAAGAGAAATTCTTGTCAGACTTATAAGATCTTTTTTAAGTGACAATTTTGAAGAAAACACAAGGTTAATTCCTTATGATATGCGTCCAAAAGGTCATGAAGTACCTTATAGATGCTGTATACATAAAGAACGTGCAATTTTGCGCGACAGAGCAATTGCAGGTTTGGGTTGTTCGATTGAAGAAACAGACGACAGCACATTATTATCTACAGTTGCTGAAAAAGCACTTGAAAGAGAAGTTCCGGAAGAAAATCCTTTGACAGTTTTAACAACAGCTTGTAAAGGTTGTGTACCTTCAAGAATTTATGTAACAGATTTGTGTCAGGGTTGTGTTGCAAGACCTTGCGAAAATACTTGTAAATTCGGTGCAATAAAAGTTGTTAACGGCAAATCTGTTATTGATCCTGCAAAATGTAAAAACTGCGGAATGTGCGCTCAGGTTTGTCCTTATCAAGCAATCCAAAAAATTATCGTTCCTTGCGAAAATGCTTGCCCGGTAGGCGCAATCGCAAAAAATGAAGAAGGATTTGCACAGATTGATTTTGAAAAATGCATTTCTTGCGGAAAATGCGTTGCAGCCTGTCCTTTTGGCGCTGTCCACGAAAAAAGCCAATTAATTGACGTATTAAAAAATATCAAAGCAGGTAAAAAAGTAATTGCTATGGTAGCTCCAGCTATTATGGGACAATTACCATGCACTCCACAGCAGCTTAAAGCCGCAATTTTAAGTCTCGGTTTTGCTGATGTATATGAAGTGGCTCAAGGTGCAGATATTACTACAAAAACCGAAGCCGCAGAATTTATTGAAAGACTTGAACATGGTGCTGAATTTATGACAACATCTTGTTGTGCCGGATACAACGAGCTTGTGGACAAACATATACCTGAAATGAAACCATTCAGATCTGATACAAAAACTCCTATGTATTATACTGCTGAAATCGTAAAACGTGAACACCCTGATGCAGTTACAGTATTTTTCTCACCTTGCGTAGCAAAACGTCGTGAGGCTTTGAAAAATCCTAATGTTGATTATGTTCTCAACTACGAAGAAGTAGGTGCTTGGTTTATAGCACACGGAATTCAGGTTGGAGAATGCGAAAGCAGTGAATTTAAAACCGAAGCTTCAGCAGAAGCAAGAAACTACGCAGTAATAGGCGGTGTAGCAAAAGCCGTTCAAACACAATTGCCTGAAGAAATTCCTGCACATCCTGTTATAATCGACGGCTTAAACAAACAAAGCATACGTGATTTGAAAAAATATGCTAAAAACGGAATGTGTGAACTAGGAAACCTGATTGAAGTAATGGCATGTCAGGGCGGTTGTTTAGGCGGTAACGCAACAATTAACGCTTATAAACCTGCATTGAAACAATTATCGGCATATGTTAATGACAGTAAGCCGTTAAACTCAAACGAAGTTAAAGCATAAAAAAGAGCCTTCGGGCTCTTTTTTGTTATATAATAATTTTATGAAAAGAAAAATTAGTATAATAGGTTCAACGGGTTCTATCGGAACTCAGGCTTTAGAAGTTATAGAAAAATTAAGGGACAAGTTTGAAATTATCGCGCTTGCAGGCGGTCATAACAAAGAACTGCTTGCAAAACAGGCTGAAAAATTCAAACCAAGATATAATTGCCTTGGCGAAGAGGGGTTGGAAAAAATTTGTTCCGACAAAGAAAACGATATTATTCTTGTTGCGTGTTCGGGCAAAATCGGTTTAAAACCGACACTAACTGCGATAAGAAACGGTATTGATATAGCACTTGCCAATAAAGAAACACTTGTTATGGCAGGTGATATAGTAATGGCTGAGGCTGAAAAATATGGTGTTAATATTATACCAGTCGACAGCGAACACTGCGCAATTCACCAGTGCATTAAAGATATTAATCAGGTTGATAAACTTATTATCACAGCATCAGGTGGGCCATTTCTTAAAAAATCCGTTGAGGATATGAAAAATGCAACCGTTGAACAGGCTTTAGCACATCCACGTTGGAATATGGGTAAAAAAATTACCGTTGACAGCGCAACTTTGATGAACAAAGGTTTGGAAATTATTGAAGCGCATCACCTTTTCGGATTTGATTACGATAATATTGATGTAGTTGTTCATCCGCAAAGTATTGTACATTCAGCAATTGAATACAAAGACGGCAGTGTAATTGCTCAAATAGGTTTACCAAGTATGCACATTCCAATCCAGTATGCAATCACTTATCCCGAGCGCTTTGAGGGGATTAAATCAAAAAGTTTCAGTTTCTCTGAAATTGCAAGATTGGATTTTGAAAAACCTGATTATGAGAAGTTTCCAACATTAAAACTTGCTTATGAAATGGGAAAACTTGGCGGAACAGCGACAGTTTGCCTTAATGCCGCAAATGAAGAGGCTGTATTTGCATTTTTGGACGGAAAAATCAAGCTTTATGATATTTATAAAATTACAAAAAAAATGTGTGATGAACATAAAGTTATAAAAAATCCGACAATTGACGAGATTATGGCAGTTGATAAAGAAGTACGTGAACAAACTCAACAATTTATAAACTTGAATTTTGTACTAAAATAATGTATAATATTAAAAAAGGAGCTTGAAATATGTTAAGATTTATTTCACAAAAATGCCCCCCCCCCAACAGAATGCACGTATAACAAGTGATTTAGGGTATTTTTACAAAACCCGTATGTCTGGTCAAGCGGCACGATTGGCTTTTACTCTTGCAGAGGTTTTAATTACTTTAGGCATTATTGGCGTAGTTGCTGCATTAACAATTCCTTCACTTATTCAAAACCATAGAAAACAGGTAGTTGAAAAGCGACTTGCTAAATTTTATTCGGTTGTAAACCAAGCAGTCAAAATGTCTGAAGCAGAAAATGGCAGCATCATAAATTGGGATAATCTTTTATACATATTCGATGGCGATTATCATATAAACACAACAACAAACGGCTTGGAATGGTATAATAAATATTTAGCAAAATATATTAATTCAGTAAAAGTTGAAGAAACAAACACTGTAGAAAACAGCATTGCCGTATATTTTAGTGACGGCAGCGTTGTTTTAATTTCTGCCAGCAGTTGGATTTTTTATCCGCATGCAAAAGACCTCAAAACAATATCTTATGAAGCCGGCTTCATAAACAGAGATATAGAACAATGCGGTAAACTATGGTTTACATTCGCTTTCAGAGATTCACTCTGTCCGGAAAAAGGATTAATACCTTATGGTCTATGTACTGCAAATATAACGGAAGATACTATTAAAAATCACCCTGCACTCGGCTGTAAAAAATCCTCAGTAACGAACGAAAGAGCATATTGCACATTAATGATTGCCAGAAACGGTTGGAAAATCCCTAATGATTATCCGCTCAGATTTTAGAGAATATCCAGCGGGTCGACATCAATAACCATTTTAATATCTTTCGGCAGAGTAATTTTGTTTAAAAAACTTGATATAAACCGGTGACCCTTTTCTCCCAGTTTATTTTTTATGAGAATTTGAAAACGGTATTGACTGTTAATACGTTCAATCACACATGGAGTAGGGCCGAGAACTTCCAAACGCTCTGATATTCCAAATTTTTCAATCATCATACACAAGCGCAGTGCAATTTCCTGCGAAGATTTTTCGGCACGGAAATTATTTTGTGAACTTAAAACCAGTCTTGCTATTTGACTGTAGGGCGGATAATCAAATTCCTCACGCGCTGCAATTTCAGTTTCGTAAAACTCACTGTAATTCTGTTCTTTTGCACTTGCAAGCGCGTAAAAATCAGGATTGTAAGTTTGGAATAAAACTTTTCCAGAAAATTCTCCGCGTCCCGCGCGTCCCGCAACCTGTGTCAAAAGCTGAAATCCTCGTTCTGATGCTCTGAAATCAGGCAGGTTAAAGCTTGCATCGGCTGAAATTACGCCTACAAGAGTAACATTGGGGTTATCCAAACCTTTTGCAATCATTTGAGTTCCAACCAAAATATCAATTTCTTTGTGCTGAAAACGTTCTAAAAGCCTTATGTGTTCACCTTTTCTGGTTAAAATATCACTGTCAATACGCTCAATTACGTTATCGGGAAACATATCTTTTATGTACTGTTCGATTTTTTGCGTTCCCGTACCGCTGTTTTTCAAGGCATCCGACCCGCATTCCGGGCAGAATTCTGGAAAATATTGTGCATGATTACAATAATGGCATTTAAGCATTTGGTCTTTTGCGTGCCATATCATAGGGATTGCGCAATTCGGACATTCAATCACCTTACCGCATGCCTGACATTGCGTGAATGTCGAAAATCCGCGGCGGTTAATCAATAAAATCACCTGCTGGCCTTTTTCAAGAGTTTCTTTAATTTCGGTTTGCATCGGTATTGAAATAACATTTTTATATGCAGCGCGCCCGTGCTCCTGCATATTTATAACTGATACGGGCGGGACTTTTGCATTATTATATCGGTTTTTAAGCTCAAAAAGATTTCCTTCATTTAATGCTCTATAATACGATGAAATATCAGGGGTAGCAGAGCCTAATAACAACGGACATTTGTGAAATTCTGAAAGTTTTCTCGCAACAGTTTTTGCATCATAACGCGGAGAAGGCGTTGTTTGCTTATATGCACTTTCATGTTCCTCATCAATTATAATAAGACCGATATTTTGCAAGGGAGCAAAAACGGCTGAACGTGCACCCGCAAGAATTTTAATCTCGTTTTTATAAAGCTTTTGCCACACATCATAACGCTCCCCATCTGAAATACTGCTGTGCCAGATTGCAACATCCTCTGTTCCAAACTTTTTGGCAAGACGTTTTGTTAACTGTGATGCAAGCGCAATTTCAGGCGCAAGAAAAAGTACATTTTTACCAGATTTAATCGTGTCATCAATAAGCTTAAAATAAACCTCTGTTTTTCCCGATGCCGTAACCCCATGGAGCAAAATCTGCCCAAGTTTTTTCTTTGCAATTCCCTCGTAAACTTTTTTCTGCTCGCCCGAAAGCTCAAACAAAGGTTCGCGCTCTTTTATCTGCAAAATATCAAGCGGGTTTCTGTATAATTCTTCCTGAGACAGCTTTATACACCCGATTGCCTCAAGTTTTTTAATTGTTGCACGCGTTGTACCTGCGTATTTTTCAAACAAAATCAAAGGCATCTTGCCTGATTTATGCAAAAGTTCAAGTACTTCCGTCTGTCGCTTTGTCGCTCCGTCAAACGAAACAAACTCCACAAGCTGTTCGGTTTTTGATGCTTTTTCTATAAGTTTCAAAGGAATTGCAGCATTCAGAACTGTCACCAAATCACAGCAATAATAATTTGCAACCCATTCCAAAAGTTTAAGGTAATCAATTGAAAAAAGCGGGGTTTCATCAAGGATTTTATTGATTTTTTTTACCTTAAAATCCCCGGGCAAATAGTCCGAAAACCCAACACAAAAAGCATTAACAAGCCCCTGTCGTCCAAACGGGACAAGAATTGCCTGTCCGATTTGGATTTTGTCTTTCATCTCGTCGGGGATTAGGTAGCTGAATGTCTTAACCCCCAAACCTTTGATATTAACAAGAGCAAGAGCGTATTTACTCAAAAGTTCTCCTTTAAAGTTACTAATTAGTCCGTGTGGGAAGGTAGGCTTCGCCTACTCCTCTGACATAAACTCTTGGCGAGCAGCCTGAATAGCTTCTTCCAACAAATCCAATTGATCAGGGGCAAAAGTAACGCCTTTTTTAGTCGGAAGCCAGGTTGCTCCATCATCTGTTGTATAGAATATTCTCATATTCAAATAACTTCTGCCTTTATATTCGCTTACAGAAATCTGTAATTGTTCAGTCTCACTTCTTTCAATAGTTGCCAAAATTTTTGCATCAGCCATAATCTTCTCTCCTTATAAAATTTACTTTTTTATGGTATCATAAAAAAAACAAGGAGAGAAAAATTATGATTAAAGTAGCAGTATGTGGAGCGTTAGGAAAAATGGGGCAGGAGGTTTGTCAGGCTGTGACAGATTGTCCGGATACAGAACTTATTGCAAAAATTGATATAGCATCAGATAGCATGTATCATACGATTGAAGAAGCTCACAGGGTTGAAGATATTGATTTACTGATTGATTTCACGCAGCCTAAATCAATTTATGAAAATGCTTTGTACTGCTTGAATAATGGAATAAAAATCGTAATAGGCACAACAGGTTTAACTGATGAGCAGATTGAGGAATTGAAAAATCTTTCTGAAGAAAAAAATACAGGATGCTTGATTGCACCAAACTTTTCGACAGGCGCTGTTTTGATGATGATGTTTGCACAACAAGCAGCAAAATATTTTGATAATGCAGAAATTCTTGAATTTCACCACAATCAGAAAAAAGATGCTCCCTCTGGCACAGCTATTAAAACAGCGAGTTTAATGGCAAAAGAAAATAATAATTTTGCAACAGGCAACTGCGCCGAAACAGAAATAATTGAGGGTTCACGCGGCGGTACATCTTATTCAAACATTCATATTCATTCTGTAAGAATGCCTGGGTTTATAGCATCACAGGAAGTAATTTTCGGTTCATCAGGACAGGTTATGACAATCAGACACGATTCAATGGACAGAAAATGTTACATGCAGGGCATTTTACTTGCCGTAAAACATGTTGCAGAAAAAAATGATTTTACTTACGGACTAGAAAGTATATTATAGGGTGTAATTATGATAAATAACATTTCTCAGAAGTGCCCCCCCCCCAAAGCTTTCACTTTAGCTGAAGTTCTTATAACACTTGGCATTATTGGTATTGTTGCTGCATTAACAATGCCGTCGTTAATTGCAAAACAGAAAGAAAAAGCTATAGTTACCAAACTTAAAAAATTTTACACTTCATTTTCACAAGCATATCAAATGGCAGTTAATGAACACGGCACCCTAGACAATTGGGGGCTTGCCGATACTGCTTGGACTGATGACAAAACAGACTTTACTGATGAGGCAAAAAAAGGTAAAGAAGATTTTATGAAAATCGTACTTAAATACTATACAGAGCCAAAATACAATAAAAATTCAAGTACATATACTCTGCAAGATGGAATTTCTATGTCAATGCCATCAATAAGCATAAAATTGTGTGAAGAAACCAGAGCATCATGCGGCAGCTTTAGAGTGGATCTCGCAGGAAATAACAAAGCGATTAATCAAAGTTTCTTATTTGATATATACAAAGATAAAATAGTTCCATATGGAGCATATAGTAACAAATGGTACAGTAATGATAAAAACATGGTTGATTCTATATTCAGAAGAGAATGTGGAGAAAATCATGTTCACTGCACAGCGTGGGTCATATATAACGAAAACATGGATTATCTTCACTGTATCAATGATTTAAGTTGGTTTGGCGCAAAAAGTTGTAAAGAAGCAAAAAAATAAAATTGTTTATGCTATAATTTCCTTAAAAAAGGAGAGCGGAAGATGAGAAAACCGAACATTGCAATATTAGGCGCTACAGGAGTTGTAGGCAGAGAAATTACAAAAATCGTTGACGAATTAAAAATCGATTTCAACGAAATCAAATTTTTATCAAGCCCGAAATCAGCGGGCACAAAACTTGAATTTCAAGGCAAAACCTACACGGTTGAAGAAGCAAAACCCGAAAGCTTTGACGGCGTAAATATTGTACTTGCATCAGCAGGCGGTTCAACTTCTCAAAAATTTGCTCCCGAAATCGTAAAACGCGGCGGCGTACTTATTGATAATTCATCTGCTTTCAGAATGGAAAAAGATGTTCCGCTCGTTATCGCTTATGTTAATGATGAGGATTTGAGAAAACACAATGGTATTATTGCAAACCCCAACTGTTCAACTTCTCAGTTAATGCTTGTTTTAAAACCTTTGCACGAAAAAGCAAAAATTAAAAGACTTATCGTATCAACTTACCAAGCCGTATCAGGTGCTGGGTTAGCAGCGATTAATGAACTTCGCGACGACACAAAAGCAAACCTTGCGGGAGAAAGTTTTGAAAACAAATGTTTCAAAAAACCGATTTCATTCAACGTAATACCTCAAATCGACGTATTCTGCGACAACGGTTACACTAAAGAAGAAATGAAAGTTGTTAAGGAAACTAAAAAAATTCTTCACCTTGATGAAGAAACTCCTATTTCTTGTACAGCAGCACGTGTTCCCGTATTCAACGGACATTCGGAGGCTGTCGATATTGAATTTGAAGAAGAAATTTCACCTGATGAAGTTCGCGAAATCTTGAAAAACTCATTCGGTATAGAAGTTATCGATAACCCGGAAAACTTTGAATATCCGACAACCCGTGACGCGTCAGGAGTTGACCCTGTATTTGTCGGACGTGTCCGCCGCAATTTGGCGTTCAAAAACGGGATTTCATTATGGTGCGTTGCTGATAATTTAAGAATTGGTGCTGCATTAAATACTGTTCGAATTTGCCAAAAACTTATTGAAATGCAATTGTTTTAAATCTTAACAAAAGGTAACTTTTAAGGACTTTTTGAGTTGTTTTTGCTAAAATATCTTTGGATATGTTAGTACAAAGAGAAGATTTAAGGGTTTTAATAGACAAAATTCATTCACAAGGTAAAACCGTTGTTACAACTAACGGCTGTTTTGACATACTTCATGTAGGACACGTTCGTTATCTTGAAAAGACAAAGTCTTATGCAGATTACTTAATTGTGCTTTTAAATTCTGATAAATCAGTTCGCTCAATCAAAGGCCCAACGCGTCCTATAAATAATGAGAACGACCGTGCAGAAATATTAAGCGCTTTGAGATGCGTGGATTATGTGGTATTATTTGATGAAGACAGTCCTAAAAATCTCTTGGATGAAATGAAACCCGATGTCTACACAAAAGGCGCAGACTATACTATGGAAACTCTGCCTGAGGCAGACATAATGCGCAAAAACAACACAAGGGTTGAATTTATAAAATTTGTTGAAGGAAAATCAACTACAAATATAATTGAGAAAATAAACTCATAACCAATTGCGTGAAATTAACACGCAATATCTAAAAACAAAATAAAAAAAGGAGTAATAAATATGCCAACTTTTACATTAGAAGAAATTACACATATCACAGGCGGTATGTTAACTAAGGTTGAAGATGCAAAGATATCCCAAATTGCACCGCCCTTACTTTCAGACGAAAACACTTTAGCACTTGCTTTAGGCGAAGAAGAAATTGCAAACCTTGCTCAATCAAAAGCAAAAGCAGCACTTGTGCCGTTAGGAGTTCAAATTCCTAATTTGACAACTATTGAAGTTGAAAGACCTCGTCTTGCAATGATGAAACTTTTAAATATGTTCTACGTTGCACCCGAAGTAAACAAAGGCGTTCACCCGACAGCAACAGTTCACGAAACTGCAAAATTAGGTGAAAATGTTCAAATCGGACCTAATGTTGTTATTTCAAGAGATGCAGTAATCGGTGACAACACAAAAATTTTGGCTAACTGCTACATTGGCGGCGGTGCTGTTGTAGGTAAAAACTGCTTGTTTCATGCCGGCGTTAATATCGGCGACAGAGTTCAGGTAGGTAATGACGTAATCTTGCATCACGGCGTGTCTCTTGGTGCTGATGGTTTCAGTTTTGTAACAGAAAATCCTGATAACATTGAACAAGCAAGAAAAGAAGGCGAAATTAAAGAGGCAAATTCTAAACATGTTATATTTAAAATTCCTTCAATCGGCTCCGTTGTAATCGGCAATAATGTAGAAATTGGCGCAAACACAGCAATTGACAGAGGTACTATCGAAAACACAATAATTGGCGACAACACAAAAATTGACGACCTTGTTATGATTGGTCACAATTGTAAAGTCGGAGAAGGATGTTTAATCGTTTCTCAAGTAGGTATTGCAGGCAGTTGCGTAATCGGAGACAGAGTTGTAATCGCAGGTCAGGCAGGTCTTGCAGACCACATAGAAATCGGCTCTGATACAATTATCACTGCAAAAGCAGGTGTTACAAAATCATTCCCTGAAAAATCAATAGTTGTAGGTATTCCTGCTATGCCGAGAAAAGATTTCATCAAACAATTAAAAACAATGAAAGATGCTCAGGAAATCTTTGCAAAATTCAGAAAATATGAACCGCTTTTAAGAGAATTTGAGGAAAACATTAATAATGACCACAATTCTTAAGGAAATTTCAATAACAGGTAACGGCTTGATGAAAAACAAGCCGTGCACTGTTAAATTTGTTCCGTCAAAAGCAGGCAAAATTCGTTATTTTATAGGTGATGAAGTTTTTGAAAGCACTGTAGACAATGTTCTTGCCACTGACCATTGTGTTGTAATGGGCAAAAACAAGAAAAATTCCGCTATGCTTACAGAACACTTGAGCGCGGCTTTGGCTTTCTGCGGCATTGACAGCATAGACATTTATATGGACGAAACAGAAGTTCCCGCCCTTGACGGAAGTTCAAAACAATGGGTTGAACTTTTCAAAAAAGCAGGAATTGAAAAACATATTTTTTCAAAACCAAAACAATATACCGTTTCAGAACCTGTTTATTATCTTAACGGCAAAACAAGTCTTGTAATCTTGCCGTCTGATGAACTTTATATTTCTTATGCGGTAAATTATGACCATAAAGATTTAACAAGGCGCTGGATTGCTTACAATCCAAAAAAGCAGGAAGAAATTATTGAGGCAAGAACATTTGGATTTTATAAGGACTTAAAAAAATTCCAAATGCTTGGTTTTGCACAAGGTGTAACGCTTGAGAACACTTTAGGTTTGACAGATGAAGGCTTTACTTCAGACTTACGCAGTGAAAACGAACCGATAAAGCACAAAATTCTTGATCTTATAGGCGATTTATATTTGACAGGAGTAAATCCCTTAAATCTGAAGTGCCAAATTCTTGTAAAAGAAGCAGGACATGCAGTTCACATCAAAACAGCCAAGATGTTAAAAGAAAAATTAATAGAACATAAATAATAAGGAGAGAAAAATGACAGAAGAAACTAAAACAGAAGCTTTAAGCTTTGACATCATGGAAATTATGGATATGATACCTCACCGTTATCCGTTCTTACTCGTAGATAGAATTACCGAATGCGTTCCGGGCAAATACGCTAAAGGTTACAAAAACATGACAATGAACGAGGGATTTTTCCAGGGTCACTTCCCGAATAATCCGATTATGCCTGGCGTTTTGCAATTAGAAGCTATGGCACAATGTTCAGCACCGATTTTGATGACAATGCCTGAATACAAAGGTCGATTGACACTATACGCAGGAGTTGACGGTGTAAGATTTAAAAACATTGTCCGTCCGGGTGATAGATTTGATATGGAAATTGAAGTTACAAAGGTAAAAGGTCCTATCTGTAAAGCTCACGGTATTGGCAGTGTAGACGGCAAAGTATGCGTTGAAGCTGATATGACATTTGCATTCAAATAAACAAATCCCCCTTAGGGGGATTTGTTATTAGATAAGCTTCCGACAACACAGCAATACTTGGCTTTTACGGGCGGAGCAAGTCTTAATTTGACAGAAACAAGTTAAAAGGCTTGATTTACTTGTCGAAAGAAATTCATCAATTTATCCGCCGCATATCCGTGAATGGCTTACACTTGCACTTGAAGAAGGCTGCAAAGCAAAAGAATTCCATAACTTCATATTAAAATAAGATTCTTTACTTTTTGGGCGGGAATTTTTTATAATCCCAACTGTTTCTTATAAGGTATTCTAAACAGGTACATCTCCCATGAGCATTGTCATTTTGATTAGCAAATATTGACATTACCCATATATGGTTTCCATAATCTACATTCATCTTATAATAATTACTTTGGTAATTCTCAGAACAACGTTTTTTTATTTCATCATCATCCAATCCGCTGCCATAAGCATGGAATCCGTATTCATAATATGGACTTGTTTCTGTTTGAGATGTATTCAATGTCATTGTAAAAACATCTCTGCCCAATGCATTCGGTTCTTTTAAACCATTTATGTCAACATGAATTTTCCATACTCTGTCCTTGTCTTTATCTTGTGTACTTATACCCGCAGATGGAATACCAAATATTAATATAGTTCCGTCTGCCATTTCATATATATAATTACATACATGATTTATTTCAGCTTCTTTGTATATCAAATTTTCACCAGTAACACCAAGTTTCTTTTTCTTAACATAGTTTATATGCTTATCAACATATTGTTCAAAAAATGCATTCGTATTCATTCCGCTCCAGTTTGAATAATCCCCGAGTTCAGCTTGAATAGAACTTATAATCTGTTGAACCTCTGCAAATTTCTTTTTGGCAATAGTAACATCACGCATTGCTTTATAATTATTTATAAGAGTTGCTAAAGTCATTGCAGCCACAACACCAATGATACCAAGTGTGATTAAAACCTCTGCTAATGTAAACCCCAAGCGTGCCGCTTGACCCGCCACACCAACTTTGAATAAATTTCCAAGAAACGGAGATTTGCTTAAATTGCCCCCCCCCCGAATCTCTGTGATAATATAAATCTTCTCATAACAAACTCCTTTCGCTCTTTTATTATTATAAACTATCTAAAAAATTTTTCAAGCAATATTAAAATAATATAAATAATAGTGAAATTGAGAAATTTTATACTATAATTGGATTTATAGTAAGAGAGAAAGAGAGTAAAAAAATGAGTATAGACAAAACCGCAATCATCCATCCGTCAGCAAAAATTGCTGATGATGCAATTATAGGACCTTATGTAGTTATAGGTGAAAACGTAACTATCGGACACAGAACAAGAGTTATTTCAAATGCTCACATTGAATTCGCCGAAATCGGCGACGATTGTACTATTTCTCCGTTTGCAACAATTGGTTCTGAGCCTCAGGATTTAGGCTATAAAGGTGAAGAAACAAAAGTAGTAATAGGTGACGGTACAATTATTAAAGAAAACGTAACTATTCACAGGGCTGCTGCTTGCGGTGATTTTACAACAAGAATTGGTAAAAAATGTCTTTTAATGGTTGGCTCACATATTGCTCACAACTGCGTGCTTGATGATCAGGTAATCCTTGCAAACCTTGTAACTTTAGGTGGTCACGTTCATGTAGGTTTTGGAGCATTTGTAGGCGGAATGAGTGTATTCCACCAGAATATAAGAATTGGCGATATGGCAATTATCAGCGGATTTTCTGCATCTCGTCAGGATATTCTGCCGTATTCTAAAGGGGAAGGCAGACCGCCTGTACCACGAGGCTTAAATGTTATTGCAATGAAACGCAGAGGTGTTTCTCAAGAAGTTAGAACAGCAACAAATGAAGCTTTCAAACTATTAATTTCAGAAGATTTAAATACAACTCAAGCTATTGAAAAAATTAAAGCAGAAATTCCTATGAATGAATATATTGAAAAAATGATTGAATTTATCCAGTCATCTAAACGAGGAGTGCTTTTAAAAACTCATAAATCAGGTCATGAATCACTAGAAGATTAGGAGAAAGAACGGGAGCAAGCGAACGTTAAAATAAGTTCCATAATTTTGGAAATTTTCACAAAAGCGAAGCGACTTACCGGAATATAACAAGTCCGACCAAAATTGGCAGAGAGGGAAAAAAATGCAAAAATCAATTTGGGATAAATATGCAGAAGTTCTTGTTGACTATTCAACGAATGTTCAAAAAGGCGATTTGGTACAAATTAGAGCAACAAGCATTTATGCAAAGGATTTGGTAAAAGCCGTTTATAAACGCGTTATCGAAAAGGGCGGTCATCCGATTATGAGGACATCTTTCGAAGATTTTTCGGATATTTTTATCAAATACGCATCTGATGAACAATTGGATTATATTGACCCAATTATCAAGCTTGAATATGAAACCATTGATAAATTTATTTCAATTGGTGCACCAATGAACACAAAAAATATGGCACGCGCAGATTTGACAAAACTCTCTAGACGCTCAAAAGCATCTCAAGGTTTGTCAAAAACTCTTATGGAACGATCTGCAAAAGGCGAAGCCTCATGGGTTGTAGCAGATGTACCGACACACGCTTTAGCACAGGAAGCAAAAATGTCTTTTGATGAATACGCAGAATTTCTTTTCAAATCCTGCTATCTGGATTTAGATGACCCTGTTGCAAAACTTCGTGAACTTGATGAAAAACAAACCAAATGGGCAAATTATTTAAACGGCGTTAAAAAAGTCCGTATTGTAGGAGAAAAGACCGACATTACATTTGGTGTTGAAGGAAGAAAATGGATTAGCTGTTCGGGATTAAACAACTACCCTGACGGGGAAGTTTTCACATCACCTGTTGAAGATGATATTAACGGTGAAATATATTTTGATTTTCCGCAAAACTACCGTGGAAACAGCGCAACCGGCGTTCACTTATGGATTGAAAACGGACAGATTGTAAAATTTGATGCCGAAACCGGAAAAGATTATTTAGAGGCAATGTTCAATATGGATGACGGCTCAAAAGGTATCGGTGAAATTGCAATCGGAACTAACGACGAAATTCAGGAAGTAACGGGAAATATTTTATTTGACGAAAAAATCGGCGGCTCAATCCATATGGCAGTCGGTGCATCTTACCCCGAAACAGGCGGAAAGAATGTATCAGGACTTCACTGGGACATGATTAAAAATATGAAAAACGGCGGATGCATATATGCCGAGGACACACTCATTTATGAAAACGGCAGATTTATAATATAAGCTTAAAACTTAAAGTTTCGATAATCGTCTGAATATTAATATTCAGGCGGTTTTCTTTTTTTGCTTGCTCAATCGCTTTAATATCAGCAATCAACTTAACTTTTAGCGCAGTATTGTCAAGATTTGCACGAATTAAACTCTCAATATAATTTTGCATTTGTGTAAAAACTTCTTCTGCATCAAGTATTTTAGCAAGTTCAAGGATTTTATCATTGAAATCCAATACCTCACCTCGTTCAAGCTCTAAATAACCGTCCATTGCATCTTTGACATCAGAAAAACTTTTTTCTTCATCTTTCATTGACGGTACATAAAAACTTTGCGCACGCGAAACAACGGTTGTAATCATATCGGATTTATCTTTTGTCAAAAATATAAAAGTCGTATTTTCTGACGGTTCTTCAAAAGTTTTCAACAAAGCATTTGCCGCATCTGCCTGAAAGACCTGCTGATTTAATCCTTTAATATTGCCGTCTTTATCCCTGTCGCAAAAGATTAAAACCCTATGATAATCAGAAGTTACAAGCAGGTCATTTTTAATCATCCTTGCCTGCTCAATAGAAATAACAGTTTTTGATGTATCATCAGCGGGTTTGTTGTCGACTTTGGATATCGTCAAGACTGCAGGGTGTTTATTTTCTCTAATCCAATTACAATTCAAGCATCCGCACTCAGGTGTGTGAGTACCTTTACAATTAAGCATACGAGCAATTTCCAATGCAAGTTGATATTGCGCCTCACTGTCAGACCCGTAAAACAAAATACAGTGAGCCATTTTACCGCTTACAACACCGTTTGTAAAATATTTGGTTAAGTACGGGTATTTATTTAAATAAGGCATTTTCCACCTCTTTTTCAACATCAAGTGCTAAACCAGCTTTAATGCGATACTCTGCATCAGTCAAGTTTTGCTTTAATCTTACCAAATCTTTCAGATTGGTATTTTTAAGCTTTTGCAAATTAAGTTTGACAACGTATTCGTGCATTCCCGTCATTCTGGAAAGCTCCATTGAACTTGATGTTTTTGCTTTCGATTTTAAAATAATCCAACGTCTAAGCATAGTCTGCAAAGTAGACAGAATTTCTAAAGGATATCGCGTATCAAGAAGTTTTCTGTATTCAAGCAAAGCTTTATCCTTGCGATTTTCCATCAAAAAGTCTGAAAATGCGAATAAATCTTCATTAGAAATACAAATTTCGCGAACCATAGGAGCTGTTACAACATCTTTCGGATAGGCAAAAAGTTTTAGTTTATCAAGTTCTTTGTCAATCTGACGAAGATTGTTGCCTATTTGCGAGATAATTGCAGTCATTGCATCTTTATCAAGCTTTATACCTTTATCCTTAGCGATTTTTGTAATTCGTCCCTCAAGCTCTGCCGTCTTATAAGTCGGAATTACCGGGCATTCTTTTGCATTTTGCTTAGACAAAAGTTTAAAGAATTTTTTACGGCTGTCTAATTTTTTGCCTTCACCTCTTGGAAGTTGCGCCACGAATACAATATCAAGATTTTCGTTATTATCTTCAATTGCCTGCTCAATTTGTTTCATTTCTTTATCTTCAAAAGTTTTAGAAAAATAATCAAGACAATTAATTACTATAAGCATTTTTCCAAACATCATAGGCTGAGAGCGCAAAATAGAAATTAAATCGGGAAATTTAGGATTTTTATAGGTCTTAAAACTCATTTCAAGAAAATTTTTATCAAGACCTTTTTTAAGTTTCCCGATTTCATTTTCTATATCAAAATCTTCTTCGCCATAAAAAAAGTATATCATTTCTAACTTTCAATCAATAAGCTTGCGCCGATAACACCTGCTGTATTTCCAAGTTGCGCATGTACAACTTCAACTGTTTCACCAGCAATCTTCATTGCGCGTTTTTTCAAAGTTTCAACAAGCGGTTTAATCAATAAATCACCCGCATCAGCAACACCACCGCCGATAATAATTTTTTCGGGATTTAAAAGGTTTACAACGCCTGCCATGCCAATTCCTATATATTCACCCATAATTGTGAAAATTCTTTGTGCAACAGGGTCGCCTGCTTTTGCAGCCTCACATACAATATAAGGTGTCAAAGGTGTTCCGTTTGCCATCTCTCTGTATTTTGTTGACTTTCCGCCTTTAATATAATCTTCTGCCATTGCAACAATTGCCGGTCCTGATGCAAAAGCTTCCATACAGCCTGTGTCGCCGCATCCACAAATCGGACCGTCGTGCATTTGAAGTTTGATATGACCGATTTCGCCTGCTGCATTTGATGCACCACGAACTAGTTTTCCATTAACAATCAGACCCGAACCAATACCTGTTCCGACAGTAATACAAATCAAGTTTTCACATCCTCTGCCTGCACCGTAATTAAGTTCACCCAATGCCGCGCATCTTACATCATTATCAACACGTGTCGGAATATGAAATTCATCTTCAAATATTTTTGCAATAGGAACTTCAACCCAGCCCGGAATATTAGGCGCGTTTCTTACAATTCCTTCTTTATAGTCAACCTGACCCGGAAAACCAAATCCGATACCTTCAATATCTTTTGCCTCAAGTTTTGTTTCTTTTAAAAGGTCGTAAATTGCCTGTTTAATATTATTAACCGTATATTCATAACCCATTTCCGCACGAGTTGGAACAGAATTTGAATAAATTATCTGCCCTTCATCATTTACAAGAGCAATCTTCACATTAGTTCCGCCAACATCAATACCTATTCTATTTAAAACCATACTCTTATCTCCATAAATATCTCTGTACAAATAATATGACAAAAATAAAAATTTTACAAAATCTAATGCGGCTACGTACGTAGTACCATAAATTTATTTTTTATTGTACAATATTGTTGTAGACAGTATTACTCAATATAAGGAAGAGAAATATGGAAAAACTTTCACCATTACAAATCGAAAGATTAAAGTATCAGCCGAAACTTCCATCAAGCCTTTCTTCAGGCATTAACTGCCTTGAAATGTCAAAAGGCTCGGCTACTCAATCAGTTAGAGATCAGGAACAAATTCAAGAATTATTCGAAAATACATACGGCAAACCCGTTGTAACTTTTAAAAACACATCATCATCTAACACATCAGATGTAAGAAATGTAGGTGTAATCCTTTCAGGCGGACAGGCTCCGGGCGGTCACAACGTTATCGCAGGTTTGTATGACGCTTTGAAAAGCGCAAATTCAGCAAACAAACTTTACGGATTTTTAGGCGGTCCTTCAGGTATTATTGAAGGCAGCTACGTTGAATTTACAGACGAATTCATGAACGCATACAGAAATACCGGCGGTTTCGATATTATCGGATCAGGCAGAACTAAACTTGAAACAGAAGAACAATTCAAATCTTCATTGGAAGTTTGTAAAAAATTAAATCTGTCTGCTGTTGTAATTATCGGTGGAGATGATTCAAACACAAACGCAGCATTATTGGCTGAATGGTTTGTTAAAAACAATACAGGCATTCAAGTTATCGGATGTCCTAAAACTATTGACGGCGACTTAAAAAACGAACAAATCGAAATTTCATTCGGGTTTGATACAGCTACAAAAACTTATGCTGAGCTTATCGGTAATATCCAACGTGATGCAAACTCTGCTAAAAAATACTGGCACTTTGTAAAAATTATGGGTCGTTCAGCATCTCACGTAGCTTTAGAGGCTGCTTTGCAAACTCAGCCGAACGTAACTTTGATTTCAGAAGAAGTTGAAGAAAAGAAAATGTCTTTGGAAAGCATTATTAATTACATGACAGACATTATCGTAAGACGTTCAGAAATCGGCAAAAACTTCGGTATCGCAATCGTTCCTGAAGGTTTGATTGAATTCATTCCTGAAATGAAATCAATGATTTCTAACCTTAACGACGTTATGGCAAGAATGGAAAAAGAAGGCGTTGCAGTAAGCTTTGAAGCTGTTGAAAGCAGACTTGATGTATCAAACGCTAAAGTTTACAGCTCACTTCCTGCATTGATTAAATCTCAATTGCTTGCAGACCGTGACCCTCATGGTAACGTTCAAGTTTCTAAAATCGAAACTGAAAAATTGCTAATTGAAATGATTTCTGCAAGATTGGATGAATTGAAATCACAAGGTAACTTCTCAGGCAAATTCAATGCACAGTCACATTTCTTCGGTTACGAAGGCAGATGCGCATTCCCATCCAACTTTGATGCTGATTACTGTTACTCATTAGGCTACAACGCTTTCGCATTAATCAACTTCGGTTTGACAGGCTATTTGTCATCAGTAAGAAATCTTACACAACCTGCAGACCAATGGATTGCAGGCGGTATTCCTCTAACAATGATGATGAACATGGAAAAACGCCATGGCGAAATGAAACCTGTTATTCAAAAAGCATTGGTAAAACTTGACGGTCCTGTGTTCAAACAACTTGAACAAAACAGAGAAGAATGGGCAATGAATGATAAATATTTATTCCCGGGAGCAATCCAATACTTTGGACCATCTTGCGTTTGCGATGTTACAACTTGTACACTCCAACTCGAAAGAGCAAAAGAATTCGCAAGTGTTTAAAATGTAAAAAGGGGCTGTATACAGCCCCTTTTTATTTAATAAATATTACATCCAATTCTTTTTTCATAGCGTCTGCATACCGAATGTACTTATTGTTATAATCACTTATATCCATTAATCAGGATGCGTTGTTTATACGGCAGCCAGAAAGTTAATAAATTGAAACTGCTAAAAATGACCTTACTTTTACTAAAGTTGCACAGTTAGCAAAGGCATTTCAACTATCATTATCCGAATTTTTAAATTTTTAATACATTTACATAAACATTTTATTTTTCATTTGTTGGTTAGTGTACCACACTATTAATTAATATAACAAATATCATAAATTTATGCAACATAATAAAAATAATGAAATTTTTAAACAAGCAGTCGGTGAAGTTTTTAGAGATATTAGGAAAAATGCAGATTTATCTTTAAATAAATTTGCACTGGAATATGATTTAGATAAAAGTAATATGAGTAAAACAGAGCGTGGAATTATAAATATTTATCTTATTACTGCTTGGAAAATTGTTGAAGCTCACGGATTAAAATTTTCCGAATTTGCAAAAATGCTTGAAGATAAATTAGGTGAAAATTTTACATTTATTGACGAATAACCATTGACAAATTGCCAAACAATATTCAATGAACTATAATATAATCATGAAAAAGTTTGATTTTTTCAGGCAGTTTAGGGATGCTGTATTAATTATTAATAAAAAAGGTGACGTTGTGTATCGTAACCACACTTTCAAAAGGTGGTTTAAAGATTTTTCAAACCTGAAAAAATTCTCGCACAACTCAAATTTTGATATCTGCCCACTCAATTCTGAAAACATCGAAATCTATTCTCCCATATATCATGCAGTCACTTCAAAAGAAGATTTTTTTGCACGGATCTCTTATCAATCAGAATTAAACCGCATATATTATTACGATTTACAAGCCGTTAAAAAAGGAAATTATACAATAATCTTTTTTACAGATGTCAGCGCCCAAAATAAATTGAGTGACGTGAACAGACAAAATGAAAAACTTCAAGAAAAATACAACAAACTTTTTGAAGAAAACAGGGATTTACAAAAAATTAAACAAAAAGCACAAAGTCAGGCAATCCGAATTGCGCTCATAAACAAAGTTTCCAACAATATCAGAGAAAGTTTGGAGTTGTCGGAAATTATTCAATCAGCTTTGAAAGAACTTGCAATAATGTTTGGAGCATATAAAGCATACTATGCAAAAGCAGACGGTGATGAATTTATAATACAAGAAGTTTACGGCTGCAAAAAATCAAAAGATAAAATAAGCTTTGGTAATATAACAAAAGAAATTACAGTCTCTAATGTATTGATGGAATATTCAGATGCTAAACCTTTCAAGCAACCGGTTATGCGGATTATTGTTCCGGTTTACCATGCCCAAAACCTAACAGGTGTCATAGTTTTGCTTAGTTATCAAAAACGAGAGCTGACAGAAGAAATAGAAATTCTTGAAGCTATTTCAACCCAACTATCCAACGCGATTACAACAGCTGAACTTTATCAAAAGAACGTCCAAACAATTAAAGAACTGAAAGAAACTCAAATTCAGCTGATTAATTCAGAAAAAATGGCATCATTGGGTCAATTGGTGGCAGGCGTTGCACACGAAATTAACACTCCCGTAGCCTCAATAAAATCAAACAATGGAATAGTCGCAAAGTTGCTTGGCGCAATAGAAGACACCGAACTAAAAGAAATGCTCACAGACATTAATGAAGTTGATAAAGAGGCGGTAAACAGGATTAGCAATATCGTAACGTCTCTGAAAAAATTTGTCCGACTTGATGAGGCAGAATTACAAGAGGCAGACATTAACAAAGAGCTCGATTTGACGTTAGATTTAATCAGACACGAAACAAAAAACAAAATTGAAATCATTAAAAATTACGGCGAAATCCCTATGGTGAAATGCTTTCCAAACATGCTAAATCAGGTATTTATGAACATTTTAGTAAACGCTTGTCAGGCAATCGATGGGATAGGAAAAATTACAATTTCAACAGAATTTATCAATAATCGACTTGTTGTAAAGATAAAAGATAACGGCAAAGGCATACCCCAAAATCAGCTCGACAAGATATTTACAGCAGGTTTTACAACAAAAAGTTCAGGTGTTGGAACAGGTCTTGGTTTAGCAATTTGTACAAAGATTATTGAAAAGCATAAAGGTGAAATTACTGTAAACAGTGAGGTTGGCAAGGGTAGTGAGTTTATTATTACTATCTGTAGTGAGTAATAATTGTGAATTTTTATTAAAAATTTTGACCTAATATAATTGAAAGAGCTTAAATTTTAAAAAAACAAACAGGGTGTTTTTTACAAATTTTGTTCCAATTTAACACAAAATATAAAAAATATGTTATATTAATATTATAAGTGTTAGTTTTACCCTTAAAAACAACTGCACTACATGGAATGTTAACATAAATTAACAAAGTAGGTAAAAAAGGCAATATTTTATTCTAAAAATTTTTTATAAAAACATAGGCGTGTAGAATATCATATTGTGTCGGAGGAAAAATTTAATGACAATTAGTGTAAACAGCAAGAAGAAACAAGTTAAAAAATCTTTTGATGAATTATTAGTTGATTTAAAAACAAGCAATTCTGAAAAAGTTAGATATAATGCAGCTCGTGTTCTTGGCGAAATGGGCGATTCAAAAGCTGTAGAACCGTTAATTGAAGTTTTAAAACATGACAAAAACGGCTCTGTAAGACTTTATGCAGCACGCGCACTTGGCGAATTAGGCGATTGCAAAGCTACTATCCACTTAATTGAATCATTACGCGAAGACAGAAACGTTGACGTTAGAGTTCGTGCAGCTCGTGCATTAGGACGTTTGGGCGGTGAAATTGTTGTTGAGCCTTTAGTAGAGGCATTAAATGATGAAAACCCTCAAGTTTGTATTACAGCAACAGATGCATTGATTGAAATCGGCGACGTTGCAACAGATGCATTAATGGAATCTCTTGACCACGAAAAAGTTAACGTAAGATGCGATGCAACCCGTGCTTTGGGTGAAATCGGCAATAAAAAAGCTGTTGATAAAGTTATTAATATGTTGTATGACGAATGGGTAAACGTTAGAATTTATGCAGTAACTTCATTGGGTAAATTAAATGATACAAAAGCAGTTCCGGCATTGATTGACGTTATGAAAAACCGTTCAGAAAATGAATTGGTAAGAGCAGGCGCAGCTGCTGCGTTGGGTGTTCTTAGAGATCAAAGAGCATTGTTACCGTTGCGAGAATTGATTATGGAAGCAGAAGAACTCGGCGAATTAGAAGACACTGCATTGAAATCATTCAAAAAAATCATGGCAGCAAACTGGCAATCAATTCCCGGTGCTACAGCTCAGAAAAAACCGGCAAACGCCTTCTAGGAGCGTAGCCGCTCCACCCGCCACATTGGGTATTGGGAAAATTTCAAAGCAGACGATTTAGAAAATAAAACAAAAAGGATTAAACAAAAAACGACCTCTATTTGAGGTCGTTTTTTATTATTTGAAATTTAAAAGGTTTTCAATATCTGTCCCTAAAAATTGAGCCAGTTCCAAAATTTTTCCAAGTGACATATTTTCCTTGCCTAATTCAATACTGGATAAATAGTTTTGTGAAATATCCATTATTTCTGCAAGTTGTTCTTGAGTTAAATCTTTTTTAACTCTTTCGATTTTAACATTCTTACCAAATTTTTTGAGTAGTTCGTTCTTATTCATAATTTATAAGTATATATTTATTGACTTATAACTTGTAGTGTGTTATAACTTCTATTATAGAATTTATAACAAATAAAGGTATAATATGAACATTAAGCAACAACTACTAAACATTATGCAAAAACACAACATGACAATCGAACAAATCGCACCACTAATTTCTACACAGCCCCAAAGACTTCAAAAAAGATTTGAAGAAGATAAAATTCGCTACTCAGATGTGCAAAGTATTCTTGATGCTCTAGGGTATGACATAATATTTAAAAAAGATTATTTAAAATAATATTCAATCTCTGTATCCAAATCCAATTTCTTTGCATCAGGCTTAAAGATTTTGGATTTTAATCCCCATTTTGCAAGACGGTATTTCAAGCTGACTGCCAAAACTCCGAGTCCGTATTTGCAAGAGCGGACAAAGTTTATCGAAGATGCTTCTTTAAAATATTTTGTCGGGCAGGAAACTTCGCCTATTTTGTAATTATTAAAAAACAAAAGTGCAATCATTTCGTTATCAAAAATAAAATCGTCATCACATTCACCAAGCGGTAAATTTTCCAAAACTTCTTTTGTAAACCCGCGAAATCCTGTATGGTATTCTGAAAGTTTTTCAGCGGTAAAAAAGTTTTCAAATCCTGTTAAAAATTTATTAGCAATAAATTTATACAAAGGCATTCCACCTTTTAGAGCTGAATTTCCGAGCATTCTTGATGCAAGTACAGCATCATATTGACCAAATGCCATCATTGATACTATTGCAGGGATAAGTTTCGGTGTATATTGATAATCGGGGTGGAGCATTACAACAATATCAGCCCCCGCTTTAAGAGCTGCTTTGTAGCAGGATTTTTGATTTCCGCCATATCCCTTATTTTCTTTATGGACGATAGTTGTAATGCTCAGCTCTTTAGACACAAGTTTGGTATTATCCTGCGAATTATCATCAACAAGAATAACCTCATCAACAAAATCCTTATAGATTTCGTCATAGGTTTGTTTAAGAGTTTTTTCCGCGTTATACGCGGGCATTATTACAACTACTTTTTTATTATTTATCATTCTTTTCACCATCGGGCGGCTCATACAAAAACTTACCAAGTCTTTACATTACTTACCCAATCGCCTACTGTGTTATTTTACCATGAAAAAAGGGGCTTGCGCCCCATCAAATTTATTCTTCTACAACCGCTTCTTCTTGAACTTCTGTTCTGATGGAAGCTTTGTCTGAACCCAAGCTTTTTTCTTTAAATTTTTTAACTTGTCTGTCCAGTTTATCAGCCAGTAAATCAATGCTTTCATACATAGAATCAGCTGATTCTTCACAGCGGATAACTTCTCCTGAACTCAATTTACAGCTTACTTCAGCTACGTGTTTTCCGGAAGCTGACGGATTTTTAATAACTGACAACACAACGTCAATTCCTTGAATTTGGTCGTAGTGATTTGCTACTTTACCGATTTTTTCTTTCACATAAGCTTTAATAGCATCAGTGATTTCAATGTTTCTTCCGTTAACGTGAATGTGCATGTGAACCTCCTATAACATAATGCTTTTATATTATAGCATATTACACTGAAAATTAAAAGCCCTTTTTTAACACTCTTTGCAGACAAATTAAAATGTCACAACTCATTAAGAGGATTAATCTTCAATAATAAACTGCTGTAATTCTACATTAGGGGTGCCAATAACCCTTACAAGTTCAAGCACAGACGCTTTCATCTGGCATTTTTGAGATGATCCGCTAAAGAAATCTCTATAAAAACATCCCTCACAGTTGCATCCTCTTTTATAACATTCAAGCGCAGTCGGTGTCCATCTTCTAACCGCAACAGCTCTGCCCATATCCCTACTTCTAAACAATTTATAAAATCTCCAATTAAATATCTTACCCAAGTATGGCAGCCATGACTAAACTTTGCAATTGGCACTCAAATAGCACCAATTTATCACCTCGGTTTCGCCCCAAGCCCCATTAGTGAAGTGTTTCACCTCTCTATACTTTAATTATAAAAAATCAGAAAATTATTTCAAGGGCAGAACATGTTATTATGAACATTTGTAACAAACCCTTTAATCACAAGCAATACAGCCGTTTTCAAAAGTCAATCATGCCGCAAATTAAGCTATGACATGGTTTGAGCAATTTAAACCATGAAATCATGCTCATGGCATGCGTTTCCATGATTTGAACACATATTAAGAATTGTAAAATATTTAAACACATGCCTTAATTGCCATAATAATAAGGATTACCCCGCCCAAAATTTCTAGAAATTTAGACGGTAATTTTTGAAAAAATACAGCAAGCCAAAAACCCTTTACCGACATGTAAAATGACATTAATCCAATTATAAATGCAGAGATTAAAAGCGGAGTATATGTAAGTTTGAGCGTAATACCCGAAGCAAAAGCATCAATACTGGTTGCAATTCCCATAGCAGCAAGGCATTTTAAATCAATACAACAAACTTTTTCTACTTTATCTCTAAATGCCTCATAAATAAACTTTAAACCTAATGTCATAAATATTGCAAAAACAAGCCATTGACTGTATGGGGCAATATATCTGCTTATCATTTCAGTTCCAAAATATCCGAAAACAGGCATTATGCCTTGGCAAAACCCCATAGTAGCAGCCAATATCAAAGAGTTTTTAATACGATTTGAACTTAAAGACAAACCTTGCGAGAATGAAACTACCATACAATCAATTCCTAATGCTATTGCAAGTGCTATAATTTCAATTAAGTTCAACTTCCACCTCAAATAATCTGTTCCATGGGAAACTGTAATTAATATTATATTTTACGCCTAATTGCGCAAAAATTCTATCCTCAAACGGTTTCATCAAATCTTTTATATCCGTTGTGCCCGATTGTCTGACATTCGCCTGATAAGCCCAATCCTCAAGAAAACGAACAACCTGTAATTTCTTGAAAGCATCATTGTTATCTGCTTTGATTTTTGCGGCACAAATAAGACTTCCGAGGGTATTTGCAGAAGTGTTCCATGCCGAATATCCGCAAAAATTCTCACCAAATCCCGCCTCAAATAATTTTTCTACAAAGGCATTATCCGCCCCGTTTGCAAACCTTACATCCGCAATCATATAAGGTTTATCGGGTTCATGCCAGATGCCAGAAAACGGCTTTGTATCAATTTTCATGACAATTTCACCCTGATGGTTTTCAAAATTATTTACATAGAGTAATATATCAGCATTATCCAGCTCGCAAACCTTACATCCTGCAAGCTCCAACTGCCCGAGAACAGATTGTTCAATTGAAACATCCTCATAATTTGAAATAAGGTGTTTATGCTCAGGGGCGAGAAAAATCGGAGCAACTTTTAACGATTTGTTTATTGCACGCGCAAGGAGTGTCAACGGGATTTCATCCGCTCCTGTTTTTACAAACCCGCCGAGCTTTTCAAGCTCGCGGGCTTCTTTAACATTCAGCCCGTATTCAGCACAATCATCTTTTGAAAACACAAGAGTTTCCAAATTCCAATCAAGATACAATTTATTAATCTCAAAATTTCTTTTGCGGGTTGCGAGATAATCCTGTAAAATCTCATCGGGAATATCATTTTCAGGCTCAGAGCCAAACTTATCAAGATTATATGAGTATTCAAAAATCTTTTTGCCGTATTCACTCCAGTATTCTTTTTCCTCTTGATTTATGTTGTTGTTGGAAATCCTCATAATACTTGAAAATGCATATACTTTTTTGCCGTCGAGCAAATTTTTAAATTTTTCAACGCGCGATTTAATTTGTTCAAACGTGTCAGTTGAACGGCGCGAGGGGATTAATCCGCCGTAAGCAATTGTATCAAGACACATTATAACAGCATCAATATTTTCAAGCCCTTTAAACCATTCAAAAATCCCCTCAACATCGGCAATTTTTGTCAAACCGCCAAGCATCCCGCGCTCAGGCATAAAAAGGTTTATATTACCATCAAGCGCACAAATCTGCTCGGGCAAGGTATAGCAGACAGGACGATTATCAATAGGTATAAAAGCTATGTTCATAATTTCATTATATGTTAATATTAAAATTAAGCAAAAAGGTTAAATTTATGAAATATGATAAATCGCCGCAGGCTATTCAAACAATGTTCAATATGATTGCGACAAGGTATGACAGTATAAACAATATTATGTCGTTCGGTACTCATTTGAGCGTAAAATCAGCGTGTGTAAAAAGTCTTAATATAAAACCGCATGATAATGTGCTTGATTTATGCTGTGGTACAGGCGATTTAGCAGGATTAATAAAAAGCCTGTATCCTCAAGCTTGTGTTACGGGAATTGATTTTTCTGAAAATATGCTTGATATCGCAAAAGATAAATATCCAAATATAAAATTTTTTCAGGGTGATGCAACAAATCTGCCATATCAAGACAATACATTTGATATTGTAACGATGGGATTTGGGCTGCGTAATATTCAAAATGCAGAAAAAGCCGTCGAAGAAGTTTACAGAATTTTAAAGCCAAACGGCAAATTTCTACATCTTGATTTTGGTGAAAAAAATATTATCAGTAAAATTTACGATAAAATTACTCCGTTCATTGTTTCAAGATTTACGGATAATGCTTCGGCTTATTCATACCTTATAAAATCTCGGCAAATTTTTCCAAAACCTGCCGAATTAATAAAAGATTTTGAAAGCAAAGGATTTAAACTATATAAAAGAGAAGATTACCTTTTCGGGGTAATCTCCTCACAGATTATGGTTAAATCATAAATTTTTAAACTCACTGCCGCCTTGAATACAGTCCTGAATACCTTTAAATGTCATTTCGAGAAGATAATCTATTGCATCTTGAGTTTCGTAGGCAATATGCGGTGTTATAATAACATTGGGCATCTGTGCGAGTTTTTCAACCGTTTCAGCCTCCTTCATGCACGTCATATCTTCGCCAAGACGTTGTGAAAATTGACTGCATTTAAAACTGTAAGTTTCACAAGAGACAACATCCAATCCTGCTCCGGCAATTTCTTTTGCATTTATAGCTTCATATAATGCTATAGTATCAAGAATTTCGCCGCGAGAAGTGTTTATTATATAAGCCTCATTTTTCATCATCTTAAACTGTTCTGAAGACATCATATGATGATTTTCGCCCGTGTAAGGTACATGTAGAGTAATAACATCAGAATTTCTAATCAAAGTATTTAAATCAGTATATTCGACTTCTTCCAAAAGTTCCTGCCTGTGTACCAAATCATATGCGAGAACTTTCATCCCCATAGCCTTAGCAAGCTTACAAACCGCAGCACCGATAGAACCTGTTCCGACAACACCGATTGTAAGCTTTGAAATATCCCGTCCTATAAACGTATCGCACGCTCTGTCTTTATTGAGCACATACCTTGATGCAGGAACAATTTTTCTTATTAACGCAATCATCAAGCCTACAGTATACTGAGCAACCGAACGCGCGCCATAACTACCAACATTAATCACATCAATATTTTTATCAACACAAGCTTTGTGGTTAATGTGATCAATACCTGTCGAACGCGTAGAAACAGTTCTCAAATTTTTAAATTTATCAATTACAGCCTGAGTGACTTCTGAGTCAATAAACACACTTATAACCGCAGTATGTTCAAGTTGTTCCTGTGTTAACTTTTTGACAGTATCCTCATTAAGACTTTCTTTAAAAAAAGTTATATCAAAATTTTCAAATTTATTATCCTCAAAAAATTTTTTCTCGCTGTCGCGAAAATCAAAAATTAACATCTTTATTGCCATAAAATATTTTCCTCCTTTTGTTTTTACCATTGGGCGGCTCATACTGAGACTTATTAAATCTTTATGTCACTTTCTAAATCGCCTACTGTGTGATTTTACCAAACATAACCGTTTATTCTATTGCACAAAAGTACATAGTATGAGCACAATTAATTAACACAAAGTGTAATGAAAATAAAATTCAAAACATTTATTCTAAAAATACATAAGGAAAGGATAAAAAATGAAACACGACTTAATAATCAGAGAACCTGATTTTTACTTTGACAGTATTCATAACGAATTAAATAACTTTTTGCGTGATACACTTCTTGTTCATGCGAACCCCTTGAACGTCAAAAAAGCTTCCATCTGGCGTCCTGCCATAGAAGTAAAACAAAACGATCAAAACTATAAAGTAAAAGTTCAGCTTCCCGGAGTGAACAAAGACGATATTGAAGTAGAACTCGACAACGAGTTTATGACAATAACCGCGGAAATTCATGAAGAAGCCGAAGAAAAAGAAGAAAAAGCCAAAAACGAACGCTGCCATACATCCGAGTTTCGTTACGGCAGATACAAGAGAACAATTTCTTTTGACCATCCTGTAAAAACCGAAGAAAGTACAGCGGTTTATGACAAAGGTGTTTTAACAATAACAATTCCAAAGGTTGAAACAGAAAACAAACAACCTAAAAGGTTGGAAATAAAGGAAAAACAATAAAAATCACACAGTAGGCGATTTAGAAAGTGACAACAAACTTTAATAAGTCCCAGTATAAGCCGCCCAGTGATAAAAGAATTCGTATCCCAAACCTAATCCTCCGAGAGATTTTCGGTCATCCGTGTGAATGAAATGCCCCACCTGTGGGTAAACAGGGCAAGGGAGTACACCCCGCGGCATATCTCACACAAATATATAAGGCGGGATACGGACGGTTACCTGATGGGTGAAACTTTCCACTATATTCTGATCGGTAATAAATCTGATTTTTTGGAAAGCTGAGCGCAATCGCCGCATATCTCAAATGACGGTAATCGATAAAAGCAGCGGAGCGACTGAAAGCTCCGCTCTTTTATTATAAGGATTGGGAGGTTTCGATAATTTTAGCAGCCATTATGCTGATTTTAGTTTTTAGTCCAAGAATATATGCAGCATGGGTTCTGTTTTTTGCCCCTATTTTAGAATGAATATCTCTTATGTGTATTTTTACGGTCATTTCTGAAATACGGAGCTTTGAGCTAATTTGATAATACGTATAACCCAAAACCATTAATTTCGCGACCTCTAACTGACGCGCTGTTAATTTTTTTTCAATAATAGGTGAAAATTGCATTAGAGCCTTTCGTGTGTATTAAATATAGTATTACGTAATTAAAAACACTAGAAGTAGTAAAAAAATAAATCTATTATGTTATTAATGATTGATAGCAATGATGTTAAAAATATTCTTGGAAATAATATTAGAAAATTACGATTAGCTAAAGGATTATCACAGGAGCAACTAGCTGAAGCGGTAGGACTTGAACGAGATTCAATCTCATCTATAGAAACCGGACGCGCATTTACTTCTAGTGAAGCACTTGCAAAATTTGCAAATTTTTTCAATGTTGAACTAAATTATTTATTTAACTCAAATAACATTGAAGAAATAGACAAAATTGTCGATTTTAAAAAAGAAATTAATCGTGCATTGAACGGATGTACTCTTGATTTTCTAAAAAATATTTATAAGATTGTTATTGCCTTGAAAAAATAACATATCAGCTTGTATTAACCATTATAACCTTTTATAACACTTCTGCATACATAGAGTAATTACAAATATACTACTTGGTATACTGCATATATGCAACACAAAAATGAAAAAACTTTACAATTTAATAAAATACTCGGTAAAGTTTTAAAAGAACTTCGTGAGGAAAAATGTGTTTCTGCAAATAAATTTGCTAATGAATATGATTTAAGTAGCGGTAATTATAATAGAATTGAAAATGGTGTGTTTTGTGCAAAATTTATAACAATTTGGCAAATAATTGAGGCGCACAATATAAGTTTTTCGGAATTTGCACAAAAATTTAAAAATAAACTAGGTGAAGATTTTCACTTAATGGACATTTAACGATTGAAAAATATATTATATGGAATAATATAAAATAACTTTATGATTATAATTAACATCTATAATGTAAAATGGAAAAGAAAATATACTAGAAAAGAGATAGCCGAAATTACTGGCATAAGTCCTACGACTATTACCAAAATTACCAGAGGTGAACATGTCGATGTAAAACTCAGTACGATTGAAAAATTAGCAAAGTTTTTAGAGTGTAATGTTAAGGATATTCTTATTGAAGTGCCCGACCACCCTTGACAAAATATGCTTTATCGGAAATAATATAAATAAGGGCGTGCAGATTGCAGTCTGCACTTTAAAAGCCCCATTATCGGAATAATTTAAGCACTATTATTATCAACAAGATAAGCAGTAGTGCTTTTTCAGTTATCCTGAATTCCAACTTTATCACCCCCTTTCGCCGCTTACTGATTTGTAGTCCGTCCGCCGAAAGTAAGGTAATCGGGCTTACCCTCATAAATATAATACATCACGTTCGAGAATAAGTCAATATTTTTAAAATTATGCACGCGGGTGAGATTGGTTATAAACTTCTTTCAAGTGTTGTGTCGAAACGTGTGTGTAAATCTGTGTATTTGATATGCTGGCGTGACCCAAAAGCTCCTGTACAACCCTTAAATCAGCACCGTTTTCTATTAAATGCGTCGCAAAACTGTGACGAAATACGTGCGGTGTAACATGTTTCGGAAGATTAATTTTTTCAACAACTTCATTTATCGCATTTCTCACAGATTTTGTTTGAAGTCTAAAACCTGTATTATTTATAAAAACCGGTGAATTTTCATCAGGTTCGCCGACGTTATATCCTTTAGGCACAAGAGCTCTGGCACTATCAAGATAACGCTCAAGAAAACTTTTTGCCCTGTCCGTAATAAGTACAATTCTTTCTTTTGAACCTTTACCGAAAACTCTTATCTCGTTTTCAGCCAGATTTAAATCACCGAAATTAAGCCCTGCAAGTTCTGAAACACGCATTCCCGTAGCCCACAAAAGTTCCAAAATAGTGCGGTTTCTATATCCCGCAGGAGTTTCTATCTTAATATTATTCAAAATCTGCTCAACTTCCACAGGAGTTAAAAATTTTGGTAAAGATTTCGGACGTTTAGGATTTGTAAGGCTTAATGCAGGATTGATTTCCACCTTACGCTCTCTGTGAAGATATTTATAGAAGGTTCGCAAAGATGAAATTTTTCGCGCAACAGTTGTTTTTTTATAATTAAACTTTTGTATAAAATGCAAATATTCCCTGATTTTTGAAAAATTTACATCCTCGCACGACTGCTCATCCATCCAGACTAAGTAGCTTAATATATCTGAACAATAGGCTTTTGCAGTATGATTTGAGAAATTCTTCTCTGCAATTATGTATGATTTGAAATCTTCCAAATCCTGTTTTGAATTAGCATTTACAGTCATTTTTCTAATATATTTACATGATTGATTTTTTATATTCATTATTATACAATATTTTTAGAATAATTAAAACTTATTAACAAACTCCGGGAGAAATCATGAATAAAAAATTGTTAATATCATCTATTGTCGTTATGACTGCACTATCAACACAGGTTTACGCTAAAGAATTACAAGCGCAGGTTGAAAGAAACACTGCGGCTACCCCTAATATTTATTCCGAACAAAAAGCTGCTCCTGTTAAATCTTTGTCACAGCCATACCCTGAAATCGCAAAACTTATTGAATATAATCACTGTGAACAAGCAGACAAAAAATTACAAGAATTATTAAATTTAAAGCCAAACGATGTTAATCTTCTTGCGTTGAAATCTGTTTCAATGGCTAAACAGCACAAGCTTGACCCGGCTCAATTTGAGTTAGACAAACTCGTTAAAAGAGCTCCAAACAATCCGATTGTGCACTACGCTCAAGGATACGTTTACATGCAAAGACAAACAGCATCAGACGTTGATTACATCAAAACTACAAGAGGTTTGATTAATTCGGCTATTAAAGAATTCGTTACTGCGGTAACTTTAGATAAAAATTACTATCAGGCATATAATGCTATGGGCGTTGCTACCTTAAAATTAGGCAACAAAAACGATGCACTTGAACTGTTCCAAACAGCTTTAAAAGTTAACCCCGGATTTGCAAATGCTTATGACAACGTAGGTGTTGTTGAAATGATGAACGGCAACCTTGATGCTGCCGAACAAAACTTCACAAAAGCAATGAAATTTAATACTCACAACCCGACTGCATGGTATCATATGGCTCAGGTTGAAACACGCAGAGGCAATTTCTCAAAAGCTTTAACTTGGGTTAACCACTCATTGCACGTAAACCCGAATTCATCTCCAGCTTTGACATTGCAGGGGGAACTTTATTTGAAACAAGGAAACCAGGCTGCTGCGATTAACTCGTTCAAAAAAGCCCAAATCGTAAAACCTGAAAATATCAGACCTTACATGAACCTTGCAACAATTTACGAAAACCGTGCAGATGAAGAATTTGCAATGGAACAATTAAAAACTTCACTTGCAATTAACCCGAACAATTCTGAAAGCAAATTAAGAATTGCAAATATGGCATTGCACACAAGAAAATATGATCAAGCACTTGATTATTATACAAAACTTGTAGGTGACACAAACTTTAATGACGATGCAATAATCGGACTTGCCAACACTTATTACGAAATGGCTAAAGACAGAGGTGAAAACAACGGTATAACTACAAACCGCGAAGTTTACCTTGCTTATGACTATATAAATAAAGCAATCGAAAAATGTCCTGAAGATTTGGAACTTCACCTTGCAAAATTAAAACTTGCAAGATTAATTCACCAAGAACCGCTTTCACGCGACAGCTTGAACTACATTGTTCAATCAGCGGGCAACAACTTGATGGACAGCGTAATAAAAGGCGAAGCATATCTTGCTTTAGGTAGAGAAAAAGATGCTGTTTATACATTTGAAAATGCAGTAAACTTCTCTAACAGCGTTGAAGACGACCTTTATTTAGGCGAAATTCTTGTTCATAACAAACAATTCAGAACAGCAAGAACAGCTTTACAAAAAGCCTTGATGAAAGACCCTGAAAATATTATCGCTAAAAACGGTATTAATTATATTAATCTTTGCGAAACAAAATCAAACGAATTCTTTGACATTGCGCAAAGACAATATCAGCAAAACAATTACGCATCAGCAATTGAATATTGCAACCGCGCAATCGACTTCTATCACAACAGCCCTCAAATAGCAAAACTGAAAGCTATGTCTTATGAAAAAGAACTTAACTTCAGAGGGGCAGTAAAATACTATCAACAATATCTGGCTATGAACCCTGAGGCAGCAGACAGACAAGAAATTCAGGCTAAAATAGAAAAATTCTTGCCGAAATCAAACTAATGAAAAAATTCGATATAAGAAAAACATTTGAAATATTTTTGAGAGAGCCCATCAGTGTATTAACTGAAGGGCTGTTTCAACTTGTGAATATTGAAAACAATATTTTCAGCCAGAAACCCTATATCGGTGTAGATTTTGTAAACAAAAAAACACAGATTACGGTAGTTAACAACGAAAGAATGTATAACATATTCCAGACTGTTCTTTTTAAACAACGCTTAAAAGAGCAAAAGAAAAAGGCGCAACGTTAATTTATTATTTCACGTTCCATTCTTGTCACCTCCTTTCCTGCCAATTTCTTTGTAAAATTATGTGTACAGGAGAGGTGTGGAAACTTACCCTTCACCACTATATTACAGTAAATATTATTAAAATACAATAAATATTTTTTATGCTATACTAGATGTATGGCTACAAAATTTATGCAAGCAAAATTTTTAATAAGCGCGGAAAAATTATCGCAATGCCCTGATTACACATTGCCCGAATTTCCTCTGCTCGGACGCTCTAACGTCGGTAAATCATCTTTTATCAACGGGATTGCAAACCACAAAAAACTGGCTAAAACTTCTAACACCCCCGGAAAAACAAGATTAATAAACTTTTTCCAGTTTTCTGATAAATTTATGATTGCAGACTTACCCGGATACGGTTATGCAAAAGTTTCAAAAGAAGCACAGAACAGATGGCAGAAGTATTTAGAAGAATATCTTCTTGAACGTCAACAGATAAAATCACTTGTTCAGCTTGTCGACGGAAGACATGAAATTCAAAAAAACGATTATCAAATGCGTGAATGGGTTGAGGCTTATAATCTGCCTATTTTCACTATTGTAACCAAAATGGATTATGTGCCGAAATCAAAAACTTTAAATGTGCTGAAATATGTAGAAAAAGAATTTGGCGGAGTGGTACTGCCTTTCAGTGCGGTTGACAGCAGATATAACGAGAAAATTTTTGAACACATTTCCTCTTTTTAGAGGATTAAAGTTATTCCCGATTTTGTTAAAATGTTAATGGGAATTAGCGGGGTTTATTATGGAAGAAATGTGTTTGGGAGAATTGTCATCATCTATTACGCAAAGCTGGACAGAGCAGGCGATAGAATGTTATTCTATTAAATGCGACTGTTCTAAATGTTCACTCAGAAACGGCGGTTATTCCTTTAAATGCCAAATGCCGAGGGTTATTGACATTTTAATTAACGCAGCGGGAACTCCTAATGTTTTTGTTGTATAATATTTATGCATGAAAAAGATTATTACCCTTTTAATACTGGCTTTTATAACAGTTTTGCCGGCAAGCGCAGAAGTCGTAAGAATTTCAGCAGATGATGCCGTGCAACTGGCACTTGAGCATAACCTTGCATTACAGTCAAAACGCAAAGAGGCGGATATTTTAAAACAGGAAGTTAAAATAGCAAATGCGCTTAAAAATCCGCAAGCTCAAACCAATATTCTTATGGGGTCTATAGCAAAAACAAATTCAAGCCAAGCAGGTATTGCTCTACCCGTTGAAATAGGTAAGAGAGGGGCTAGAAAAAAGACTGCTCTTGCAAAATTACATTTGCTCGAAAATCAAATAAGACAGGAAGAATTAAACCTCAAAATTGATGTAATGAGCGCTTATTTTGATGTTGTATATATGAAAACCGTTGTAGCGATTATGAAAGATCGCGAAGAATTATTCGAAGGAATGGTTGTCCTTGCAAGTTCAAAGCCTAAAAATTCAGTTAATTATGAAATTGAAAAACTGCAATCGGATATGAAACATAAAAAACAAATTATTCTTTTGAATAAGGCAAAAGCAGATTTATTATGCGCCCAATTCCGATTGAATGAAGTGCTTAACCTTAAAAATACAAAGGTAATGTATGATGCACGTGAAACTTCACTTTTTCAAGAGCATATTACTTTGCTCGATTTAGATTTGCCTGAGTATCAGACAATTGAAGACATTGCAATGAAATTCAGTTATTCTATAAGAATTTCTGATGATAATATTACCAAATCAAAAGCTGAACTTATTGAAGCTCGACATAAAGTAATACCGGACGTAACACTTGCAGGCGGCTATGCCTTTTCGGGCGACGGAAAAACGGAAGGTGCATTTGTGGGCGGAAGTTTAGATTTGCCGATTTTATATTCATACAAACCCGAAGTTAACCGTGCAAAAATCATTCTGGAACGCGCTAAAATCGATAGAGTTTCTTTTGAAAACAAACTGAAATTTGCTTTAAAAGAAGATTATAACAGATTTAAATATGCAAAAGAAAACATGAATTACTATAAAGATATCTTGAAGGATTCTGAAACAATAATGAAAATGGCCGGTGAAAGATATGCGAAAGGACAGACTGTATTGTTAAACCTGTTTATTAATGAAAATGCACATAGAGAAACTCTTAATGAATACATCAATGCAATGCAGGTATATTACCGTGCATATCTTGATTTGATGCACAATGTCGGACACGATTTGTTATTGGATGAAAGCGTTTTCGAAGATATATAAACAAAAAGCCGGAACTTGTCCGGCGATAAAATTTTTGCTACTCCCAAATCTCGTAGCTCGTTAGTGTGTAGTAGTAGAAAAATTCGCTTTATGAAATTTCATCAATTTGGCTAAGTGCCATTCTTTTGCTGAAATGTCATTAATTCTGTTTTTAATGTCTTCCAATTCTGCAAGCAGTACTGTCAAATCTTTTCTTTGAACAGGTTGATGAGCATCAAATTGTTCTTCGTCTTCAAGCCAGCATAGTAGAAGACAATTGTTTTCGAAAAGCTCTTTACTGTCCATTAAACCTCCTCAGCAGTTTTTTGATTTTGAACAAAAAATGAATGTATCATATCCACTAAATCAAAATTTCCATATTTAAACGCATAGGGCTTGTTAGAATACTCGTTATCTGTAACCCTTTGAAGTTCTCTAACTTCTTTATAATCCATTGAATTAAAGTCGAAACTTGTCATTTCACCATAATCCAACATCATATCTTCCATATCAATAATTTTTTTCTCATCCATAATTTACACTCCTTATCTAATTACAGATTATGTAACGGAACATTTTCAGAAAAACTTTAGAGATTTAAGAGTAGTTGTTACATAATTTTACAAATATAATTTTTAACGTATAATATATTTATGAAAAAGATTATTTTATGTTTTTTGTTTTTGTGCCTGATATGTACAGGCTGTGGTAAAAAGCAGGAAAGGAAACTTGATACGCTGGGTACAATTGTTCAGCGCGATAAACTTATTGCGGGAGTTCGTGATGATAGTGCGCCTTTCGGTTTTCGAGACAAAAACGGAAATTTAACCGGATTTGATATTGAACTTGCACGCATTATTGCAAAAAGTATTCTTGGCGATGAAAAAAAAGTTGATTTTGTACCCGTTACAGCATCAAACCGTATTATGAAACTTAATTCCGGCGAAGTTGATATTCTGGTTGCAGCAATGTCAATAACAGAACAAAGACAGCAAATTTTAGATTTTTCTATTCCTTATCATATGGCAGGACAGGCGATTTTAAGCAAAAGTTCTAATAAAGCAACAACACTAAAAGATTTTGAGGGCAAAAAACTTATTATAGTTTTCGGTTCTACAAGTGAAAATAACCTTCGTACAAACGTACCTGAGGTTGAAATTTTGGGATTTAAAAACTACAAAGATGCTTTTAACGCGTTGAAAACAGGCAAAGCTGAAGGAATTGTAGCAGACGATACTATCTTGTACGGTTTTGCATATAATGACAAATCAGTAAAAATTCTTCCTAAAAGATACTCACAAGAGCCTTATGCCGTAGCTTTCC
The DNA here is from genome assembly GCA_950096985.1 of uncultured Candidatus Melainabacteria bacterium. Lineage (GTDB taxonomy): Bacteria > Cyanobacteriota > Vampirovibrionia > Gastranaerophilales > Gastranaerophilaceae > Stercorousia. The sequence goes on from CATNBA010000001.1 coordinate 100,227, forward strand.
GCAAAGAAAAAGAAACTATAAGACTTTTGAATAAAATTGATTATATAATTGAAAATCTTCAAAGCACGCGTAAACTCGATAAAATGAGAGAAAAATGGAATATTAATACAAATTTTTAAATCCATCTTGAGATTTTGCAAACTTTGTAAGTTTCATCATGTTTTTAAAAAGCTTTTCTGATACAATATGCTCCATTTTGCAGGCAATTTTAAGAGCTTCCTCACGGGGAGTATTCAAAACTTCTACAAAAAACTCTGCAAGATTTTCGTGTTTTTTCAAAATATTTTTTGCAATTTTTTCACCCTCTGCCGTAAGCGTAACAGGTGAATATGGGGCATAGTTAATAAGCTTTTTATCTTGAAGAATATTCAGCGCACCGGTAACAGATGCTTTTTTAACCCCCATAGCATCTGCAATTGCAGTAACTTTTGCTTGTCCGTTTTTCAAGACCTGCATATAAATTTCTTCAATATAATCTTCTAAACTTACTGAAAGTTTTTGCATATACTGATTATATCACAAGGATTGTCAATAATAAAGTCTGCCCCCTGAAGATAAGCCCTGCCGCGAAATCCCCATGTTACCCCGATACAAGGAATGTCCGCATTTTTTGATGTTTCCACATCAACTTCAGAATCTCCGACATAAATCACAGATTTTTTGTCAACACCTAATTCTTGCATTGCTTTAAAAACTCCAAATGGTGAAGGTTTTGGCAAAATTTCACCACCCTGACCTATTGCAACATCTATTAATTCCGAAAAATATTTTTCGCACAATTCTTTAACCGCCAAATCAAATTTGTTAGACACTACGCCGATTTTAGCCCCACTTGCACGCAATTCTCGCAGTATCATTTCGATACTATTATAACAAGCAGTATTATTATACATATTTTTCTCGTAATGTTCTTTAAAAACGGTAAGGCATTCTTCTATATTTTCGCAGTTTTCAGGCACGGCGCGTTCAATAAGTTTTCTAACACCGTTTCCGACAAAATATCTAATCTCTTCAAGTGTGCGTTCAGGATAACCAAATTTACGCAAAGCATAGTTTGTGCTCTCCTTCAAATCAAGAAGTGTATTCAGCAATGTGCCGTCCAAATCAAAAATTACAGCTTTAATCATATTTTTATAGTATAATAAAAACATTATGATAACAACGAATAAATTAACCGTGCGATTTGGATCGCAAACTCTTTTTGAAAACGTAAGTATTAAATTTACTCCAGGCAATTGTTACGGCGTTATAGGCGCAAATGGAGCAGGAAAAAGTACGCTGTTGAAAGTAATTTCAGGAGATATTGAACCGACTTCGGGCGAAGTTCATATATCCAAAGGACAGAGAATTGCCGTATTACGTCAAGACCACTTTGCTTTTGATGATTATAAAGTTATTGATACAGTAATTATGGGTCATAAAAAACTATATGATATTATGCAAGAACGAGACGCTTTATATTCAAAACCCGACTTTAATGACGAGGACGGTATAAAAGTTGCACACCTTGAAGAAGAATTTGCAGAACTTGACGGATGGCAGGCAGAGGCAATGGCAGGGTCGTTGTTATCGGATTTAGGGATACCTGACGAACTTCATTATGAACAAATGTCTGAATTATCAGGAAGCGAGAAAGTTCGTGTACTTCTTGCACAAGCACTTTTTGGCAACCCTGACATCTTATTGTTAGACGAACCTACAAACCACCTTGATTTAAATACAATCGCCTGGCTTGAAGAATTTTTAATAAATTTTCAAAACCTTGTTATTGTTGTTTCGCACGACAGAAAATTTTTAGACAATGTATGCACTCACATGGCAGATATTGATTATAAAAACATTCAGCTTTATACTGGTAATTATTCTTTCTGGTCACAAGCAAGTCAATTAATCCAAAAACAAAAAGAAGAACAGAATAAGAAAACCGAAGAAAAAATGGAAGAATTGAAAGCGTTTATTGCCCGTTTCAGCGCAAACGCATCAAAAGCAAAACAGGCTACTTCAAGAAAAAATATGCTTGATAAACTTTCGCTTGAAGAAATTAAACCGTCATCAAGACAATACCCTCGTATAAGATTTACATATAACAAAATACCTGGTAAAGATGTTTTGAGCGTTAAAAATTTGAACAAAACAGTTGATGGCGAACTTCTGATTAAAAACTTGAGTTTTGAAATCAATCAGGGTGAAAAAGTTGCATTTATTGCACGCGACCCGTTTATTCTGTCAAACCTGTTTGATATTCTGGAAGACCGCGTGAAACCCGACAGTGGAGAAGTAAACTGGGGTGTAACTGCAACTCATTCATATTTTCCTAAAGACAATAATTTTTATTTTGAAAATGACTTAAATATAATGCAATGGCTTGCACAATATTCACCCGACCAACATGTAAATTTCCTGCGCGGTTATTTGGGCAGAATGCTTTTCTCAGGCGAGGATGCGGATAAAAAGGTTAATGTCCTTTCCGGTGGCGAAAAAGTACGCTGTTTGTTTGCCAAAATGATGATTGCTGAAAGCAATGTTATGCTTTTGGATGAACCTACAAACCATCTTGATTTGGAAAGCATTACAGCATTAAATAATGCTTTAATAGATTTTCCGGGAACGATTTTGTTTACATCACAGGATTATCAGTTAATCCAAACTGTTGCTGACAGAATTATAGAGATTTCACCAAAAGGCTATATAAATATGCGCAACAAATATGATGAATATTTGAAAAACCCTGTTGTTATTAAGAAAAAGCAAGAAATTTATGCTTAAACTCTGGATTTAATTTCTTTAAGACATTTTGCAAGTTGGTCAGGACAGCTTGTTGATTTGTCACCGCATTTTATTCCAGAAAGTTTATCTATAACTTCATCAATTGACATTCCTTTAACAAGGCTCTTTATTCCTTGAAGATTACCATTGCAGCCGCCAAGAAAATCTACATCAACTACCTTGTCGCCATCAAATTTTACTTGCATTAAACGACAGCAAGTTCCTGTTGTTTCATATTGTATAACTTTTTCCATATTTTTACCCTTTCTTCTGACTTTGGATTAAACCAACTATTATTTTATATTCCAAAAATATCTTTTCATCTTGTCAATAAATCCAAGTTTTTTAAATCCGCCCTGCGTAACTGAAACAATATTTACTTCTTCTGGCTGAACTGTTCTCGAATATTTATTTTCCGGTTCACCAAATAGCATCATATAAGATGCCTTATAACCTTTTGGAACTTCCAAATATTCTGCCAATTCCGGCATTATTTTAAGACAAAATTCTCCAAGTCCGCACCAGCATGTTCCAAGTCCCATACTCTGTGCATAAAGTTCAAAATAACTTAATGCAATTGTCGGATCAATTTCATAACACGGCGCATCAATCGGAGTTGACACAACCAAAATATGCGGAGCTGTTCTAAAAACTATATCTTCGCCTTCAATAAATCTTTTAGTATATCTGCCAAATTTATCCACAAGAGGTTTAACAGGCTTTTTCGTCAAAGCATCAAGAATTTTGCCGTTAACGTAACCTCTAAACTCATTCATTACTTCTATATCATCAATAAAAGAAAAATGCAGCCTATGGTTATTACATCCTGTAGGAACAAATTTTAACATGTCTTTTAATTTTTGCATTTTATCTGACGAAACATTTTCCTGTTTGTAATGCCTGAAACTTCTACGTGATTTAATAAGGTTTAAAACACTTTCCGAATTTTGCGCCCAAATTGCATCTGAATTTTCAGGATTTTTATCACAAACCGATAGCGCACCGACGGGACAAATTGCCAGGCAGTGCTGGCATTTAAAACATTTTTTCTCATCCATAACAGGAATTTTATTTTCATTAAATTGAATAGCATTAGCAGAACAGTCTTTTATACAAAGTCCGCAATGAATACATTTTTCTTCGTCGATCTTAAACATATCTACACTCCTTCTATGTTTAGTATACATTAAAAAAATTTTAATATATAATTTTATTGAATATGAAAAAGTTTTTAATATTACTATCCATGATGCTTATATGCGGGAATGCTTATGCAATTCAGGACATAAAAAAAATCACCCTGAAAGAAGCGTTGGAAATCGCTGTAGAAAATAACATTGATTATAAAGCGTCAAAAATTAACCTTAATATTGATGAAAATAAAATAAAAATTTCCAATAAGCTTAAAAATCCTGAACTTAATACTTTTTTTAATATAGGAGATATTGGCAGAGGTAATCCGCAGATTACAGGCATATCCGAAACAGTTGAAATAGCAAAACGTGATGCCCGAAAAAAACTTGCGCAGGCAAATCTTGAATTAACCAAACAAAACCTTGAATATCTAGAGTTTGATTTAAAAATGGATGTAAGAGAGGCATATGTAAATCTCGTTGCCGCTAAAGAAATACTAATTGCGCTTGAGGCACGAGAAAAACTTTTAAATGACCTTCTAAATATCGCAAAAAAACGTGTGTTAGCAGGCGAAGTTGAAGAAATTGATGTTATACAAACAGAAATTTCATTGAACCAGCTTGTTATACAGGTTAATTCCCAGAAAGCTGCCGTGAAAACTGCGATGCTTAATTTTAACAAAGTTATTAATTCAGACAACAATTTAAAATATGATGCAGATGACGAAAACTTTTCAGATAAAGAAGATTTTCTCGCATTATTAAGCCCAGAGCCGCTTGATGAACTTCCGACATTTAATGCTATCTTGAATAACTCTATTAAAAATAGATATGATATAAAAATTGCACTTAAAGAAATTGATGTTGCTGAAAAAAATCTTACTTACACTGAACGCTTAAGAATACCTGATATCCAACTTCTCGGAGGTTACGGGTTTATGACCAAAGGTATGAGTGAATCCGGTTCTTTTATGAACGGAGCTTATGCTGGAGCTAACATTGTAAATATCCCATTATTTTATACTTTTCAGCCCGAAATTCAAAATGCTAAAATGCAGCTTGAACAAGCACAATTAAAATACAATTCTGTTGAAAATAAAGCACTTAATGATTTGCAAAGCGCATATGAAAAATTTATAACAGCTCAAATTAACCTGAATTATTACAATGACAATTTATTAAAAAATTCAAAAGATATGATTAAAGCAGCTAAAAAAAATTATGCTGAAGGAAAATCAAGCCTAACAACTCTTATTGTAATGGAACAGTCATATCGCTCTATTAACGCAGGATATATTTATGCACTCGCTGATTATTACAACTGCTGGATTAATTTTCTCAGAGAAGTGAATGTTGAACATTTTGATTTGAAAAAAGAAAGTTTATAGATATTAAAAAAGCTCCAAAAGGAGCTTTTTTTAACTAGTCATCAATGCTTGATGCGGATATATTCTGAAGTGCCTCTGCCACTGCTTCGCCTTTTTCAAGCAAACTTAGGTATAATAACTTATTAGCTGTTGCTTTATCAAGGTTTACAAACTGAGCTCCGGCTTTTACATCACTCGCTGATACAACCTTAACTTCAGCATTAACTTCCAAATCGCCATATTTGATGTGAACAGGAACAACGTCGCCAACTTTCAATTTTTTATTGTGTTTAAGAGAAACACCGCCTCTTGAAATATCTGTTACGGCAATTACGTTTTCATTGTTGGATTCAAATACTACAGGATTTTCTGTTTCATCTGTATTAAATCTCATATATTGACGTTTATCAATTGAATCAACTTTGTCAGTAACAACACGTTGTTTATACAAATCTTTAAAGTCAACAACTGGTATTTCGGGTTTGTCATCATCAGTGTCTGTATCCGTGTCTGTATCTAAGTCAGTATCTGTATCAATGTCTGTGTCTGTATCGACGTCTGTATCGGTATCCGTGTCAATATCAGTATCAGTATCGATATCTGTGTCCGTATCGGCATCGGTATCGGTATCGGTATCGTTGTCAGTGTCTGTGTCGTTATCGGTATCTGTATCGGTATCAGTATCCACATCGGTGTCACTGTCAGTATCCGTGTCAATGTCTGTGTCTGTATCGACGTCTGTATCGGTATCCGTGTCAATATCAGTATCGGTATCTATATCTGTGTCCGTATCGACATCGGTATCGGTATCGTTGTCAGTATCTGTGTCGTTATCGGTATCAATATCTGTGTCAGTATCCACATCGGTGTCACTGTCAGTATCCGTGTCAATGTCTGTGTCTGTATCGACGTCTGTGTCCGTATCGGTGTCAATATCAGTATCAGTATCAATATCAGTGTCTGTATCGGCATCTGTATCGGTATCGTTGTCAGTATCTGTGTCGTTATCGGTATCAATATCTGTATCAGTATCCACATCGGTGTCACTGTCTGTATCTGTGTCAATGTCGGTATCGGTATCGATATCTGTATCAGTATCGGTGTCAATATCCGTGTCGGTATCAATATCTGTATCGGTATCGGCATCTGTATCAGTATCATTATCTGTGTCTGTATCATTATCTAACGGATAATCAGGTTCGTCTTCAGGTATAACAAGGTTATCATCATCTTCTTCGCCGCCTTGTTTATCCGGATCTTTACCGCCGTTTACACCATCATAATCAGGGTCAAATCCTTGTTGGCTGCCACCATAATAGTAGTTGCGTTCGTCTTCATCTCTACCAATTGCAGTAACATCTTCAGGCCTTACTGCTTTTGCTCTGATAGAAATTGGTTTTGAAGAATTACTTGCATTTTTAATTGTTGTAGTTGTATCGTCTTTTACATAGTATGAAGGATTAAATTTATGCCCTGTTGAATTTGCGGGACCTTCATTAGGAACTTCTCCTCTATGTTTTCCCATATTAAAGTAATATCCGCCGGCATAAGCATTATCTGCAACAAGTGTTAAATCCTGTTCAGAGCTGGGTCTGCCATTTCCTTGACCTCTAATTGTACCATTTTTAACTACAATTGTAGAGTCTGATGCATGTTCATATTCAGGTTTTTCGCCTTCATTCCAATAACTTCCTAAGTCTAAAGCAACAAGTTTAACTTTTGTAGGATGTATATTAGTGTTTGTACCGTAGTAATCTGTTGAATATTTTGTAGTTTCACCTAAATGATTAATGTATAAGTTTTTACCGCGAGTTGTAATATTAATTTCTTTATTTGCAGTAACTTCGTCAATATATGTATCACCTGAAAATTCAGCGTTTACATTGCCTTCTCTTGAAATCATTGCGCAAACATTTGTATTAACTTTATTATTTCCGTTATCAAGACCTTTAACATTAATATCACCAATTGCAAGCATATCTACGCCTTGAGAAGGTTTGTTTTCAGGATCTAAAACATGAGGATTTCTTGCATCATCACCATTGAAAATAGGTGATACACCGTTTTGTCTGAATGTTAAAGCTTTACCTGTTTCACCAATTTTACCGCTTGCAATCAAAGAAATACCGGTTCCTTCAACATTAGGGTTAGCTGAATTTGATGCTCTGTTTACAATATTATATGGATTGCTTGCATTAGTTTTTGTACCGTTATTGGAAAGGTTACCTGAACCATCTGCAAGAAGAATTACTCTACCATCAGCTTTAATCTGGTCAACACGCATATCTGTGTCTAAACTTGCCATGTTAACCAACGAAGTATTTCTTGAACCTTTTGTACTTAAAGCTTTAATATTACCTGCAATATTAGTATTGATAGATTTTGTCAAATCTCTTGCTGTAGTACCTATACCTGTACAAACACCATCAGCGCAAGGTCCGACTTCAGTACCAATTTTACCATTTTGTACATTGATATCAAGATTTGCATTGTTAGTTGTTTTGATTAATGTTTTATTAACACCGTTATTTAACAAATCACCGTTTTTAACAGTAATATTAACTTTTGCATTAGAAGTTATATTGTCATTAACATTTGCATGACCGATTTTCATATCGGAATTTTCGTTAACAAATCTGACAGATGCAGCTGCATTCGTATTGGTAACTTTACCCTTAATGTCCATATTGCCGCTGTTATAATTTTCAACCAGCAATGAAGAACCGTTTGAAGTAATGTTACCTGTATTATCAACAAGCAATTGACCTTTGTTATTTGTAAAAGTCATAGAACCGTTGTTATTAGTAACATTATGAGCAATTCTCATGCCTGTACCGTTGTTTGTAAACAACAAATTTCCGTTGTTTCTGACATCACCGGATGTTCCAACAAGCAATTGACCGCCATTGTTTGTAACAGTTAAATTGCCGTTACGGTTAAATAATTGTCCGTTAATATTAACACCATTAGCTCCTGTATTTGTAATTGTTGTATTACCACTCAAAGCATGGTTTCTAACTTTACCAGTATTCCCAATTGATGTACCTGTTACTGATTTAATTACAATATTACCGTTAGAGCTTGCAAGTGTATTACCAGAATTTGTGTTACTTGCATTAACAAGATTATTAAACAAAGTTGTTGCAGCATTGTCTGTTTTTATAACAGTTGCATCATTCACTCCCGCGAGCAAAATACCGTTAATACCGACAGAACCTGCATTAATATTTACATTACCTCTTGCAGCAACTTTACCGCCATTTTCAACAGTGAAAGCTTTAGTGCCGTCAATTGATAAAACATTACCTGCACCGTCGGTTAATGTGTTAATATTGAATGTTTTATTAGTTGTGACCGCAAGATTTTTACCATAGTCATATTCAGTAGGAATTATTACAGAAGTTCCTTCAGGATTGTTTGCATCATAACTTACATCATAATTTGTGACATAATATTGGCTTTTGGCAGGTAAATCTAAATATTTTGATAAATTATTATATGAATTTTGAGTTGGAGTTACAACTGATAAATTGCCAACATTTAAAACACCTGATTGTCCGACAACCATTCCTCCCGGTGTAATAAACATCATATTTCCGTTTGTTTTTAAAGCACCGTTTACACCTTGTAAAGCATTAACAATACCATTAATATTTACACCATTGTTGACTAAAGCTACAAATGTATCAATATTGCCCTTACCGTCAACTAATGTTAGGTCATTACCTGTTCCTGATTGTGATTGAGTTAAATAATTATATATGAAATTTAATACATGCCCTTGATCAAGGTTTATTTGACCAAACTGCTTAAATCCGACATCACCATTAACAGCATCGGGCCTAATATTCCAAGTATTTTCACCACCATTTGGCTTAATAGAACTTCCATCCGCATTAGTGATAGTTGATGCTAGCACCTGAAATGCAAAAGACTGCTGCATTACAAGCAGTAAACTTAATATAAATGCTGTTAACCTTTTTTTATTTAATGTAATTATTTTCATTTGTGACCTCGTTTTGCACATGACACTATTCATATATATAAACGGTTTTCATGTCAAAAACTTTACTTTTTTTTGCTTGGTTTTTACAAAAATTAATATTATAATACAATGCTAAAAAGGGGCAAATGCCCCCTTTTCTTATGATTTTATCGTACCTTGCGCTTGTGCTATACGTTTTCCTTGTGGAATATTAACTTTTTGACCGCTTCCCCCTCCTTTTGTTCCTTGTGGAATGGAATCATATAACGTTTCCCAATCAGTTTTCAGTGAACACTTTTGACCGTTGATTGTTATTTCAGGAAGGGCAACAAAAATATCACGATTTTGTTCATTCCTTGGCATATTTGTTCCATTTAATCCCAATGCCTCTTTATATGCCTTCACAAAATCTTTTTCAGAAGTTCCTGCAGGCAAATTATAAAGAGAAGTATAAGCATTGAGATATCGCCATTTTACAGCAGGTTTAGATTTGATATCTGTACCGACTTCAAGTTGACCTCTGCGCGTTTGTACCGATGTAAATTGTGGTATTTCAATTGATAAATTATCTTCAATAGTTTCTTGATGTTCTACCAATCTGGTTAAATTAAAGATATCATCAATATTACGACCGCGCTCATGAACTCCGCCCATCGTAGCCAGACCTCTAACACCTCCTGCAATACCACCTAAAATACCGGCATTTGCTGCAGTTTTGAGATGATTATTTCCACTGCCACGATAATCTTGTCCTTCGACTCTAACTTCTCCGGAAAACTCCTGGCCTTCTGCTAAAATCTGTCCGTTATAATCTTGACCTTCAACTGTAATATTTTTATTAACTGTTTTTGTAAATTCCTCACCATCGGAAGTATATTTAAATGTTGTAGAATCGTGTATCACTCTATCATCAGTTTTACCACTGTAATTCAACCATCTGTTATCAGTTTTTCCTGAATAACCAACCATCTGAGGTAATGTTGTACCTGCAATATTAACTGCACCGGCAAGTAATGAACCCATACCACCCGTTAATATACCAATACCGGCGCCTATGCCTGCATTTTTAAGAACGTGTAATAGTCTCTTACCGTAAGTTGTATTGCTGTCAGCAGAATAACCTGCTGATTTAACCATATTTCTTAGTGCGTTAAGTTCTTTATTATCAATTTTGCCATTATTATTACCTATAATATTAGCAAATTGTAAAGTTCCTGTTTTACCATATGGTGATGGTAAATTCATCTCCAAAACACTTCGTCCTTCTTGCAATGTTAAATTTAAATCTTTCAAAAAGGCTTCTTTTCGTGTTTTATCATCTCCGAACAAAACATTCATTTCAGCATCAGTGGCTCTTGATGGGTCACAACAAATACCCATAAATGTTTGCCATTTGTCTTGACTAAATTTGAAATATCTGGTTTTTCCGTCAATATCAGCTTTAAAATAACCATCCTCATTTTCTTTAAAGTTAGCAACGTCAGTTATTTCATCACATAACATCTCAGGACAGGCTTTTACCAATTCGCGACCTTTATTACCGATATCATTATGAATTTTACCATCTTCAAACGCACCTTTTCTGCCCTTTTTGGAAAAATATACTGTTGTATTTGGTACATCTTGTGTCACCTGTTGATTTTTAGTAAAATCTTTTGCCTGCTGTTCAATAAAGTATTTATCATCTTTAAGAACTTGTACGGTAGATCTGTTATTCATTACCTCATAAGTAGCCATAAGTCTTAAAAGATTATTTGAATCATAGCCACTTGCCTCAGCAACACAAATAAGTGCACCTTTTCGTTTTAAACTATCTGGTAAGTCGTCAAATGATGATGAAAGCCCAATAATATCGGCATCTTTAAGAGCTTTTAATATAGCTTGCTGATCTTCAAAAGTTTCAGAATTTTGAATTTGAGTAACTAAATTATTTAGTTTTCCTCTATCTTCTTTATTTGCGTATTTATCTATATATAGCTGTACAATATCAGCTGCATCTCGTTTTGCTTTTTTCTCTTTTGTACCGCCCATAGTTGTCTTATATTCCAACAACTCATTCATTTTTTTGTCAATTTTACCATTATATTTTCTTTCAGCAATATAAAGATCAATTGCATCTCTCATATCTGAATCCGCATTTGCAACCAATTCCGAATATGCTTCTCTTGCATCTTTTTCTACCTGTTTTCGACCAAATTTGCTGTCACGTAAATTTTCAGGAACATCTACCATTCCTTCTTTTGTTGTAGAAGTAGTTGTAACACCAGCCTCTACTGATGCTGATCTCGGGTTTGATGCTTCGAAAGAAGTTTCACCAATCTGTTCTTTTAAAATATCGTTTATAATAGCTTCATTCTGTACTGCAAACCTTTTACCACCTTGTTCTGTCGGTTGTTCAACTATAGCACCATCTTCTTTTAATTTTGCAATTACAGCCTGGTCTGAATTCGGTGTAAATTCTACAAATTTAGACGCTTTAGGATCAACAAAACTTTCTTGATGCAATTTTGCAAAAGAAGCTAGAGCATTATTTAAAGCTGCTTGATTACTAAAGTTTATATTACCATCCTTATCTATAGTCAAACCTTGTTGATTACTCAAGAATGTATTAAACGCAGTTTTTAAATTTTCATCAGTAAGACCCATTCTTTCAATTATATTTGCCACTGATATAGAGTATGATTTTTGCGGAGTGCCGACAACTTCTCCTTTTGGCTGAGATGTTGTTCTCTCGATAATTGTACCTTTACCATCAACTTTATATATCTTGGCAGCATCACCATCTTTTACATAACAGCTATCAGGAAAAATATTAATGTTATTTCCGGCAACAAAATATTGATTACCTTGCTGCTTGACTCGTCCTTCTTCAATCCATTGTTGAACCTGTTGCGGGTTTACTTTTTTAATGTACTCAGAACTTAATTGCTGCACACTCATAGTTTCGTCCTTTCAAAACTTTGCATGATAAATATACTTATACTTCTCTATGTCTATGTAAAAACATTTTTTAAACTGAAATTGCGCTCATGGTAATATTCTTTACAATTTTTCATGTCAAAAGTAGTGTTTTTGCACGAATATAGAGCTTTTTAACCTTTTACATTTCGTAATATTATATATTATTGAAATATAAAATATATACCTTTAAGGAATTTATACAATTTTTATACTGCACACATTCCTTCTAAAATTCATAACGGCAGAAATATTTAAAACTTTAATAATAAACTTCTACTTGTTACATTTATTTACAAACAAGACAAAATAACAAAAAAAGAGCCTTTCGGCTCTTATCTTAATTGGTGGAGTTATTCACGCAACGCTCGAACATTTTTGAAATTTCCGAGCTTGCGAGTTGATATTCGCAATCGCTTATTTTTCTTAACAATAAAAGTTGCTGCTTAAAGCTCAAGCATTGCGATAATTGCTTCAAGTTCTTTTTTAATCATAATTTTACATTTTTTGTCTAACGCTTTGAACTTTTTTGCAGTGATAATTGCTGCAAGCAAAAGTTGTGTGCTTGTCATAATTTGATTAAATAACGATGTGACAATGTTTTTTGTTTCCCAAAAGTTTTTCCATATCGGAAGAAATTCTTCAAAATCGTTTTCCATTTCTTTACCGAAAGTAAATTCTTTCATATTTACAACTTTGTCTTTGTCTTTTTTCATAAATGGAATTATAACATAAAAATTCATGCGTCCCGGAATATCTAAAAAATTGAACCATTTTGTTGACGTCAACAAAATATCGAATGTCTTGTTATTGCTTCATTTTGATTTATAACTTATTGTTTTTCTTCTTGGTTTGAGGGACTTCTGTCCCGATTTGTCCAGTTTGATTTTATTTTTTCGCAGAAAATATTCCGCAAAAATATTCCGATTGAGAAAAGAAAACGTTGAAAAAATTTTCCTGCATAAATTTTTGATGTGCATTTCGCTTTTATAGCGTGCCTTTTGAGGTTGAGGGCAAAACCTGCAAAACATGCACAAAAATTTCTTCATAAAATGAGTGAAGGAACGCGAGTTTCTCTACCCGCATGACCCGGTGGGGCGGGGAAGTACCTTGAGGGGCTAAAACCCGCTAAAATAGGCACTTTTCGCCATTTAACAATAAAAAAGCACTGACAGCACACGCTTTCAGTGCTTCAATTGTTGCTGTTAGCTATAAGAATGAAGAAAAGAATTCTGTTTTGTGTTCATAATACAAAGCCCGCTCAATTATTCAAGCGGGCTGCTGCACTATATAACAGGAGAAAGAATGAAGAAGAATGTTTTTATAATGTTTGAATAAACTTTGCAACTGCGTTCAATCTATTCAACCAACCGTTCAGAAACTTCTTTTGATTTCCGTATTTTGCAAACTCATAATATTTCGCCCTTTTTGCTTCAATATACTTTTCGGGGAATTTATATTCAGCAGCTTTCAGAAATTCTTCGTTGCGTGTCATTCCTGTTGCTTTGACAATACCTGTCCCCATATTGACAGCAGTGTCGAAACAAAGAACAGCGAATTTCTTTGACATCTTTTCGCAGCCTGATTTCAACCAGTATTGCTTATAATAAATGTCTTCAACTTCTGCTTGTGTAATATAGCGGACTGATTTTGCTTGCATTCCTTTTGATTTCAAATATGAATTGTATGTGTTCTGAGTAATTCCTTTGTTTGTTGCTCCGCCTTTGTCGTCGGGGTCATTGACAAAACCGCCTTCCCATTTCAAAACAAACGCAAGAGCTTTTTTGAAAAGTTCGTTGTATTGCATAATTTAACCCCCTTTGCAATTTATCATTGCGTAATATACAAACGACCACATCTGAACAATTCGTCCGTTGTGATTTATTTCAATGATTTCTTGTTCCATTGTGTAAACTCCTTTTTATTTAACCGACTTTAGCTTCAAGGTCTTTAATTCTATGATTTACAACTTTGATTTGTTCTTCGTTGACTTCTTCTTTTTTCTCAAGCAAAAATTGTCTTTCAATAACGGAATTGTGTTTGTCCTGTTTGCCTTCCAAGCGAGAAAGATTTTCTTCAAATCGCTTTGAGTTCTCTGTCATTTTTTCTGTGATATTTTCTTTTATATCGTGCAATTTGTCTTTGAAGTCCTGTTTTATATCGTCAACCGTTTCTTTGAAACTCTTTTTTATTTCGTTAATTGTGTTTTGAAAACTGGTTTTGTTTTCTTTCAACTGTTCTTTGTGTGCTTCCTGCTGTGCTTTCATTTGTCCTGCAAAAAACGCAATTGCACAAAGATTGACGCAAACCGACAGAAACAGTCCCACAATCGTGAGCAAGATTTCAATTTTCATTTTCTCTCCCTTCCGCTTTTATTCCTTTTGTATCAATATAATGCTGAAAATGTGCTGGAGTTATACACCACGCGGGAAGGTTGCAGAACTTCTGAATGTCTTCAGAACACAACGCAATATATTCTGAACAAATCAAGCCGGGACGGTCTTTTTGTTTCCCGTTCCTGTGAAAAATTGCAGCACGCAGCAGACTTTCAATGTCACCTGTTCCATAAGGAAAACCGATGTTTTTCTCAAGTGTTTTGAAATTAAGTTTGAGCGGATAAAGTTTGAATTCTTCTTGAGTTTTCTTTTCAATTTCAAGCCATTTGTCAATTGTATAACGTCGAACCCCTTCAGGAATTCCGAGCTTTTTGAAACCTTTTGCGTGCGATTCATAAACCCACCATTCACCCAGCCTGAAGACTAACGCGAAAACGTGTGTCGGAATTTCTTTTGAGTTTGGAGCATAGCTTTTTGAATATTTGCGAATTTTCTTTGCAATCAGGCTTGTTCCATATTGTAAACCGATATAAGTTTTTCTTTTGTTTAATTTCTCAAAATTTGTCATTCTTCTTCCCCTTTGTGTCTTTTTTTATATGATTTTGAGGTTTTCTTCAGCTGCTTCTGAAGAAATTTGTTTGCTTTTCCGAGCGATTTGACAGCTGCGGTTGCAATTTGTTCTTTTATATCTTCAGGAAGGACGGGGACACCGTATGTCGTCAAATAAGCATTTGCGGCGGTTATTCCTGCAAGAATTGCTTTCTTTTCCAGTTTGTCAATGCTGTCGTTTTCGTCCAGTTTTGACAAAATTTCGTCTGCAATAAAATTTTCAAGTTTTTCTTCCCGGAAATCGTCAATTTTGATAATTATATCTTTTGTTTTTTTGAAAAGTTTTTTCATTTTTTCTCCTTTGCACGCAAAAAGAGCTGCCAAAAGACAGCCCTTTGAGCTTATGCCCTGCCCGAACGTAACAACGAGAATGCGGGACCAGGTCCGCACACCCAGCCCCGCAGCAATTGCGTTCGTTATTATCTACCCAACCGCCCAGCCATGAACTTTATTCTTCGATTTCTGCTTCTTTTTTCTCTTTGAAATACTGTTGCTGTTTTGCAGCAAGAAACATTGTCAATGCAGTAAGGTCTTGAAGCGTCATTTCGACAGCTCGTTCTTTTTTCTTTGTTGAATCATAAATCAACATGGGGAATATTGAAGGAAATTTTGTTCCTTTTTCAATTAAACCGATGTAAATTTCTTCAGCCCATTTCGGCTTATAAGTGAAGCCTGTTTCTTCGTATTCAACGGGGGTGTCGAGCTTGTAATCATATTCAATCTGTTCTGCTGTGACATCTTTATTCTGTACCCTGCAAGCGAGCTTGAATTGTTCAAATTCTTCTTTGCTGCAATATGCTTCAAGATATGAATATTTTATTTTTTCGTTTCCGTCATTATCGGAAACAGTGTCAGCTGACACGTTGATTCTGATATAAACTCCGTTTTCGGAACTTGTTTCGTCGAGTTTGACGGGTTTTTCAAAACTTTCTGATTTTCTGAAGTTGAACATTGCTTTTTCTCCTTATTTTTATTTATTTTTAACTGTCTTGTTCTTATTGCCTGCCTGCAATTTTTTATATTGACATACGGTTTGATGTATTTTTCAAATACTCCGCGAGTGTTTGTGTGTTTAAATACTCCGAGCCTGCTCATAAGTTGACAGCTGTCAAACGCGGTTATTTTCGGCTTTTTGCTCATTTTGCGTGCTTTTCTGGTTGCTTTGAGCATTGTCGCCCGACGGATTGTTGTTTTGTCCCGATAAAAACGAAACCCCATAAAATCAACAAAACGTCCTTTTCTTTTCCCGTCTTTTTTATCAATATAATCAAATCTATAAAGTTGATAATTCTCTTTGACTTTGAGTTTCAATTTTGAAAGTTCAAACTTAATCAAATTGAATGATTTGTGTAATTCTTTTTTATTTCTTCCGAATATTTCGACATTATCAACATAGCGAAACAGCCCCGCAGCTTTCAAATCTTGCTTGATATAATGATCCAAGTCTTGCAAATAAAAATTCCCGAACCATTGCGAAGTATAATAACCGATAGGAACTCCGACGCGTTCTTCGTGTCCGTCTTCAAAAACTGCAATATTTGAATCAATAATTTGTTCAAGCAAAAACATCATTTTTTCGTCGTGAATAATGCGACGAAGTTTTTGCTTCAAAATATCTGTATCAATAGAGGGATAAAATTTTTTGATGTCGAATTCTAAAACATACTTGCAATCAGCAGGGTGTCTATGAATAAATTTTTCAATTGCCTTCTTCCCATAATGCGGACCACGTCCCGGAATAGAGCCGCAAGAATACTCATACATTCCACGCATAAAAATCGGTTGTAAAACTTGAATAACAGCCCAGTGAATAATCTGTTCGTCTTCAAGGTCAGGTTTCAAAATGAGCCTGTATTTATGTGAAGTATGGTCGTAGAAAATATCTGCTCTGTGCTTTTTAGCTTTGAACTCTTGATTCAAAAGCATTTGCTTTATTTTCTTTATATATTGAACTTTATTCTTTTGAATATGTTCAGCACGGTCTTTTGCTCCGCTTTTTTCGTCTTTTTCTGCGGTTGCATTATCAATTGCAAGGCTCAAATTATAATCACTTATTACTTTTTCAAATAAATGATTATAAGATTTCACCACAATTTGATTTTTCCTTTCTTATCTGTCTTATGGACTTTCAACCGCAAATTCTTTGAATATATATTCTCCGTTTCTACTTATGTTACTAATCCATACCTTCTGCGACAAATTTTTGCCATGCGGGCAAGGAACACAAGAAGCATTATTGATTTTTGTTAATAAGAAATGGACGCCCCGATGTTCCAGTTCACCTGCGAGGGAACATTGTTCAGGTTCGACGCAAAAGCACCAACAAGCGAGCCATTGTTGCAATTGCCACCGACAAGGGCAACTTCTTGAACCCCTTTTCTATATTCTATTATAAAAATCAAAAATAAGAAAGGGACGCCCCGATGCCCCATGTCGAGTACGACGGCAAGTCGTTCAAGTACGAGCAGAAAGAGCCATTCAACAACCCGATGATACAAGAGCCACCGACAAGGGCAACTTTTTATGTCCCTATTTTTAATTTTATTATAATACAAACAAATTCAAGGAAGAAAGAAACAACCTTTTCAGCTGCTTCTTTCAACCCGAAAAAAATTTGCGTCGAAAAGCCTTCGGCTTTAATGATATGGGGGAGAAATCCCCTAAACCCCCTTATAGAAGGGGTTTACAAGAAAGGGACGCCCCGAGGGCCCAGTACACCTGCGAGGGAACATTGTCCAGGTTCGACGCAAAAGCACCAACAAGCGAGCCATCGTTGCAATCGCCACCGACAAGGGCAACTTTTTATGTCCCTATTTTTAATTTTATTATAATACAAACAAATTCAAGGAAGAAAGAAACAACCTTTTCAGCTGCTTCTTTCAACCCGAAAAAAATTTGCGTCGAAAAGCCTTCGGCTTTAATGATATGGGGGAGAAATCCCCTAAACCCCCTTATAGAAGGGGTTTACAAGAAAGGGACGCCCCGAAGCCCCAGCTCACCTGCGAGGGAACATCGCTCAGGTCCGACGCAAAAGCACCAACAAGCGAGCCATCGTCGCAATCGCCACCGACAAGGGCATAATCCGTCTGTCCATTGTTGAACCACAAACCGTCACAATAGAAAGTTGAAGAACTTCCGCTCGCTTCGCAAGGAAAAATTCCCCATTGAGTTAAGGCTGCCTTGCTTATATAACCGCCTGACGTTCCTGAAGGGGCTGCTCCGATTGCAATATATCCTGAACCCGTTTCGTTGTATCCTGTCGCTGTTGAACCGTCTTCTGTGCCGTATGTTAATTTTATTTTTTGAGTTCCTGAAACATTTATCCAGCCCGCAATTCTTTCCCAGCGGTCGCCCGTTGCGTTTTCTTGCCCGAACATTTTTATTCCTTCATTACCTGAAGAACCCCAAAACAGCCCTTTTGTATTCAAAGCACCTGTTGTATGCAAGTGTGACGCTTGAGTTCCGCCTGAATAATGCCCGTTGCCGAATGTTCCTTGAGAATCAGTTGTTCTGCCGATTAAAACTGTCAGCATTTGAATAAGAAGCCAGTCTGCAAGAACTCCTGTGAACCAGCCTTCGCCGTTTGCAACAGCTGCGTTTCTTTCTGCTTCGCTTGTTGTGCTGCTTTCAGGTCTTTGCCCTGACAATGAGCGGAGCTTGCCTGAAATCAAACTTCCTTCATATATCGGCAAGAATATTTCGTCGAGCAAATCGCCGTTGTTGTTTATGTGAGCATACGCTTTGAAAGCTGAATCAACTTGCTTGTTTGCTATATAAACATAGAAACGAGTTCCGACTTTGACATATTTCAGCCATACTTGCGGAATTCCAATCATTGCATTGCCGTTATAAGAAGCATTTGCGATGTCTGAAGGTTCTCCGTCTTTTTTCAAAGCGTAGTTGTATTCGTACAGTTCATAGTCAACAGTGCCGTCATTTTTCAGCATACAAGGACGCAAGTTTCTTATAAACCACGCGTCAGCCCAGTCGCCATAATCAAAAAGCCCGGTTGAGAAATTCATTTTTGCGGGCTTGAAATATTCGTTGTCTTCAATATAATGAACACGTGTTGCGGGGTTCGGGTCGAGTGTATCAATATAAAAGCCATAAATAACAGCCCCGAAAGCATTGTGCGTGTCGAGATTGACAACTCCATTGACTGAATAAGGAAAAGCTCTGTAAAAGTATTCATTTTCAGTGTCAGGAAGTTCGTCAACGAGTGCTTCAGCAAAATGAGCGTCCCGAACTTTGCTGTCTTTGATAAGAGTTCCGTCAGTCGAGCTTGCAGGATAAGAACCCGCTTTTCTGACAATCATTGTTCCGCCCCAAGAACACAAATATTGTCCGTCAATAACCGTGTCTTGAGGGTCTGTCCATTTCAAAGAAACTTGAGTTCCTTCTTTTTTCATTTCTAAATTTCTACAATTTGACGGGGGAAGTCCTGCTCCGCCTGTTGTGACAGTGCCGCCTGTTGACCCGCCGCCGATGAGATTCACTTCTGCCATTTTCTTTTCTCCTTTTCCTACTTAATAAGCTGCATTTGTAGAGCAACAGGAAGAACAGTTGCTTCTTTTGCATAAAATGTGATTTTTCCGTCCGTCGTAACTCCGCGATAAACTTTTGAAAATTCTGCAACTTGTGCCATTTGTTCACTATGTGTCCCGGCTGGAACAATTGTGATTGTCGGAGCGTCAGTTTCAGACAATTCTTCAACTTCAATTTCTTGTGTGAATGGAACGCTGTCGCCTTCCCAATCCGTTGAAAGTGTTAATTCTCTGACAATGATTTGAGTTCTGTCAGCACTGTGAAACTTGTTGTCAATAAAAGTTCCGCGTTCAATCCATGCTGTGTTGTCAGCGTTTCTCTGTTTCAAGACTGCGTTTGCTCCTGAAGTATCAAGCCAGTGCATAGCAGGATATGTTTCCGTCGGTTCAGAAGCTCCTGTGTTGCAGCTTGCAAGCGTTTGAAACGCTGCATTCAATTGAGTTAATACTTCAAGCCCTGTTCCGTCTTTGATTTCGACTGAAGATTGCATTTTTTCTCCTTCCTTTGTGCAACAGAAAAGCCCCGCCTGATTTGACGGGGTTTTTCTATATTTTTTTATTGTTTAATATCCTTGAACTACATAATTGATTGTTTTTTGAACTGGTTGTTCATTGTTTGTAATTACAATGTCAAAAGAATCGGTTGTCGGATTGCTTATGATTTCGTCGTCCCCTTGTTCTTTGTTCAAGATAGTGACTTGAACATTCGGGGTTGCGTGAAAATGCTTTGCAAACTGAATTGTTGTTCCTTCTGCCGGGATAAGAATTCCGTTCCCGGTTTCAACAATGTCAGGAACGTCAACACCTATTTTGAAATCGTGTAATTTTGCAACAATAGAAGTTGAATTCGACGCAAGAACTGCTCTGAATTTGAATTTCTTCCCGAAATATTCTCCAGCAATAAAGTCTTGCCATTCTCCGAATTCGTCGTCGTCCCCAGCAATAGCAATCTGAATTTTTGAATTGACAATTTCAGCTCCGTTGCTTCCTGACAAACTTTGAACAAGCGAAAAGAGTTCAATCTGTGAAAACAAACTGAACGGATCTTCGCCGACAAAGGAATAATCACAAGAAATATAACAGCTTGCAGCAGCTCCGATGTCAATCACGTTTTTTGCTTCGTAAGTTCCATAAGTTGCAAGCGTTCCGCCCAAAACTAAAGAGCCAACCTTTGACAACAGTTCGATTTCAGAAAAAAGCGTTGTGCTTGTCAAAGTCAATTCTCCGAATTCGTTCACTGTTACAAATTCAGATTTTTCACCCTTCCAGCCTTCAGCTTTTTCGTCATGAATTGCAATCACGTTTTTGACAAGTCTTGCTCCTGAAATTTCAATGACTGCTGCGTGTTCAGAATACACTCCGTAATCGGGAGCAAACGCTTTGATGAAATATATTCCGTTGCCGTCTGCATTGTATCTGTTCGCTGCAATTCTCCCAAGAACTTGACCTTTCGCCCAGCTGTCGCCCTTCCTGATTTCATAAACAATCGGACGTGTGTCGTCCACTGGCTGCCATTTGATAACATTGAAGCCGTCCGAATAATAACTTGTAAGTCCTTGAACATCTTCAGGGGCTTGTTGAAGTGCAGTTCCTTTGATTGTATAGAAATAAGGTTCAACTTCTGCAAGCGATTGAAAACCAGCTCTGAAGGTGTTGAATGTCGGAAGTTTGACTGCAATTTTCTTTCCGATGTCGTCTTTTGTGAACGGAATTTTTAAAAATGCGGGAGTGTCAATTCTGCAAAATTGAGTTCCCGCATTGTGTGCCTTTGCTTCTGTTGCGTATGCAGAACGATTCAAATATGAAAGTTCATATTTGTAATCGTCAACAAGTTCAGCGTCAGCGTAAGCAAGCAATTCTCCGTCAACATAGCAAAGAGTGTTCAATCTTTCGGAATCTTGCTTTGAACCCGAAAGAAGCTCTGCTTTGCTCATTGAAACATCAACACAAAGGTCGTGAATTTTGTCGATGTCTTCGTTTGAAAGCGGAAGCGTTTCTGTCAAAACTCCCTGTCTGACAGGCTGTGTCAATTCGCCTTCTTTTCTGTATGTTTCGCCGTCGTCTGAAACCCACACTTCAGCACCGCCGAAAAGATTTTCGGGAGAAGAAATTCCGACCCATACTTCAAGTGTTTCTTGAGTAAGTTCAAAAGGCGGTTCAAATACAACAGCGGGGTTGATATTTCCGACCCCTTGAGAATAGTCAATTTTTGTTCCTTCTGCCCTTTGATGTGCGATTTTTGCAGGAGTTGCCGCTCCGACAACAAGTTCTTCAACTTCAAGCTGAAGCTGCCCGTCGTCTTCGCTGATTGATTTAATTCTGACAAGTTCTCTTTCAAGCCCCAGTTTCTTATATGTGATTGTCACAATGTCTGCGGGTTCAAGAAGAATAAACTTCAACGGCAATTTGAACTTGTATTTGTTACGAGCAGCAAGCATTCTTTCAAGTGCAAGCTGGACTGTGCGTTGTGCAACTTCGTCTGTGCAAATTTCGTGAGCCTTCAGTGTGTCTGCTGGACGCAGTCCGTGAAGTTCTATGTCTGCAAGGTCTTGAGCTTCAACAACTTCAAGATTATAGTCATTCGCCCGGTTCAAATATTCGAGTTTTACTGAATTGTAAACGTCCGCTTGTTGCGTTCTTGTGCAGACAACGGGTTCATCGTCTGCAATGAAATCATCTTCCGACAAATCATAAATCGGAGTAAGGTCAGGCTTCCACGTCTTGCCATTTGCAGACAATTCAGCGTCGCCCAGTGGAACAACTTTCAATTTTCCTTGCGACCACACAAAAGTTGAATTTGCAATTTCTGCAATATTTGACAAAATTTCCTGACATTCATTCTGTGAATCATAGACAGGAGAAAGAAAAACATTTGAAGCAATGCAAAAATCAGAAAAATTTTGCAAGTCTTCAATTGCTTCTTCAGGAAAACCCGCTCCATAAACAGGATTTGTGAGAATGTCAAAAATGATGTCTTTCGGGTTTGCGTCAAGTCTGATTGTTGAATTATATGTCAAATAAATGTGAGCTGATATTGCTCCGTAGCCGTTCAAATTGAACGAATATTTGCTGCCGTTTCTTGAATATCTTGTGAAGTTTTCAACAGTCTTTTCTTCGCCGTTTGCGGTGTAATAGACAAGCTGGCAACTTTTGTCTGATTTATAATATTGAGCATATTCAAGGTCGCCTGAAACAACGGTCAGCGTTCCTGAATTTGTTGAAAAATTAAAACCTTCAGTAATTACCGGGTCAATATCATCTTTGTTCGCAGTGAATTTTCCGTTGACTTCAAAATTGAATTGCGGAACAGACGCAGAAGAAGTCAAATCAATATTCCCGGCAACATAAGCAAGATTTCTATAATTCAAAGCACGTTCGGGGTGGAGAGTTTGCATTTCACCCCATGCACCCTGATTTTTTGTTCCTCTGAAAAGATTGAAACCCAAATCAGAAAGAGAATGAACTTCGTCTTCAATAAGAATTTTTTTAATTCCCTGAATTTCACCGAAACAAAGTCCTATCAAAACCCTTGCTGTGTATGTGTAAGTTGTTTCAGACTGCCTGCCGCCGCGTCCGCCTTTTCCCATACGTCCGCCACTGGTTGTGTGAGCAGTAGAAACAAAGTCAACACTTTCAATGATGTTTCCGCAAATTCTGTTTGTTCCATAGACAACAGACTTTGTTGCACCGAATGTCGATTGCTCATATTTTAACGCATTTATTCGCGGCTCTGTTTGTGACACCGCCTGTGTTTTTTGTCTTTGAAAGCCCATGTTTCTTTCCTACTCTTGCCAAAATGAATATGTTGCAACTTCTCTGTTTTTGTTGACTTCCTGATTGTAGTCTTGTAATGTGCAGCCGCGAGTTATGCAATTGTCAATCATTGTTCCGTCTTCATCAATAACAATGCCCGCGTGGTCGATTAGCTTTGCGTATCTGTATAGAATAATGTCGCCGGGACGCTTTTTTCGTGTTTCCGTTCCGAACTTTTGAATTCCTTGCAAATATGTTTCTTTGCAAGTGTGAAAACTGAAGTCAGGTCGATAGAATTCAGGCTGAAACAATTTAATCAAGCGAGCTTCTGCAAAAACCATAATCAACAAAGTGTGACAGTCTGAAGCTCTATAAGGAAGCATTCCGTTAACGTGATATTTTGCTCCGAGATATTTTTTCGCAATACGGACAATGTTCTGTCTGATTTCTTCTTCGTGTTGTTTTATATATCTTTTTGAATATGGTTTGAGCTTGCTTATTCTCTCAATATCAGGGTTCATTTTTTCTCCTTTACAGACTTGAATCAGCTTTCGGAATGAACGGAGTTCCGTTGTAGTTTGCAAGATTGAAAAATTTTTGCTTGCACATTGAAATTGTTTTGTCGCAACCCGCAGAAACAATGAACCAGTCGCCCTTTTTAGGTTCAAAAGGAAGCGGGGTTGATAATTCAAGAAGCCCGTTCGATTGCTGCTTGATTGATTTTTTTATGTTTTTATTTGCACCGCTTATGAATTCAATCACTCCGTTTTGATAGTAGCTCCCGGACCTGTACAAATAACAGACAATTTTCTTTCGAGTGCTTCCGCTTTCAACGGTGTTTTCTTCAGAATGGTCTTCTTTCTTAACTCCGCAAGCGTTGCAGTATAAAGAATAAGAACATGAAGCCTGATAAACAGCCGAAGGGAAGTCTTGATTCAATAATTCTGTCATTGATTTGACGTTAAGTTTGACATAACTTCCCGATACTTCTTCAACATCAACTTTCCCGCTGAACATATTTTCAAGAACAAGCGGCTCCTGGTCCCAGCCGTCCTTATAAAATGCAAGGTCCATTTGAACTTCAGCACCGTCAAAAGTTCCGTTCCTGAAGGCTTCAATCATTCTGACAGTTCCGACAAGATTTTCGTCTGACGGGTTCAGTTCGATTGTTACATCATCAACCGACAAACCGCAGTCCCATGATATTTCAGAACGAGCAATGCAAGCACTGTCACAAGAATATATCAAATCTTTGTAAGTAATATCAAAATCGGCTGAAGTGTATGCAAGAATAGTTCCGTTTGTGAGTTTAAATCTGTATAAGTCCGCAATTCTTATTTTTTCGCTATCTTCAGAAGCAAGAAATTGAACGAGTTCGGGACTTGCTTTTTTCATTGTTTCTTCTCCTTTATTTAACAGTAAGCAAAGAAATTTCTCCGCTCCAAAGTCCTTCCCATTCTCTCTCAAGTTCAAGTTCTTCATTTTCAAAACGTACTCTGAAATAATAAGAGCCGCTCCAAGAAAGAAGACTTCCAGCAGGCGGAGCTTCGTCAAATATAATCAACCCAGTGTTTGAATATCTGAATGCCGTTGTTTCTTCTCCGTTTATGAATATGTGCGGAGCTTCAACAATACCTCTGACGGGTTCAATCCAGTCAGGCAATGAGCGAACAAGCTGAAATTGAATTGAAACTCCGTCACCGACAGCGAATGTCTGATTTTCGCAATGATTTTCGACATCGTCCCTGTAAAGGAAGTCTTCAAAATTTCCGCCGACAGAATTGAAAAACCCTTGCAGCTTCTCAAGTTCGCCTTTTGCAAGCGTAACACTTTGAATGCTATTGTCGGTTATAAAATTGTAATTTAATTCAATGCGATAACGCGGGAAACTCCATTTTTGAGTTCGAGTTTCCCGACCGCTTTCAGATTCATAGACGTTTGATTTCCATATCGGAGTTTTTGTTTTTTCTATGGACCACCCCTGAAATTCGGGGAAAATTTTATTCGACATTTTCAGCCTTCCTTTAATTCGTAAGTGGTGTCAGTTTGCGTTTCTTTATGCCTTTTGACAAGTTTGAATGAATTCTGTTTGTAAATTCGTCAAGCCTTGATTCAAAGCTCTTTGCGTCAGTCGTTGAAATAGGCATTGAAACTGAAATCGAATATTGATTTGTAGTTCCGCCGCCCCCGTTCAATGCAGACGTGTCAGGCAATATTGTTCCGCTTCTGTCAGGAATAAACAATTCAGGTCGTTTTTCTCCGACAACATAAGGTTTCCCGGCTTCAACTGGTCCGCCTTTTTCTCTGAATTGAACAAGAGAATCTGCTGCCATAATTGCCGCCCCTGTTGCAAGTGCAGCACCCGGAGCAATAGCCCAGCCCACAAGTGGAATTGCTGCCGCTGAAGCTGCTGCAAGGGCAACTGCTAAACTTGCAACGGCTTTTGCTGCAACTGTCGCCGCTGCACCTATGACCGCAAATTCAGCTGTCAACATAATAGAAATCGGAGCAAACATCATTGAAGTTGTTGCTGTCAATAACATTGTCGCGTTCATCATTCCAAGGCTTAACGCTGCAAGTGCTGAAGACAACGCAATGATTGTTGTTGATAATGCAATCACCGGGAGCGTAACAGCACAAATTGCACTCGCTGTCGCTAACGAGAAAAAAGCACCCGCAAGGCTTGTGACAGGAGAAACAAGAGCTGTGACCCCGCCCGCCATAGTTGCGGAAGCTCCAGCCATAACACCCGCAGAAGTTGCAGTTGTAGCTGCCGCAGCTCCTGCTGACGCTGCAACGGTTGCGTTGCTTGTTGTCAAAACAGCATTTGCTGCACTCAATGCCCCAGCAGAACCAGCTGTTGCGGTGTTACTCGCAGCAACAAGTCCGTTTGACGCAACAACAGTTGCATTTGTTGCAGCTGTTGAGCTTGCAAAAATGCTGTTGTAAGCAACTTGAAGCATTTTCTGTGTCACCCATTCGGAAGTCATATTCACAACCGAATCAATGAAATTGTCAACCAAAGAATCGAGCAACGAGAAACAAGCGTCAGCGAATGTCTGTTCACCTTTTAACATTGAAGAAAAAGAGCTTGAGAAGCTGGAAGTCATTCCGTCTGTAAAACTTTTGAATTTTTCCAGTTCGTAAGTTTTTAATTCAACATTTTTCCGGGTCAATTCCTGCGTCAGCTGTTCTTGTGTTTTTATACTGTCGCGACGAAGTTTGACTTTTTCAATTTCATTGTTTCCCATGAGCTTGAGTTGTTCATCGAGAGATTTTTTCTCAAGAGCAATTCTTTCATGTATCAATGCAATTTCGCCTTCAAGCTGCTGTCTTTTGCTTATTTGATAAGCTGAACGCTGCAATTCAAGGTTTGAAATTCTTGCGTCAATTGATTGTTTGTCCGCTTCAATCTGTTGAACGAGCAAGGATTGTTGAAGTTCTCGAACCTTCTTTGCGTGGTCCTGCTCAAGTTTTAATTTCTGAGCAAGAGCTTGAGCGTGTTCGGAAGTTCCTTTTTTCGTTGCAGCGAGTTTTGCTTCAGCCTGTTTCAACTCGATTTGAAAAATTTCTTCGTCAGTTCTTTCGACAATATATTTTTCTTGTTCAAGTTGTGCAATCTTTAAGTCAAGAGCTTCTTTCTGACGCTTTTTCGCTTCAGCAGCAGCTTTCTTTGCTGCTTTTTCATCAACTTCGCCAGCTGTTGACACTGAAGGAACTTTGACATCTTTTTCAAGAGCAGTCAATTCATTGATTATGCCCTCGCGTTCTTTTTTGACATTTTCAAGTTCTTTGTTGATAGCGTCCTGATCGCGTTGAAGTGCTTTGCTTGCTCCGCGTCTTCCTGTGTCTTCCGTAGAAATAGGAGTTCCGAAACGAGCAGCAGAAATGAGCTGTTGCTGTTTATAACCTTTGACAGCCCTGTCAACTTTTTTGTCGATTTTCTGCTTTCTTTCAGTAAGCTCTTTGACTTTTGCAAGTGTCATTTCATTTGCAATCTGTTCTGCGGTTGCTCTTGAAATTTCACCCTTCAGACGCAATTCTTCTTTCAAACGTCCGATATATTTCGGATATTTTTCAGTCAAATAAGTAATTGCTTCATCAAGACGCTTTGTTTGATTGTAGTCAAGATTTTTTACTCCCTGAAGTTCTTTCAATGTGCGAATTGCTTCAGTGGTTTTGTTTACTTGTTCATTTTGAGCATTGTTCAATTCTTCAATTGCTCTCGTTGTTTCTTGTGTTGCCTGCCTATAAGCCCACCACGCAGCAGCACCAGTTCCAAGAACAAGGGCAACCCACGTCAAAGGACAAGCAAGAAGCGAAACAGTCAAGGCTTTAACTTGAACAATTGTCCCGGTCAATGCAGCTCTAAATTGCATAAGAGCAAGAGCAGAATCGCCTTTCAGATATGTTGCAAACGCAATTTGATAAGCTGTTGTTTTTGCTGTTATTGTCCCGAAATTACGCATTGAAGTCATAATTGCGACAACAGCAGCATTCGTCAATGGAATTCCGGCAGCAAGAGCTGCAATTGCAACAGCTGCGTCTTTTATACCACCGACAACAACTTGATTTGCTCCAGCCCAGCTTTTTAATTTGTTTATCAATTCAGTTGTTGCATTGATTGTCTTTGTGATTTCTGTCACTTGCTCTTTTAAAGCAGGAACAGCCAAGTCTGAAATGGCTCTTGTCAAAAGCGTATAAGAATCACGCATTGTTGAAAGTCTGCCTTCAAGGGTTTCAGACTGTTTGTTCATCATTCCATAAAAGCGACCGCCTTCAGAAGTCGCGTCAATGAATGCTTGACGAACCATTTCAACAGTGATTTTTCCGTCGCTCATTTCTTTTTTTAAAACCGCGATTGATTTTCCCGTTGTTCTTGCCATTTGTTCAAGAGGGTTGAAGCCTGCATTTATCATTTGAAGCAAATCTTGCCCCATGAGCTTCCCGGCTGAAGACATTTGAGAAAAAGCAAGCGTCAAAGATTGCATTCTCTGCCTATCTCCGCCCGCAATATCTCCGAGCATTCTCAAATCAGGAAGAACTTCTTTGACATTGATTCCGAAATTCAGCAATGTTTTTGAAGCGTCGAGAAGGTCTTGCGTTTCAAACGGAGTGACATTCGCCATGTCTTGAATTTCATTGACAAGCTGTTTTGCTTTTTTAGCGTCGCCCAGCATTACACCAAACTGAACTCCTGCTTGTTCAAAGTCTGAAGACGCTTTGATTGCCTGCGTTCCTATGTCTTTGATTTTTTTGACAATTTGAGCAGCACCGAAACCAATTCCAAGCCCTGCAAGAGCGGTTTGAAGCGTTTTTGTTGAATTGACGCACGCTTTCAGTCCGTACTCATAAGCGGCGGAATCAAGGTTCAATTTTACTTTAATATTTCCGACATTGCTTGCCATTGTTTAATTTCCTCAAAATCTTTTCAGTGCTTCAGTAACAGAAATTTTTTCTGATTGCTTTTTCGGTTTTCCTGCTGGAGTATTTTTTCGTTTCTTTTTCGGATTGTTGACTTCTCTGTCCACTTCAAGAACTTCAACAATTTTTCTATGTGTTGAATTCCAAAACATGGCTTCTGTCCACCTTAAATGCGTTATGCACGCGTAATATAAATAAGCCCAGTCAATTATGTATTCTTTTTCTTGCGGGGCTTGCTTGCTGTCTTTTTTTTAGAACCGCCGTTCTGTTTTTCTTTATGGTCCTGCGGTCTTTTCGGAAGATATGCTTCAACAGCTTGAACAACTTTGTCTGACAGCTCTTTAAGTTCAGACAAATTCAAATCAAATAATTGTTCGAGATTTGCTTGACTTTCAATTTTTA
This sequence comes from uncultured Candidatus Melainabacteria bacterium, assembly GCA_950096985.1. Taxonomy (GTDB): domain Bacteria; phylum Cyanobacteriota; class Vampirovibrionia; order Gastranaerophilales; family Gastranaerophilaceae; genus Stercorousia. The sequence continues at coordinate 129,504 of CATNBA010000001.1, forward strand.
AAGGTTCAGCAGGGTCAAACGGAGCAAATTTCAAAGTTCCGCACCATATCGCAAAAGGAAGCATTCCTGTATCTCCGTTAATAAGCCCGTTCAGAAGGTCGCCTTCCGAAATGCCGTGAATTCTTTTCAATGCTGCAAAATTCTTCAGCTTGAATTCGATTTTTCTTTCTTCTCCCTGTAATTCAATAATGATTTCAGGATTGACAATTGAATCAACCATTTTTTCTTTTCTCCTGTGTTATAAGTGCATACAAAAAAGGGTTGCTGCTATAAGCAACCCTTTTTTGTTTTTAAATCAAGTTTTGTTATTCTTGAGGTGTGTCTTCTGTTCCTGAAGGTGTTGTTGAAGTAGTGTCTTCAAGTGCAACCGCTGTTTCGTTTGCCGTGATGATTCTCAATTCATGGTCTTTCTTTCTTTCAACAGCAGTTCCTTCAAAAGAACAAGTCCAGTAGTCGTCAGCTTTTGAAACGATGTCAAGAATACCTTTAACGCAAGGCAATTCCATATGAAAGTCAGCAGCTTCGCCGTTCACATAATCTGTCTTAAATTCAAGATTGAACAAAGCAGGGACTTGAGTTGATGTGTCAACAAGAACAGTTTTTGCATTCGGTGTAGCTCCTTCTGTTTTGATTGTTGCTCCGTTTATCGCAGCAATAACTTCAAGCGGAATGTTCACTGATTCAAACTTGACATCAAGCCCGGTCAGAATTGTGAAGCTGTCAGCTTTTTTGCCCGCTCCGTAAGTTGCGTCTTTTGTTTCTTTTGTCATTGTGACGTCCATTGATTGCAGTTCAGGAACGGTGATTCTTTTACCCTTTGTGTAAGTTGATGAAGTGTTTGCTGAAACAACAGCAATCGTCGCGTCTGAAATACTGAAGACGTTTTGTTCTGTGAATTTTTCGCCCATTTGTTTTTCTCCTTTTTTAGTTATCTGATACAATTTCGATTGTTTGCTCAAAATCTATTCTCTGAATGAAATATTCTTCAAGCCCTTCTTCAAAAACTGGTTCAACAAGTGAAACTGTTGCGGGGGTTCTTTCTCCGAACAGATTTTTGTTGATAAATTTTGCAAGATTTGCACTCTGTTGAAGGCATTCAATTTCGTTGTCTTCATCAGCTGCGGAATACACAACGAAAATATTCAATTGAGCTGTTGTTCTGAATTTTGAAGCAATTTGCATTGTCGGGTCTTTCGGTTCAAGAACAGGTTTATTGACAACAATTGCAGGAAGCGTTTCTTCTTCTTGCAGACTTTTAAAAACCTTAATCGTGAAACCGGGATATTTTTCAGTCAACGCTTTTTCAATTGCGTTTTGATAATTTTTCAATTCTTTTCCGTTTGCCATTTCAATTTTGCCCTTAATGTGTCAGCAAGTTTTTTCGGAACTTGTGACATGATTTCTTTTTCAACTGTGATTGCTTTGTCTGAATAGTCAAAAGTTTGCTTAATAATCGGAAGCCGCTCGCGTCCTGCTCTTTTCATAACCTGATAAGGAACAACCCCTGCTTCGCCTGTTTTTTTGCGAATAGGCATGAGAAAAGCCCCTTGTCTGAAAATTGAGCCACCGACACCAGCAACAACCCCAGCCCGTGAATTTTTGCGTTTTTTAGAGCCACCCTTGCCGATTTGTCGCGGGTTTAATCTTGCCAGTGATATTTTATAAGTCCCGAACCATAAACGAGCCGTCTTGTTCGTTTTATCAACTGAAGAATGAATTCTTGCAGTTCCTTTTGATGTTTTTTGCGTGAGTGGTTTTTGTTGAATCTTTGTTTCGCTTGCGGTTCTTTTAACAAGTTGCGATTTTACCCAGTTTATAACTTCCCGCAAAGCGTAATTTGAAGCGTTGTTCAATTGTTTATTTGTTGCGTTGAAAAATGTTTGCAATTTTTCAATTTCAGATTTTTCAAGTTTTGCTTCAATCATTTTATTTGCTCAATTCGATAATTGCGAACCCTGTTCCGTCGTCAGATGTGTCAAAAACTTTGTATTTTGTCGAAACTCCTTCAATCTCAACAGTAGAACCTTTTACAACTGAAGCGACATCTTCTTCAATACACGTCAGACGCGGCTTTGAATTCTTTGTTGCTAAATAACCGAGAGTTGCGTCTGTGTAAGTTTTGTCATATATTCCGAGAAGGTCTTCACCGTCTTGACCTTTGTCAATGACTGTTCCTTCAGGGAGAGTGAACTTCAGTTTTCTTCCGAAGTCATTCAAGAATTGTTTTTTGTTTTCAGTAAACATTGAATTTTCTCCAAAAACCGCAGCTGAAGCATGAAACCACACTTCAGCTGTTGTTTTTTACAATATTAAAGTTTAATTTTTGCAGTTGCAGTCTTTTCAGCCTTTGCTTCAACAGCAATTCCGATATAAGCATTCGGAGTTTTTGTTGTTGAACCTGTTTCAGCTGTTGCGGTTGCAACTTTGTTTGTTGCGTCATAGTAAATTTTTTGACCGAATGCAAAAGCTGCGGTTGCTTCTGCTGCTATTTCAAAAACACCTGAAGCGTGAACTCCGCCTGTTGCACCGGGAGCAATTTCTTCAGCTGCAACGAAGACTTTGTCTTTTCCGACAATAAGTTGACCGTATTCAATAGCAGCTTCGCCGCTGTTTGTATAGTCAACAATGTCACCTTTTTGAATAAATTGTGCCATTTGATTTTCTCCTATATTGAACAGAAAGAACAAACTTTCGGGACTTTCTCCTTCAGAATTTCGTTCTGTTTGAGTAATAACTTTATATAAAGCAAGGGGAGTTGTTGCTCCCCTTAACTTTCGGCATTGACGCAGTGCGTCTTTGCGGGTTTATTTTCCGATGTTTGTTGCAAGTCCTCTGTAATCAAGAGCGGAAACACCGAAGTCGTCAAGAATTCTCCAACGAATACCGACAAAATCGAAACCGACTTGAGATTCAAGAATCGGTTGTTTATTACCGTTCAAATATGTCACTTCGATTGTGTCAACATCTGCTGAATTTGCTGCAACATAGTATTGAGTTTCTGAATAGTCGTCAAGTTCTGCGTCAACGATTAAATTCAAAGAATTTCTGTATATGTTCGCAACACCTGAATTGTTTGCAGCAGGGTCAGCTGTTGAAACTAACAATTGAGCAGCATCTGCTTCAAGAGCCGCAGGAACAATGAGAAATTCAGGTTTGTTGTTGAGAGTTTCAACACCTCGAATGTTTTTCTGCTTTCTCATAAGTTTTGTCAACTCTGAAAGAGTGGCAATTGAAAGTTTTCCTGCTATTCCTGTGTTGTTATGATCCGCATGGAACAAAAGTTTTCCGTCATAAGTCTTGCCGCCTGCAAGTGTTTTATAAACAAGTTTATTTCTTCCACGAAGTGCAGCTCTGACATAAGTTGCAGGAATTTTTGTCAAAACTCCCAAATCGTCATTGATTAGAGCTTGACGGGTGAAACCAAAGCCGCGAGCATAAGTCAACACTTTAGTTGTTGCTTTGCTGTCTTTCATTTCGTCAAATTTGATTTCACCTGTTTGACTTAATGGAAGAAGCTCTCCTGCTTCTGATAATTGATAACGAGCAGTTTCTTTGAAATCTGAATTGCTTCCAACTCCGCACCATTTGTCGAATGTCGGTTCAGCTCCTCTGTACGCTGTCGCCATTGATTTTTTAACAGTGTTGTCAACAATAGAAACGAACTGACTGTCAGGAGTTACTGCTCTGCGGAATAATTCTTCATCAGATAGCCTGTGAGCATTTGAAACACCTTCGCGAGATAAGCATTCAACGGCTAAATCACGCATACTCATTGAACGAAAATCATTTGCAGATTTGTCAGCGTCAGCTTCTCTGATCATATTCGCTCTTAAAAGCAAACCGTCAACAGCAGCTGCTCTGATTTTGTCTGCTTCAGCTTCTCCGACAATTTGAACATTGCCAGCAGCAAGAGCAGCTCTTTCGGTTTTGACTTTGTTCAGAATAATTGAACGGACTTCGTCAACAGATTTGCCTTCCTTGATATAGTCAGCAGAATCAAGTTCAAAATCTCTGCACATTGAAACGATTTCAGTTGCTCTCTGCATTTCTTCAGCTCTTACAGAAGCAATTGCAGCTGCTTTTTCGTTTTCGTCCTTTTCTTTTTTCTTCTTTTCAGCGTCTTCTTCGTCTGCTGTTTCTTCAGCTCTTTTCTGAATCTGTGAACACATAGAACGAATTTCTGCCTCAGAAAAACCTCTTGCAATTAAATCATCATAATTAAGACCTAATTGTCTGCATAGTTCTTGTAAACCCATGTTTCTTTCCCTTTCCGTACGATGTACATTTTTTATATTTGTAAATTCTTCAACTTCTCTGTTTACTCCGACATCGGTATCAGCCGGGACAGTAACAAAAGAAATTTCAAGCGGTGTCCATTTTGTAGCAACATAAGCGGGACCTGTGAAACGTCCGTTTGATGATGTTGCTCCAGCTTTGACTTCTTCCCAGCATTCAACCGAATAACCGACTGAAATCCCGCGAAGAAAACCTTTTTTGACTTTCCTGAAAATTCTTTCGCTTTCTTCGTCGTCGTCAAAGATAATGTCTGCGTGACATCTTCTTTCTGTTTCATTCAAAACAACATTTTCAGGAATTCCGACAAGTATATCGCGATTGTGGTTGAACAACGAAGCTCCGAGTTCGCGAATTCTATCAAGCTGAACAGCTGAAGCGTCGTGACACAATATTTCAGCCCCGAACCAGCGTTCAACAGGTTTTTCGCTTGAAAACGAAACATGAACTTTTCTGTTTTCTTCGTCAATTTCTCGAACTTCAAAAGCGAATGTTCTTTCGCAGCGTGTATTCAACGGCGGTTTCTCATTCCGAGCAACAACTGCTTTCGGTTTGTTTTTGTCAGAATTCAAATCTCGCGTAAAAAAGCAGGGCATATTTTGAACCCTCTTTTTATTCTTTCGTTTCTTTGTCATTTTTCTGCCCTTTCTTTTTATTAAGATTGTTCATGAAATTGATTTCTTCAGCTCTTTGAGTTGCAACTTCTCTCCAGTCCTGACCGTTTTGCGAACAAATTTGAGCAAGTGTTGTTTGATTTGTTTCAAGAGCAACTTTGTTTGCGTTTACTTCTTTTTGAGGGTCAATCCAACTCATACCCGGAGCAATCCAGTTGTGATACAAATAATTTTCTTTATTTTCAAAAAAATCAGGAATGTGCAGCTTCCCGGCAAGAACAGCTTGCGTGATAACTTCACGATAAACAGGGCGGCAAAAATGACGCTTCAGGAACTCTTGTTCGCTTTCATACGTCTTGCGGTCTTCGAGCATACCTTGACGAGCAGAAGAATAATTCACTTGTGACATATCTCTTGAAGCTGCTTCATAAGATAAACCTTGACCGCTTGCAGAAAGTCGCTGTTGTGAAGTAATAAATTCTTTTGCATTACTTGCTTGTCCTGAAGGATTGACAGAAGCAACATCGTCGCCCGGTTGTAATTCTGTAATCATACCCGGAGCAAGTGTTTTTGTTCCGTAACCAGTTGAAGCGTCCTTTTGATTTGTCGGAGTGCTACCACGTCCAACACCCCCGCCCGGAATAGTTTTCTTAATAAAAACAGATAAACACGCAAGAACACGTTCTTTGATTGAAACAGCTTCAGAATATTCGTTGACATCGCGAATGCGGTCCGCAGTGGAAGCAAGTTTTGACACTTCTCTAATTTGTGAAGGTCTTTTCTTCTTTCGTATATACAAAACGCGACTTGCGGCAACTCTTTGACTTTCTCCGATTTGCAATCCGTCGGGAGTAATGTTTTTCAACCAGTACGCAACGGGTTTGTTGTATTTGTTGACTTCAATTCCGTTGATGATTCGATTTCCGTTTTCATTTAATTGATAAGAAAATTTATTTCCGTCAATTTCGTCAACTTCGCGAAGCTGCAACATGAATTGAATTCCTTGTTTTGAATAAGGGTTGTCAGACATAACAGCGAGAATGCCGCCGTCAACAATTTTTCTGCGAACAATCATTTCTTGCATTTCTTCAAAACAAAGTTCGCCCGCAACGTCGCAATTTTCCTTATTGCTCCAATCGTAGAAAATATCTTCCATTTTTTGAGCAAGTTCTTTGTCTTCAGTGCCGTCTTTCTTGAATGGTTTCGCTTGAATTTGCATTCCAATTCCGACAACATTTCTTTCAAAAGCTCCGACAATTGCTTCAGCAATATCGGCATTTCTTTCAAGATCTCTTGCTCTTGCACGAAGCAAATCTCTTTGAGTTTGATTGACCGTTTCCGCTGGAGCATTGACAGGTGTCCAGCCTGAATTCAGTCTGTTTGTACTTCCTGAATCATAACTTCTTGCAGCGTTTCTCCATGCCAGTCGTTCAAAACCAGCACGCGGAGCAATAAAAGATATTGCCTTGTCGAGAATATTCAAATTATTTCTTTTCTGTTTCTGTTCCATACTTTTTACCTTCTATCAAAACGAGCAACAAAAGTGTTCAACCCGATTCCGTTGTTCTGTTCTGCTGCAATTTGCGAATTGATTGCAGCTCTTTCTGAATACAATTTTGACAAGTCGGGACGAACAAATCGTCTTCCGTTGATTGTGTATTCTTGACAGCCGCCTTCAATTGCTGAAATCGCTTTGTTTATTTGTTGAAGTTGTTCTTGTAAGTTGTTCATATTTTCTCCTTATTTCAACCAACTTTGCGGAGTGTGAATCCAGCTTTCAGGGTTCTGAACAAGACTTGCAGATTGTTGGGTTTCTGCTTTTGTGAAATTCTGCGTTGCTTGCAAATCTTCCAAATATCTAACATTGAGAAGGTCTGCTGCTAAAGAAGCATAAACTTCGCAATCCAAAAAGTGATTGTTTATATGTGATGTTTTCGGCTGCCATATAAAACCGCCGTTTTTTGCAGGAACTTTTTCTTCAGAACAAAGTTGCTCTGCATATTCTTCGTCACAACCATTGAACACCATGAAAGAACCTCGACCATTCGAGCGGTTCAGACGGGCTGCAATCATATCTTTATATTGACCGCCGTCAACAATATAAAGTCGCAAGCCGTGTGCTTTTGAATTTACTCTGTCAATCATGCTGACTTTAAAACGTGATAGCATAGGACGGCTGCTCCCTTTTATCGGAACAAGCCAGTCTTGAGCCATTGCACAAAGGTCATAAACATCGTCAGTCTGGTCGCCTGAATCTATCGCAGCAAGGTTGACTTGAACAAACTCCCCGCTTTCTTTTTGAAAAGCTCTGTTCATTATCGCTTCAAGTTCCGACCACGAGAACGTTTGTCCGTGAGTTATTCCCCACGATGTCATATATGCTCCCCACGCTCTTATTGCGTAGTAGAAACAATCTTTTTGAACGTCAATTCCTGCGGTCAAAATTTGAGCAGCGTCAGGAATGATATTTTCTTCAAGCCCTGTTTGTCTATCAAGCACGACCTTTGAATTCATTTTGACTTCTGTCTGTTCCCACGGTTCAGCAAGCCAAGAATTGACAAAGTTCATCAATTTTTCAGGGAAATTTTTTGACCGCGTAAATTCGTAAGCAACGTCACCGAATGAAACCCACGGAGAATATATTGCATTGATTCGGAATGCAATTTTTCTTTTTCGTTTTTTTATTTTTTCGTAAACTTCGCCCGTGTCAATATCTTTCCAAACTCCAGCCCGCAGCATTGACTGTTTGTGACGGTCTGTTATTTTTTGACGACAATGTTCACATTCATAGTAAGCAGTTTCTTTTCTTTCATCTGCTGTTTTTGCGTCTTTGTCCCATTTTATGCCGTTTTTAAACTTGAAAGTTTGAAAGTGTCCGCAGTGCGGGCATGGGACATAATATTCAAAGCGACGGTCCGCAGCGAGCCAAATCTTCCAAATTGCCCCGATTTTTGTTGTCGGAGTTGAAGCTGCAAAAGAAAATTTGTCAGCCTTGAAGGTCATTTGTCTTTGTTTAGCAAGTGAAATCGGATCAGCTTCTTTTCCTGAAAAAAGCGGATATTTGTCAACTTCATCAAACAAACAATTTTTAATCGGTTTTGAAGCAAGGCTTGACGGAGAATTTGCTCCGCTAAAATATACACTTGCACCATTTTTGAAATTCAATTCAGAAAGTTTTGAACCTTGTTCGTCCCATTTTTCCTTCAGGTCAGAATTCAAACGAATCATCGGTTGAATTCTTTTTGCTGAAGAATAGTCTGCAAGGTCTGTTGTCGGAAGAACAATCAAGTTTGATGTTGCTTCCTGTGCGACAGCATAACCGACCATGTTGTTGAGAGCTTCTGTTCCTCCGACCTGTGTCGGTTTAACAAACCCGACTTCCTCAACATCAGGGTCATTGTATGTGTCCATGATAACTTTTAAATAAGGGGTTCTTGATGTGTTCCATTTGCCCGGTTCTGCATTTTCAGAACCAAGAATTCTGTTTTTGTCTGAATAATCGCTGACAGAAATTTGTTCAGGCGGTTTAAGAGTTTTAAGGGCTTCTTTTATCCAAGAAGGCGGAATGTATTTCCCGGCTTTATTCTTTGATTTTTTTGTTTCCTTTTGCTTCATATACACCGTCAATGCTCAATTGCTCAAGAACGCTTGCTGTTGTTTCTGAAACAAGTTTGCCAATTCTGCGAGCTTCAGTTTCTTCAACCAAGTGCGACAAATCAGCAGCAATTTTTCTTGAAAAGCCCAGCATTGACCGTTTAAGAACAACGAGAAAACGCTGAAGTTCTTCAACGATTTCGCCTTTTGCAATGTAATCACCTTGAGCAATTTTGTTCTTCAGGTTTAAGGCTTCAAGCTGTGCTTCTTTGACTTTTCCGTCATAATAGGTTTTTTTCTCTGAAATGCTCATTTTGTCAATGTCATTTTCTGTCATTGCTTTGAAGGAAGCATTTCTCCAGTCAAGAACATCTTTAATCGACCACCAGCCCCGCTGAACTTTCGGACACCCTCTTTCCGCCCAGCGAACAAGCGTTGATTCGTTTACGTCAAGTATTTCATATAATGCGGAAGTCGAAACGCAAACTTTGCCAGCAATTATTTTCACGTCTTTTTCTTTTGCCATAATTTAATAAAAAAGAACCCTTTGCGGGTTCTGTGAACTTAATGTCTTTCACTTAATATGCTAAACTTTTGAAAGTTGCAATTTTTCAATTTTGCAACCTGAATGAATTTTTTCGGAATTGTGTCCCCAGCCTTGCTCATTGATATATCTTGCACGCTGCGTGTAATTGTCAATAACTTTTCCATAACACAAGTCAATATTTTTTGCGAACGGAATTCTTTTGACTGGTTCTTTTTGCGGCTGTCTGATTCTGATTTTTTCTGTTTGCATTAGAAAATCGGTTGCAGCATTGAGAATGATTTCATTCCCTGTTTTCGGGTCAATTTTACCTGTGTGAATGTTATCTTGCAATTTTTCAACAGTAAAAACTTTCATTTTGCCGTTTGCAGCACGTCCGAAAAATTTATTGTGAACCTTTATACAATAACACTTTTTGCAAAGCAGAGTTTCAACAACTTGTTTGACAACTTTGCTTTCTCCGATTTTCTTCTTTGTAAAATTACGAATCAAATCTGTTTCAATACATTGAAAAGTTTCAATATCGTTTTTTGAGTATTTCACCCCGCAGCATAAAAAAGACATAGCAATTCCTTATTTAACAAGGTAGGCTTTCAAGGGCTGAAAACCTCTTGTCATAAACCATTATAAATGATTTTAGCGTACCCGTCCGGGTACAAATAAAAAAAGCGACCTGAAAGCCGCTTCTTTTATAGGTTTACAATGCTTAACAAATTATTTTTGAGCTTCAATTTTTCTTTTGTATGCGTTGTATCGTATTTGAAAAACAAAAATACAGAAAAATAATATTGCAGTAAAACCAGCATTCCAGCAATATAATTTTATAGTTAGCAAAAAGAGAATCTCTGTGAATTTCCACATTGCCAAGATTATAAAAAACATAATAAACATAATAAACAAAGTTTGTCTTGTAATATCGTTCATATTTTCTCCTTTATTGTCTTGCATGATAGTCGTCGCAAAAGGTCGCACGAGTATATTCTGAAATTATTTTTTTGTTACCCTTGCAGCATTTTAATTCGTCAACTTTGTCGTCGTTATAGCAATTTACGCAATCAACACATTTTTCTCGTCAGCATTTTTCTTTTTCTTTTTTGGAATTTCTTCTTCCTCGCAACAAGGTTCCGGGATTTCAGAAACTTCTTCAGGAATAATTTCCGCAGGCTCTGTTTTGAATTCTTCTCCCGGAACAGGTTCTTCAGATTGATTTTCTTCTTTCGGACCTGGTCCCGCAGGAAGAATTTCAACTGCTGGAACTTCAGGAATTCTTGTTTCAACAATTTCTTTCTTTCTCAAACAAAATTTAATATTGAAGAAAATTTCTTCATCGTTTTTGCTTGCTGCCGTGTTTGAATCAAAATTTTTGACTTCAAATTCGGAATGCTTTTCAACAGCTTCAATAATTTCTTTTAAAATTTGAATATTTTTCATTTTTAAACCTCTCTTTCTAAATATTCAGTTACACCTTGCAAGCAGCGGTCATCGCAATTGCTTTCTTCAAATCATTGACACATCGTGCAAACAGACCTTTGTTCCCCGTCTTTATCAAAGACAAGAGCGAGAGCAAAGTCGTCAAGTGACAGCGTTTTCAATGCTTCAAATCTTTTCATTTTCTTTTTTCTCCTTCTTTTTTTCTTTCATTCTGAACCATATTTCACACGCTTTATATATCAACCTTGCACGTTTGTTGTTGTATTCAGATTCAGCGGGAGCGTGATATAATTTCAGAAACTTTTCATCGTCAAAACTGATAATTTCTGCCATGTATCAATACCCGTCATACATTGATTGTTTTTTCGGGGCTTCGTATGGTTTGACATCAAAAAGCTGTTTTTGAACTTCAGGAGCTTTCCCTTCAAGTAACTTGTTGAAGCACGCAGCAGCAAGCCGCATGAGCCTGATTTCTTCGTCCGCTTTTTCCTGCGTCATTTTGCCTGAAGCAATCTGTTTCGGATATACATTCACACGAAGTGCAGCTTCTCTAGAACAACAATCTTTTAATTTCTTTATTGTTTCAAAGTCCATTTTGCCCCCTTGCATAAGTTTGAAATATTCTTCCTGAAGGTTCTTTCAGTTCAGCTTCCGAATAACCTTTTTCAAGAATTTCTTTGAGTTCTTGTTCGCTGTATGCGATTTTTACAATATTGTTTGAAACTTTGTCTGTTGTGAAAATTTCTTCTTTGAATATTTTGTCAATATACTTTGCACGCTGAACATTTTTATTTCTTGCTTTATATTCAACGAGCGTTGATTCTGCAAATTTCGGGTTGATTACGAATGCAAAAACATTACCAAGAAGGCAAAAGGGAGAAATATTCGGAATTTCAATTTCAACAAATTCAAGCGGCTCTCCGTATTTTTGAACAAATTCATGGTCTTCTTGAATTTTTGATTTTATGAATTCCCATTTCCTCGCTTTCATACACATTGAAACAATTTTTGAATAATATGTATTGTCTTTTTCTTGCAAATATCTCAAGTGATTTTCGACAGCCAGCCAATAAGTGCAGCCATAGTTTCTGAAGTGATAATCTACAAGATAGAAACCCCAGCAACGAAAATCGCCCGATGTGAAACCGAGTGTCCCGTCTTCATATAAGAAACATTCTGAAACTTGTCCGCTGTAACATGGTCCATGTTCAATGTCTGAAACGTAAGCAATTTTTTTCTTTTCTTTCCTCATTGTTTTTACTCCTACATCATAAGTTTTGACATTTCGATTTTGACAATTTCTCGAACAAGAACAGCTCGTTTTGTTTCTGCTGGTCCTTTAATCCCGAAATACTTATATATTACTTTCAGATCTTTTTTGATTTTGTCCACCGAAAAGCAAAGCTGGTCTGCAATTTGTTGATTTGTTTTGCCTTCAATTAGCAAAGTAACAATTTCTTTCTGTGTTTCTGTTAGTGTCATTTCTCCTCAAACTCTCCCCGTTGTTTAGAACGGAATATCATCATTCAAATAGCGTTCAGGAATTCCGCTTTCCAGTACGTCATGAACATCAAACGAACACTGCGGAACAACAAGCGAATCAATATGCAAAACAAAAACAGATTGTTGTTCTTTTTTTGCAACTGCTTTCGCGTCTTCAAGTGCCGTTTGATAATTTTTATATACTTTGTTCGGGCTTCCTTTTTTTGGATTAAAAACAAGATAATTCGGGGTTTTTGTCTTGAAGTCCTTGAATATATTTTTGTCTTGTTGTTTTCTTAATGTTTCAATTCTTTCAAAAATTTCGTCAAATTCTGTTTCGTTCGGAACAAAGGCAATGTCAAGAGCATTACATAATTTTGTTTTTATTGTCTGTATATCATTCGCATGCATTGTTGCAAGCTCTTGAATTTTTGAACACATTTTTTGATTGTCATTTTGCAAATCATCATTGACAATTCTGTAAACTTCCTGCATTTCACTTTCAAGCAAAGTGCAGTCGTGCTGATCCAGCATATAAGAAAATAATTCTTGATAGGCTGGAGAAATTTCTGTTTTTTCTTTTGCAGAAGCAGCTTCTCCCGGAACAGTTTCTTCAGGTTGAATTTCTTCAGCTGAAACAACTGTTGTTGCTTGTTCATAACCTTGAAGAAAATCAACGAGAATCTGCTGTTTTTGTTTTTTGTCTGCCCCATAATCGACGAATTTTCCGACAACTTCATATATTGTTTTTCTGTTACTTTGAGCATATTTGAGAGAAATTCCGCAATTGTGAGCAGTATCAACAACGGAATCGCCGTCAAGCATACTTGCAAGAACCATTTGTTCTTTTTCTGTCAGTTCATTTTTAATCTGTTGAAATATCTTTTGCTTGTTCATTAGTTTTCCCCTTTCTGAAGTTCAATACTGTCAACAATTTTTCCGTTTGCAGTGGCGGTTTTGATATGTTTTTCATTTTCGTTCATATACCTTAACGCGTAGCCGATTAGCGAACCGTGCAAAATGTAGTCAATCGGTTCAAATTCTTTGTCTTTGCTGCTTGCTTTTAAGTCTTGCAAAAATTGGTTTGCAAAGGCTATCACAAAGGCACTGTTGCAATTTTCTTTGTTGTCGTAAATTTCAGCTTTTGCGAATTCAAGAGCTTCTGAAATCTTGTTTCTGTTTTGTGGTTCTGTTCCGTTGTTCATTTTTTCTCCTCTATAAGTTCAAATTCAATGTCAAAAACATCTTTGTCAATGGCAAGATCTGTGTTTTTACCGTTGATTATAGAAATACTTTTTATTTTTGCTTTTAATCTTTTTTCTTTGTTGTCCTTGCTTGCGTACCCGCACACAAAAACACATTCACTGTGCAGCGGAAGGGCTGTTTGTCTGCATAAAATTTTGCTATACAGAAAAAGCCTTTTAAACCAGTATTCTTTCACTTCTCTATATTCGTGAGTCTTTTCTCCGCTTTTTATTTTTTCAAACCATTCTTTCTTCAAATTGAATGTCAGCATTGTTCCGCACCTTCTTTCTTTTTGTTTTCGTAGAACAATTCAGGCGGAACTTTCACTCCGAAATAATTGAAAAGATTTGTCAAGAATTCTTCTGTCTGAGAACTTCTGCCCCATTTGTTCATTACATCAACATAAGTTTTTGCTTCGCTTGAATGATGATTTCTCACACTTTCAAGATATGCTTCAGCGTCTTTTTCTGTAAAAAAGACACCGTCGGACCACGAAACAGGCTCATTTCTAAATCGTTGAACAATTCCGTAATTGTGTTCTTCAAGCCATTCATTGATTCTGTCGTCTTCTTCCCAAGTCCCTATATTTTGAAGAATTTTTTCAAAATCGTCGTCTTCATTAAGTACTATAAGACCGCAATCGTATCTCTCACGAAGAACAGGAACAATTTCAAGAAAAGAACCTGAAGAAGATTCAAAGAAAAATTCCCCTTTGTCGTCTTGTTCAAAATTGTCGTTGAAATCAACAATTGAAAAATAATAAGGAAACCTCGTTCCCCTATTGTTCTGTGAAGACATTTCAGTCAAAAATTCAACGATTTTCTTTTTTAATTCTTCCGTATGTGTTAAGTTTTCAGGGTTCGTTTCTCTGATAATTCTCTCAATTTGATTGAGTTCTTCAAAGTCAGCAATATAGTCAAATCTTTGTTTCAGTTCGTCTAATAATAACGCTATATCTACAATTTTATTTTTATGAGAAGAAAGTTCTTGCTGCAAGCTCTGATTCTGAAGAACTACTGCATTGTATTGATTGACCGCTTGTGCAAGCGTTGTGTCAAATTCTTGCTTCATAAGCAAGAGCTGTTTTGCCGGGAAATGTCCGAGTTCGATTTCAGCACCGAACGGAAGCTCTATTCTTGCAGCAAGCATTCCTTTTCTGCCTGCTTCTTCATTTTCTCCGATTATTATTTTGTAATCGTCGGAGCTTTTAAAAATTTCTTTTTCATTTAACATTTTGTTTTCTCCTATGAATTAAGGTATTTCTGAAGAATTCTGACTGCTGATTCGCAGCCCTTCGCAACTCCGACGCAGTAGTCTTTGTCGTCGAGTTTTCGCAACCATTCTTCCTGTTCTGCGTGTAGCTTCCCGCCTTTTTGACGTTTCATTTCGATAAATAAAACCTCATGCGTTTTGTTCTTGTTTTTCTCAAGAATTATCAAGTCCGGGAAGCCTTTTGAAAGCCCCATATTTTTGAGCGTTCTTGAATATGCTGCATAGTTGAAAGCCACTTTCGGCATTTTGAAACCGTTTTGAGTGCTGACAACGCAAATTCCGTTCGCTTCGCAATATGCAACAAACGCGATTTGTTCTTCCTTTTCGAGTGGTGTTGTGTTCTTTGCCATTTCTAACCCTCAAACGGAATTTTTTCTTGAACCGGGCTTGCGTTCAGCCCGTTCATGTACTTTTTAGCGTGAACAATTATTCGTTCGAGCAATTCTTCGCAATCATTGCTGAAATAAACTTCATTGCAGCTGTCGTTTGCCATGTGCCATGAATAAAGTTCAATAAATGGTGTATTCAAATTGAATGGAGTATTCAAGCCGATAATTTCAAGTTGTGCTGTGATAACCATTCCCATGATTGAATCTTCTTTCCAAGTAATTGACAAACCTGTCGTCGTCATTCTTGAAAGCCATTCTTCAGGAAATTCAAGAGTTTCAAGAATATGTTTTGACATTGCTCGAAAATCAACAATAAATTCGTCAACAGCTTCTTCATAACCTTTGAAGGTCACTTCTTTTGAAGCCTTTGAACCGTTCTTTTGATATAAAATTGTCGCATTTTTCTCGTCTTTGCCGATTTTAATTTTTGTTATTTGAGCAGACGCAGGAATTTTTTCTTCGTCTTCTTCAGCTTCCATTTCGTTGAGATATTTTCCCAAGTGCGGAGCTTCGTCTTTTGCCGCGTCATAAATTGTGCGTTCAAAATATACTTTGTAGCCTTTTTCTGCAAGTGCTGCAATGTAATCTTCAACAGTTTTCATCTTGAAAAAGTCAGCGTCTTTGAAGCCTTTATCAATTAGCATTCTGCGAGCAGTTGCTTTGAAGTTGTTTTCCCCGTTGAAGTTCCCTGAATAGCCGTTCCCGGTGATTGTAAATTTCATTTTTCATTCTCCTTTGATAATTTGTGCATATAATGTTTTCATACTCTTTCCGTCCTTGCGTGGAGCATAGTCTTCAAAAGAAACTGCTTTTTGCAAGAACATATTGTTCGACCAGTGTTGAAGGTCCGTCAAAAATTGCGGGTGTGTTCCTTTGCGGTAAATCATCACATAAGGGGAATAACCCAGTTCAAGGACCTTTTTCACGCGAAAATAGTCTTCTTTAAGAGTTGTGTTGAAATTTGTCAAAATATAAACTCTTTTGAAGCGATCACTTTTGTTGAAGTGTTTCGCAAAAATTTTCAAACCTTTGAGAATTCGTTCTTCATTTTTCATTAAATCGAACGCAAAATGCACCATTTGAATTTTTGTTTGTGCAAGTAATTTCGCAATATCATCATCAATAAGCCTTGCGTCAAGCCCTTGAGTGTAATCGATAACAGCTCCGCTTTGAATTAACTGTTTGATGAGTTCTTCTCTATCTTTGCAAGCAAGTATATTTGCGTCATAAAGTTTTATTGTTTTTTGACCGTTCCAAAACTCCTGAAGGTCTGCAACCTTTCTACAACAAAGACCGTCTTTTTTTGAAACAATGCAAAATTCACAATTATTCGGACAACCACGCGTCAAGAAACCGCAAGCAATATTCTTTGTTTTTTCGCCATACAAAGAATAATCAGGAAACATTGATTCAATTTCTTTCGGAAGACTTTTGTCTTTTTCTTTGTTGTAAACCTCTTTGTTATTTTCAACAGATATTGCGAACCCGCTTCCACCGAATTGAATTTCGTCTGCCGTTGGAAAATAAATCAACGGATTGATAGTTTTTAAATCAAGATTGAAAATTTTTGAAATATAAACTTTGTCAAAATGCTCGAAATAATTATCAACAAATTTGACTTCGTCACCCTGCTTCTTATGAAAAGCAGAAATTTTCATCAAAGGAATAGAAGGGCTGTCTGTATCTGCAAGCAAACCAATTTTCGCCATTATTGCACCCCCTCAAATAATTTCATTTGATTTTGATTTGTAAAATCGCGAATCAATATTTGTTGTGGAAGAAAATTCCAGCAATAGTACGCACTTGAAAAACTGATTTTGTTTGCTTGACCCTTAAAAGTCATTCGTTTTTCAAACATTAACAATTGCAAATCTTTATTTTTAAAAAGTTTCATCGGAGTGCTATCGTTTAGCCATGTTAATGTCATAAGCAGTGCAAACGGTTTTCCGAAACTCAAAGCACGTTCAAAAATTTCTTTTTTGCCTGTGAATGGCGGATTGCTTATAAGAATGTCCCATTCTTCAGGTTCATAAGTGAAGAAATTTTTTCCGTCGCTGATATGCGAATAAATAACATTGAAGTTATTTTCTTTTAATACTTTGACAAATTCTGATTCTTTAGTATCAAACGGACACCATATTATTGAATTTCTGAATGGTTCAAGAAATTCAAGCAAAGGTTCAACCGCATAGCGTTCAGTGTAGCATTCGTCATTTTTGCCCGGTGTAGTGTGAATGTAATTTATATTATTTTGAGCTTTCATTTCCACCCCCAGCGAGCCAGTATCTTTTATATTTAATTTTCTTTGTACGTTCCTTGCCGTCAGCTGCGACAACAGTTTTTCTTTTGTTTCCCAGTCATAAACAAGGGCAACTCCGAAAACACGCTGCAAATCGCGAATCGGTCCGCAAGGGTAGTTCATAAACGGAAGCAAGTCACGAACTGTCGTTGAACCTTTTTCAAGAAGCTGCTGAAGAACAATGCTTTCGTGTGTATTCAGCGAAAGAATGTGTTCAAACTTTTTCTTTCTGTCTTCAGTTGACATTTTCACCCCCTGTGTTCTTCAAGCGATAGCTTGAGTGTTTAAATATGAGTTTTTCCGCCTGTTCACGTACTCTGTCGAGCAATTTTCCAAGACGCGGAACTGTTTTCATTTCTTGAATGTCGCAGGGGTTATTGATAAGAACAAAGCATTTGTTGTCCCTGTAAAGACGGTCAAACAGCTCTGTTGCAAGATTGACTTCTCTGTCGTCTTTTGTGTTGATAACAAGTTCATCAAGAACGAGAATGTCAAATCGGCTCAAATCAACAAGGATTGTGTCAACTTTTTCTTGAGAATTAAAACTTTTTGCATAATAACAGCGATTGACAACATCAATCCAAGTAATATATAAACCGTTGAAACCCTTTGACAATAAGGCTCTTAAAATCGCATAACCGACAGAAGTTTTCCCGTTTCCGAATTCGCCTATTAAGTGAAGCGAAGCTCCGCTTTCCGGGTTGAAATTTTCAACATATTTTTGAGCGTCTGCAACGTGTTCAGTTCCGAGCTTTTCAAGTTTTTCAAGAGTTATGTCAATATAACGCTTGCCGATGTTCACTCTTTGGTATCTTTCACGCAAGGCGGTTTTCTTTTTTTGCTGTTCTTTGCGTTCTTGTTCTTCGACATAGCAATCGCAGTCAACAGCAAAAACTTTTGTTTTTCTTCCGAGTGCTTCAACCGTTATTGCTTTGAATGGTTTTCCGCATATTTTGCATTTTTTCGGTTCTGCGGCTTCCTGCATAACTTCGCCGCACAAACTGCCGATTGTTGAAAAATCTGTGTTTTTAACTTCGTTAATACTCATAACCGCTCCCTTCTGCTTTTGTATCGCCTGAATTGTATTTGTCGCCATATATGCCGATGTGATTGTTCAGAATAGAGCGGAAATCTATTTTGTTATTTGCAATGACAATGAGTTTATTTGCCTTCTGACAAACAGCTTTGAAATATTCAAGATTGTCATTTGTGACGGTTCTGAATTCAGCAATTGCTTGAATGGTTTTGTTGTGCCTTCTTTCAAAACCAAGTTTCACAAGCTGCGGACATTCGTCTTGATAAATTTTGAAATATTTTTCGTTTGCAGCGTAGTCATACGGATCATAAACTTTTGAAAAATTTTCGCCTGAAATATTAGAATTTATATTTCCAGTTTCAATTTCAGATTCAATTTCAATTTCATTTTCAGTGTTTTGCTTTGTTTTTGCTTCAGGTTTTGCTTGAGCAAAATCAGCAGCAAAATTTTCATTTTGCTTTCTTTCGCTGCTCTTTTTTCCGCCTTTAGAACCAGCGGAAGAACGCTTGTCGCTTATAATTCCGTCTATTTGCATTCGTTTCTGAATGAGTTTGTCACCTTCTATATGAACAACTTTTTCTTCAAGAAGTTCAGTCAAACCTTCAGCAATTTCTTGAACAGAAAACGGCATATTTTTTGAAAGCTGCGAAGCAAATTCTGAAACTTGCTTGCTTTTTTGCTCAAGCAAGTTTTCAGATTTGCTTTCATTTTGCTTATATTTTTGCTTGAGCAAAATTGTTCCGTATTCTTCAGACTTGTGCATAATACACATCAAGCGAATATAAATTCCGTTTGCTTTTGCGGAACATTCGTTCAATTTTTCATCTGTCATGAAGTCTTGCACATATAGCGGAAAATAAGGCTGATTTCTTAATGCCATTTTTAAACCTCGATTAAATCTCTGAAATAGACAGGCTGTGTCAATTTCTTTGTCGCGACGCAATAATCGCACACACCGCAGCGGACGGGTTCGACCTTCCCCGCCTTTAATTGCAGAATTCGCGGAACATTCTTTTCAACTTCATAAAGAATCGGAGCAAAGTCTGTTCCGTTTTCAGCAAAGCCGACAATTTCCCGGTTCGGGACTTTTTTCTTGTCAACAGCTGCAAGATAAACTGAAAGACGTTCTTCGCCTGAGCAAATCGCTTCAATTTCGCGATATATTGCAGCTTGTATGTCATAGCCCCACCATTCAACAAAAGAAACAAACGTCCCTTCGTCTTTAACCCAAAAACGCTCGCAAATATCTTTGACATATTTCAGGTCAACAATTGCTCGTTTTCTCAAATAAGAATCGAGTTTGCACTTCCATTTCGCCCCGAAAAGCTCCGCTGTCAGAATGACTTGTTTTTCACCTGACATATAGAACATGAACATTTCGTCACGTTCGAGCATTTGAATTGTGTCGTTTGTTTTCTGAAATTTCGCATACAATTCAGCGTCTGTTTTTCTGAAAATTTCAGGGTGTTTTGCTTTGAACAAGTTCAATGTCCCTTCAAAGTGTGCGTCGATATACGAACCGAGAAGCGTTGCTTCTGTGATTTCGTCAACCCATTCTCCGCGAAGTTTTGCAATTGCTCTTGCTTCGCAACCGCGTTGTTTCATTGTTCCGCAAAAGTCCTTGTATTGACTGACTGACAAATATTCTTGATTTGCTTCTTGTGAATAATAATTCGCTTCAGTCAAAAACATTACTTGTCCCCTTTTGTAATTGCCTGACAAGTACGACAAAGCGGTTTGCTGAAGTGTTTGTTTGAATAACTGTTTTCAGCCCATGAAATTTTCTTTCCGCAGCTTTCGCAGAAGAATTCTTCAGTCTGATTTTCTTCTTTCGGACCTGGTCCCGCAGGAAGAATTTCAGAAGTTGTTGTTTCAACGGGATTTGCTTCGATTTGCTTCACTTGTTCTGTATATATATTTTTTACAACTGGAGCTGCGGGAAGGGTTTTTGAATCAGTTTTGTTGAATTCAAATTCTGACGCTTCTTCATAAGCTCGAAGTTGTTCAGGGTTTTCAAATACTTTTTCAACATTCTTCAGGTTTAATCGAAGAACGGTTTTTTTGTACATTTCGCCCGGTCGATTTTTCCATGCTGAAGAATTAGCAGCTTTTGAATAATTTGTGCGAACTTCGTCCATTTCTTCTTTTGACATTTGAGCTGAAACGGAACTTTTGTCTGTAAATAAGACAATCGAAAAAGCCCCTTCAATTGCTTCGTTATTGAAGCGAAGCGGCTTCCAGTTTATAAATTTTTTATTGTCTTTGACTTCAACTTCGTAGAAATCACCCTTGCGAACAACCTCTGTTGTAATTTCTTCAATAGGCTTGACGGAATAGAGCTTTGCGAGCTTCTTTTCTCCCTTGTAATCTGTTTGAAAATTGACGTCTTTTTTGCCTGTATCTTTGTTTTTGTACGGTATCAAGTAGCATTCCTTGTTCATAAAATCAAGCCCAAGAATTGCCCCTTTCATAAGCCCTTTAACAACTGAACCCGGTTCAACTTCTTCAATATCGTCAATGCTATCAAGAGCGGAAAGACAGTTTTGAACAAATTTTGTTTGATTAAAATTCTGCGGTAATTGTGCAGCTTTTTGAATCAGTGTTTCTGTCAGCTGCTTTTGAATAGCGAGTTGAAATGCGTTTTCCATGTCCTTTTCTCCTTCTCCTTTTCAGGTTTAGTCCTCAATGAAGCGGACAGACGGAATTGTCGTCCGCTCGATGAAGACTAATCCTCGCAATTTTCGCAGCCGTCGCAGCAATCACAAGAAGCCGTTTGCATTGCAAGGTTTTTGAGTGCTTCTCTGACAACTGGCGGAATATTATTCGGAGCGATAACGTTGACATCTATGTTCGGAGCTTTGTTCGCTTTTTTTTGATAAGGTCTGCCTGAATATGTTAGTTCTTCAACTGACACATTCTTTGTGTTTTGAAGCTGTGCAGCGAATTTGAACACTTCAAGCGAAAAATCTGTCGATTTTGACTTCATTAAATCGTTGTTGAATTTGTAGTCTTCTTCGTTTTCTTCATATCTCAAAGAATTTTTGTCAACTTCAATGAGTTCAGCAAATTTAATTATTATTTTTTGAGAATAAAGGCTTTTGTTCGGGTTTTCTTTTATTTCCTTGAGAAATAGCTCTTTTTTTTCTTTCATTGACGCTTGAATTGCTTTTCCGAGAGTTTCTTCGTCGCTGATTCCTTCGTCAATTGTTTCACCTTCTGCAAGTTCAATTTCTTCAGCTTCTGCTGCAAGTTTTGCTTTTTCTTCATCTGTCAAGCTGTGTTCCTGTTCGATTTCATTGTTGATAATGTCGTCGTGAGAAATGCCTTCTTGTTCAAGGTATTCTTTCAATTCTGTGTTTGTTTGTTCTGACATTGTTTTTTCTCCTTTTCTTTGTCGCGTGTTATCTCAAACAAGGTTCGCCTTTGAACCCTGCAATTTTCTTTCCGCAAAAACAACCATTTGTTGATGTTTTAGGAAGTTTAATCATTCCGTTACTTCCGCAAGATTTGTCACCGTTCCAGCCAGCAACACATTCAACACAAAGGGTCATTCCTGCGTTGACTGAAATCTGTTGTTGTTTTGTGTACTTCATTTTTTGTTCTCCTTTTGTGCTTTTGCCCCGAAGGGCTGCGGGTTTTTAAAACCCGCCTTGTTCCCTGTTCTCCCCCGAATTAAAGTTCAACAACTGTCAATTCGCTGTCGTCAGTCGTTCTCGTTGCGATAAATTGCAAGCCTGCATTCTTGCACTTTTCAAAAAGAGCAAGCCTGTTCTTGCTGGAGAGTTTTTCAACTCCGTCAATAAGAACAATTTGAAGCCCTTTGTCGTTTTTCATAGCAACATCGACACAAAGATTCAGTTTTTCGCCTTCAGACAGGTTGCTGACTGGTAAATTGTTAATTAAAACAATGCTGCCGTCTGTTGTCATATTTTCGAGCGGCAATTCCGCTTCGCTTAATATTTGAGCTGGTAAGGTCCGAGCAAGTTCAATTTTATTTGTGAATTCTTCCGATTTTTCTATCAGAATGTCGATTTCTTCATTGATTTTCACCATTCTTTGATGTTCTGACAGGTGAATTTTCATTTTGTTTGCGGTTTCTGCTTCGTCCTGAAGTTCTTGAACATTGATTCTCTTTTTATTCAAGAACGGTTCAAACGCTTTCAGTTCTTCGTTATATTTTGAAATGTTTGTTTCAAAGTTCGCTTCAGCAACTTTGATTTTGTCAGCTTCATTTTCACCGATTTTTGACAAACGCTCTTTTGCTGCAATAAGTTCAGCTTCTAAAGACGCGATTTTTGTTTTTTGAACGGTGATTTCGTCAAGTATTCCCTGTTTAATCTTTGAAATTTCGGTTTCTTTTTCACTCTTGAATGCAGCAATTTTTGTTTCATAGTTTTTCTGCATTTCTTGAGCTTTTTCAATTTTTGCGTTGTGTTGAATAGCATTTTCAATCTTTGAATAAGTTTCTCCGATGTTGTATGCTTCCCATTTTTGAGCGTTGAAGCCTTCAGGGATAGAACGAACCATTTCTTCAACAACGGCTTTTTTCTCTTTAATTTCGCCGTTTATTTTTCTGCGTTGCTGGTAGTAAAAACCGTCTTCAGAAGCGATTTGCTGCAACACTTCGAGAATTGTCTTTGAATAATCAACAGCGGGCGGAATTTCTCCGAACCATTGTTCAATTTTGTTTAAGTCCCAGTCGTATTTTATAAGCTCAAGAAGAATTCTGTTCTGTTCTTTTTCGTCAAGCTCAATGAATTGAACCGGGTTCAACTGCATTCTTGAGAATAAATTGTTCAAAAATTCTTCAGGACGTTGAACTTCCTTCCCGTTTTCCGTGATTTTTTTGTAATCAGTCATATTTGTTCGTGGTTTTCGCTGAATAGCAATTCCGTTGTCAAATTCAATAAAAATTTCGCCTTCAGTTTCGCCGTTTTTGACAACATATTCGCGATCAGTTTTGTTTGAGAGAGCAAGACGAATTGCGTCAAGAACAGAAGTCTTTCCTGTTCCGTTAGCTCCGAGAAGTTCAAGACTTTTCCCGTCAGCTTCAAATTCGGATATTCCGAACAGATTTTTGATTTTTAATTTTGAAATTTTCATTCTTCATTCTCCTTGTTTGCGTGCAAATATTTCAAAATGTGAGCAATGACATCAACAGTCCAGCCATTGCCGAGCATTTTATATCTTTGTGCGTTTGAAACTCCTTCTGTGTAATTGTCGGGGAGTGTTTGAAGACGTTCGCATTCTCATGCTTGCACCTTCTTGAAGTTGTATTTTGCTTGAAGTGCAGCAATTTTTCTCAAATATTCTTGTTGCAACAAGAACCATTCAAAGTGATAGTCGAGAGTGTTTTCTTTGACCATTTTTTGAACTTCGTCATGTGCTCTCGTAAGCGGAAACAAATTCACTTCGTTTGAAACTTTGTCGTGGTCCGCAAAAAATTTTGCAAGAGCTTCTTCTAAAATACTGATTTTTTGTTGTTGAGTAAGGTTTTCAGCATTTTTCTTTTTTGTAAGTAAATTACACAACGCTTGAAACAAATTTTTTCTTTCTTTTTTGTCTGTTGTTCTTTTCTTCATCTTTCGTCCCTTTATTGTTTTGTATTCTTTTTCTGTCCCGCTCTGCCCGCCATTTTTCAAAATCTGCTCTGATTGCGGGGTTCTCGAAGTCGCGTTCTAAAATCTTGAGAAATTGTCGAGCAATAATTCTTCCGTCTGTTTCGCTTATTTTTGAAACATCAATGCTCATGAGCTACTCCGCAAATAAAAAGTCAATTGTGTAATTTGCTTGTGGATTACGCTCAAGAAGCAATTTTTGAATTCTTTTTGCTTCTTCAATAGTGATTCCGACTTCGCCGTTCAATTTGCGACGGACCGTTTGCGGAGTGATAGCAAGTTCATTTGCAAAGTCTTCATTTTTTAAGCTGCAACGAACCATTTCCGCTTCAAGATTTTTGAATTTAGGCATTTTTCCTTCTCCATTTTTCTTTTATTGAATAAATACTCTTTTTATATTCCGTAAACGGAATAATTAAATACTATAACCATATACGGAATAAGTCAAGCATTTTTATTCAATAAACGATATAAATATTTTATAATCTGTAATAAAATGAACAAAAACTGGACTTTTAAAGGGTTTTAATGTAATATAATGAATATTAAGAAAGGTTAAGCCAATGAAAAACATCGACGTCGAAAAATTAAACCAACTACGTGAAGAACGCGGATTTGCAATCAGAGAAGTTGCTGAAATTTCAGGAGTTCCGATGAGTTCTTGCTCAAAAATATTTGCAGGCTTGAACGACAATCCAACTCTTGACACGTTGAAAAAACTTGCAAAAACGCTGAATTGTATTGTTGACGATTTTCTTGTCCAAGAAAAAGAATACTATTCAGACAGAAAAACCGCCGAACTTGCGGAACAGATTTTTGAAAAACCCGAATTGAAAATTCTTCTTGACGCAAGTCGTGACTTAAACGTGTCCGACTTAAAGGCTGTTACAGAGATTGTCAACAAGATAAAAGGGGCAAAATAATAATTCTTGAAGGCTCAAAAGAAACGATTCTGAAAGAAGAATTTCTTGCAATATATGCAGAATTGCCGACTTCTGTCAAAGGTTTAGTTCTTTATGATAAAAACAAAGAAAAATTCACAATTATTCTGAACTGTCTTTTTGATTTTGCAACTCTCCGAAAAACCTTGCGACATGAATTGCTTCATATATTCAGAAATGATTTTCTTTCAATAAAAAGAGCAAGTGAAATCGAATTTGAAACCCATTAAGGAGTAAATATGAAAAAAATATTGTTATCACTTATAATATTTTTAATCGCAGCAACAGCAGCACATGCAACCGCAACTGCGGAAATTCAGAATTGCGATGTAAAAACTTATAAAGATTTTATTGTCCGAAAGTATATGACAAACGGTTTTTGTGTCCAGTTCCCGAATGAATATTCTCTTGTTGCTTCAAAAGAAATCAGTGGAGCAGGAACAAAAATGCTCATGAAAATGGTTGCAGGAACACGAACAAATAATCGTCTTGAAGCTCAAGCAAATTACAATTTCATTCAAAGTGGAAAAAATGTTCTTGTTCAACTGACAATTGTTTCTGTTTCAGATTCGGGAACAACTTTGCAAAAAATAAGAAATGCAAACCCGCAACAGGAAATCAACGAGCTGAACGCAGTCAATGCTGAATTTATAGGAAATTTAAACAATGATAAAAAGTAAAAAGAAACAAAAAAAGCAGCCCGGAAAAAGGGCTGCTCTATATGGAAGATTTTCTCCCGGACCAAATCAACGCGAAGAATCAATCACGGGACAATTTCGCGAAGGGGAATTGCTTTGCGAAAAAAACGGCTGGAATATTGTCTTGCGATATGCAGACAGGTCATTGACAGGAAGAACTGACGACCGTCCTGAATTTCAAAAGATGATAAAAGACGCAGAAGCTGGACTTTTCGACATACTTGTTTGTTACAAAACAGATAGATTTGCACGTGACAGGCTTGACGCTGCAATCTATAAAAACAAATTAAGAAAATATGGGGTTCGTGTTGTTTATTCAAAAATGTCAATTCCTGAAGGTCCTGAAGGAATTATTCTTGAATCTGTTCTTGAAGGTCTTGACGAATATTATTCAAAAGACCTTTCTCAAAAGATTTCAAGGGGTTTTTATGATAATGCTTTGCAATGCAAAGCTGTCGGCGGAACTGTTCCGTTCGGATATTATATTGACGAAAACGGAAAATATAATATTAACCCCGAACAAGCTCCCATTTTAAGAGAAATTTTCATTCGTTATGCTTCAGGAGAAAGAGCAATTGACATTTGCAATGACTTAAACGAGCGGGGTTTCCGTACTAAAAAAGGAAACTTATTCGGAAAGAATTCGCTTCGAGGTTTTTTCAAAAACTCAAAATATATGGGAGTTTATCAATTTGAGAGCGGGGACGAAA
This sequence comes from uncultured Candidatus Melainabacteria bacterium, assembly GCA_950096985.1. Classification (GTDB taxonomy): domain Bacteria; phylum Cyanobacteriota; class Vampirovibrionia; order Gastranaerophilales; family Gastranaerophilaceae; genus Stercorousia. The sequence goes on from CATNBA010000001.1 coordinate 155,670, forward strand.
ACTTTGAAGATGTTTCAATTGAAGGCGGAGTTCCTGCAATCGTTGACAAGGAACTATTTGAAAAAGCTGCAATGCGTCTTAAAACTAACCAGCGAAAAACGCAAAGCATTGATTTTCCGCCACCTGTTTTTTATCTTTCAGGAAAAATGTTTGACGCTGTTTGTGGCGGGGCTTTCATAGGTGATAGCGGAACGAGCAAATCAAAGAAAAAACATTTCTATTATACTTGCCAAAACAAAAAAGCAAGAAAAGGTTGCAAGACAAAATCAATCAGAAAAGACTTCATTGAGGATCTTATAATCAGCTATACAAGCAAATATGTTTTGACTGAAGAATTTATTGAATACATTGCAGAAATAATTCTTATGCTTCAGGAAGAAGAAAAAGACACAAGCGTTCTCAATTCAATAAAAGCTGAATTAAACACAACAAAAACAAGCCTTCAAAATATCATGAAAGCAATTGAACAAGGAATTTACACAGAAACAACAAAAACAAGATTGCTTGAACTGGAAGACCGACAACTGCAACTTGAAACACAATACAAAATTGAAGAACTGAAAATCCATGCTCCAAAAATTGAAAAAGATTTCATTGAATACAAATTCCGAAAATTAGCAAACGCAAATATTGAAGACCACGAAACAAAAGAATGGATTGTCAATATGTTCATTCAATCTGTTATTTTGACAAACGATTCAGCCATAATTGCGTATAATTTTGCACCGACTGAAGACTATTCTGACACCGTCGAAATTGATTTTCAGACATTAAAAAACTCACTGAACAAAAGTGTTCGAGTGAGTTCTTTAAACTGGAGGTTAGGAGATTCGAACTCCTGACCCCCTGCGTGCAAAGCAGGTGCTCTACCAGCTGAGCTAAACCCCCACATTTTATGTGAAACTTTTATGAACTTGTCACATCTTTTATTTTACATGCTGATTTTTTTTTGTAAAGTACTTTTTTTATTTTTCAAGAATAAAATTTGAAAAAAATTTATCTAACTTTGCTTTATCTTCATAATACCACCAGCCTATAAGAGTTTCAAATGCCGTTGCCTGACGGTATTCTAATTGATTTGAACGACGACCGACAGGGATAGGTAAATTCCTTGCACGCCGCGCAATATCCTGTTCTCTTTCGTTTAATTCCATATTATGAAGTAATTCAGCCTGAAATGATGCTTTCACCTTTTCAGTCGTTATCTTGTGAAGCAATTTGGAATTTTCAGTTATTCGAACTGTCTTTTCGCGAATAAATAATTCCCATACAGCATCACCAATATAAGCATAATTTCTTAAATTCATTTCTTCCATAAAATTATTGTACTATAAAAAGGTTTACGCTATAATAATCCTATGAAAAAAATAATTTTAATCTTAAACTTAATTTTGATTGGGAATTTGGCTTTAGCTGACTGTGGCTGCTATAAACAGACTAAATGTCTTGATTTGGTTACATCAATGTATAATGAAAGAGCAACTTTATATAATGTTTTAAATCTTTCATCTGATCAGCAAAAATGTAAAGATGTAATTGATAAAAAACGATATGAAGAACTGGGTGAACAATTCAGACAATATGAACAGGAAAAATATGTTTTGAACAGAATGTGTGAACATCAGGCAAGTTCACAAGCTGTGAAGAAACAGGAAAGAGTTGTAAAAAATATTGAAAAATGTATGAAAAAAACCGGCGATAAATACGATAAAGAATTTAAATCGGTTTTAAATTCAGAACAGCGCTCAAAACTTAAATCTGTAAGGAAAATGCAGAAAAAAGAGATAAAATATTGTCAAAAAAATAAAGCTTTTTATAAAAAAGACCCAAATTTAAGACCATTCGGCGAAAAAATGTATGATGGGGAAGAAACAAAACTTTGTCCCGAACACAACAAATGGCATTTATTTGGGTTTAAACATAAAACTAAATAATTTAAATGATGATTTTTTATAGAATACCATTATAATTATGGTATGAGGAAATTGGCAGTTTTAGTTTTAATAATGTTTTTTTCAGCTGCTAGCTGTTATGCATGGGGCTGGAAAAAAGATACAGGAACGCCATTAAATCAGGAATATAATAATGAGGGAAAAGGATATGTCGGAAAATTACCTGATATCTCCAAGAATTTTGAAAGTTCAGAGCCTAAAAGTACTAAACCTATATATGAAAAAAGTAAAAAATTTAACTCCTCAGAAGAAATTAAGCCTGTTCCCAGGGATAATCCTGCATTCGTAAATATTATTCTTAAATCTGACAAAAATTCACCTTATGTAAATGATATAAATGATTTATTGCCAATACTGGAAAATATTTTATTTTGTATTGATAATAATTATGATGTGCAAAAATTTAATGCAAAAGTATACTTTTTCAATAAAACTGTTGAGTATCTGCAAAGTAAATATAACGGACTTCCTGAAAGCAGTTATACATCTTTCCAGAAACTTCTTACATTAAATACTCATGCCAAATCCGTTGCTACGTTACGCGCTGAAGCCGAAAAATACAGACCTTATCTCGCATATACCGGAGCAGGATATCTTTATAATGATAATGTCATAAACCAGCAGTTAGACTATTTAAAGACTGAAATTGAAGAAACTGTTGTAGTTTTAAAAGATGTAAGATAAAAAAGTAAGTCTTGACAAACTTTTTTCTTTGTTCTAAAGTTAGGATGAACTAACAAGGGTGAACATGAAAATACAAACATTTGCTAAATATATAGACCAGCCTGTGGTTTTAAATAAATTAGATAAAAAAATGCCGGCATTACTCATTGGAGCTGGCGGCGGATATGGAATTATTGATACATTTAGAAGTAAAAATGGAGAAGGCAAACACAAAAAATTTGTTAAAAACTCTATTATTATAGCAAGTACTATTGCCGCGTCTTTAATCGGTACAAGGGGGTTGAAAATCGGCGGCAAAAAGATAGTTAAAGGTCTTATGGAAAGTGTATCGTTGGAAGAACTTCAAAAAACACAGACACTTGCTGTTGAAAAATTTCTTTCTAAAACGGATATAAAAGATGAAAAAATTTTAGAAGCTTTGAATAGAGCGAAAACAAAAGAGCTTTTGCCAAAACAAATTGACTTATTGATTAACCAACTTCCTATATCTCCTGCGAGAAAAGAACTTTTTGGCGTAATTTTACCTGAAAAGAAAAATCTAAACTCAAAGGAGATTTTTTCTGAGGTAAAAAGGTTATCATTATTAGGATTAGTACCAATTATAGGTGGTGTTGCAGGCGGAGTTATAGCAGACAAGGTGACGAAATCAACCGATAAAAAAAGTACAGCGAATAAAATAAAAGAAGGAATATATCAGTACCTTGCCAACATATTCTTATGTAATATCGGTGCCGGCGGAGCTTTATATGTTTTTGAAAAACTGGAAAAAAATAAAAAGGTTAAACCTTTAGGCGCATTGGGAAAACTCGGAGTAATATTTGGAGGAATTACAACAACAGGTATTATAGGCGGCAGTTATATTGCTAATTATATAAGTAAAAAAGTTATTGACCCGATGTTCGGGCAGAAAAATAACGGACGATTATATAGCGAACGAAAACCTGAGGCTCTCGATATTGCGTTACATTCTGATGACATTGCCACTGCAGGAATTTTATCAGGCTTCAAATGGATTGAGCCGACCTTGCCGTTTTTATATTTTATATCGGGATACAGAGCAGGTATCGGATACAGAAATGTTGAAAATAAAAAATAAATTTCTACACAACTTTCTTATATAAAAAAGCCCTCAAATGAGGGCTTTTCTTTTTTTACCCTATTACCGGTTGAACAAATGTTCTTGTTGCAAGTTCTCTGTCAAGCATTAATAATGCTTTTTTATCGTCGCCAATTAGTCTTAATGTTGCAATTACACCGCCAACATTTGCTTCTTCTTCAACCTGTTCTTTCAAATACCAGTCTAAGAATGACAAAGCTGCACGGTCTTTTACTTCATCTGCTACATCCATTAATGCATTAATTCTCGAAGTAACAAATTCTTCATGTTCCAAAACTTGTTCAAAACAAACAAGAGGTGAAACCCAATTTGTTTCGGGTTTTTGAATAGCCTCAAGTTCAACTTCTCCTCCTCTTTCATGTACATAATCAAACATTCCCATAGCGTGAGCATGTTCTTCTTGAACCTGAACTGAAAACCAGTTCACAAAACCTTTTAAATTTAATCTTTCAAAGTAAGCTTTCATTGAAAGATAAAGATATTCAGAGTATAATTCCTTATTAATTTGGTCGTTAAACGCCTTTTCCATTTTTTCGTTAATCATATTTTCTCCTTTCTGGTTAAATTTTAACACTAAAATATTAATTACAACATAATAATTCGGGCAATGAAATTTTTATATTTTCTGCTTAATTTGTTAATGCTATGGAAAATTGTGTTAATAAATTACTTTCTGCTTTAGGAGAAAATACAGAATTAAAACGTGACGAATTTGCTGACTATATTGCTTTTCATGGAATAGGTTCAGCATATAATAAACGATGGCTAGGCAATATTGTACCCGCAGATGTTTTGAAGCTTTCGGTAAAGGATGCGGTTAGTATCACTGCAACTTTATCAGAAAGCGGTGTTTTCTATAATAAATTTCCTGATAATATAGAAACACCTAATTACGGCGATAAATGGGGCAGACTTGCAAATTATATAGAAATCAACGACCGCGCAATAGCAACAATGGACAACGGATGCACATGCAGCGGTATTCTAAGTTGTATTAAACTTTTAAATGCAATTCCGCCATCTGCCAAAAGTTGGTCAAATTGCATAATTTTATCACAAGTATGGCAAAATATTTTTGGCGATGCTTATGAAAAAGGACCTTTTGAGGAAAATTCAATTTACGGACTTCGTTTAAATACCAGCTACAGCGACAATATTATAGATTATTCAATTGTGGATAAAATTTCACCTGAAGAACAATTAAAAGCCTTTGTTGACTTGGCTCATTTTAGAGGAATTAAAGCAGGTTTCAGACATGTAATCTCAGCAGACCAGATGAAAGTTGCAACACCATATAAAGATGATGTCACATTCAGCTGGGATAATCCTGAACATGTAGAAATTTATATTAATGAATGCGTTAAGTTGATGAATTTGGGATTTGAATGTATGTTTATAGATTCTGCAAAACATATTGGCGGATATGATATGGGAAACTACACAGGTGTAGGAGCATTGCCAGCATATCATCAGATGCAGTATATTTTACATGAAATCAGATGCCGCAGCGGAAAAACTGATATTAGTTTCGTAGGAGAAAAAAGTTCGGATGATTTTGAAAGATACAGACTTATGGGCTTAAATGCCGGAACAGATTTTATAACCGGTGACAATTTTTATGCCGTCCGTGACCTTTCGGAACAATTAAAATACTGCCGTGATTATGCGCCCGGTGTTGAGATAACTAATGACAATAATGAAGGCGGTCTTTCTTACGAACAAAAATTAAACCGTATTAATTCAGCTTTGTTCGGATTTTGTCTTGCAAGTGATAAACTACCTAGTTTTATGCAAATGAATGACCTGTTTCCTTTACGATATGACACGACAACCCATCATCTTATGATGACAAACCCTTCTTATTCGACAGACGGTACGGCAGAAAGCCACTGGGAAAATTTGTTTGCATTTGATGACGGACGATTTTACAACAAATGCGTCGGTGAATTATTTGCATACGCATTAGAAAAATAATCGAGGCTTTGCCTCATAAAATAAAAAGGAGAATATTATGACATTTAATCCATTAGAAGAAAAAGGAATTCCTGTAGAAAAACAAGTCAGAAGCTGGCATGACATAGTAAAACGCCCTTTTGACAAACATGATATTGACTGTTATTCAAGAACACGCCAAATTTTAATGAACGGTATTGAAGTTGAAGCTTGGAATTTTAAACATAACTTTGCTAGATGTTGTCCTGATGCAGATGCACGTAAAATTGTAGCTTTATCAAGACGTATTGAAGATATGCAGCAAACAACAGTAAACTGGTTAACACCCGCATGCCAGTCTGTTTTGGAAACAACACTAGGTTACGAACAGGTAGCAGTAGACTTAACAGCTTGGCTTGCTCAAAACGAACCTGATGAATATGTAAAATCAGTTTATGATATGGGCTTACTTGAAGACTTTGACCACCTTTACAGATACAGTCAGTGGGCCTATATGATGCACGGAATTGACCCTGATAATATTTTACAGGGCATGACAGATGTTGTACTTGGTCGTCCGACACAAAACCACCACAACTGCAGCGGAGTAAGACTTATGCACCATTATGACAAAGACACAGCATCTCCGCAAACAAAAGTTAATCTTTATACACTCGTTTCAGGTGAACAACAAACTCATAACTTCTATGCAGAACATGGTATGATGTATGCTAATGATGATTTAAGAAGAACTTTCGGTGAAATTTGCGATGTAGAAGAAGAACACGTTACAATGTATGAAAGTTTGATAGACCCGAATGAAACTCCGTTGGAAAAACTACTGCTTCACGAATTTACCGAAGTATGCACATACTATAACTGTTATAAAGATGAAAAAAATGAAAAGCTTAAACAAATCTGGGAAGAATTCCTTGCATTTGAATTAGGACATTTACAAATTGCATCTGATTTATTAAAAACTTACGAAAAACGTGACCCTGAAGAAATTATCGGAAACAAAATCGTACTTCCTTGCCACTTTGAAGAACAAAAAGAATACGTTACAAATATTCTTGTAAATGAAATTGACAAACGCCATGACGGCGAAGGCGGTTTTACAACAATTGAAGATCTTCCAGAAGACTGGCCAAGTTACCGTATTCAAAGAATTACAAACGGTGAAGGTGCTCCTACAGAAAAAACAATAGAACTCATTGATGCCTCAATCGGTATGGATATTGTTACAGCTGATGATAAGCTTCGTAAAAAAGAGCCGGAACTTTTGGAACGCGGTCTTGAACCGGATCCGCAAGCTCCAAATACAGTTACTGTGGAAGACTATGAACGTATGGTAATGGAACCTAAAATGGAGTTTTAATTATGAAATTAATGAAAATCTTAAAAATTACAGCTTACACAACAATGATTGCAGCAGGTATTTTTGCGATTGTAAAAGGCTGTATGGAAAAACGCAAACAGGACAGAAAAGAAAAAATGATACTGATTGCAAAACAATTAAATACAGATATTAAAAACACTGAACGCAAAATCTCACCCCGCTATCATGACAAAAACCAGGAAAAATATGATGAAATGTGGGGAGAAGAAAACAGTTGTAACTAAAAAAGGCGCATAATGCGCCTTTTTTCTATATTAAATCCACCAATCCCGTTGAATGGTCAAAATGACATTTTGCGATTAACAGCTTTTCGTTTTTAACAGCCTCGTTAATAATAACCGAATGTTTCATAAGATAATCTTCAACCCATTTTGTATGTTCTTGTGCAAAAAAATTATGACATTTTTTGCCGTTTGATATCTCCTCTTTTTTATCCAACACAGGATAAACACATTTCAAAATAGATGAAAAATTACTCATCGGTTCAGGATAATGCTCTTTTGCATACTTCATAACCCCGCAATCGTCGTGACCGAGAAGAATCAATAACGGTACACCAAGTTTTTTTACAGCGTACTCTATACTTTCAACAACATTTGGTCCGGTTGTCATGCCGGCAACCCTAGCAACAAAAAGCTCGCCAATCCCGCAATCAAAAATAATTTCCGGAACAACACGGCTGTCAGAACAGGTTAAAACACATGCATACGGTTCTTGGTGAAACGCGTATTTCTGCAAAGTTTCCAAAGTCATATTCTTTGTTGTAGGAGTTCCGTTTACAAAATTTCTGTTACCTTTAAGTAACTTATCTAATTCTTTTTCTGCCTGTTTTATCATACAATTATTATATCACAAGCAAATTACCTAATATTCTGTCTTATTTTCATAAACTGTTTTTATGCTAATATAGTTTATTATGGAAAAGATATTAAAAACTCATAAAGATTTATTCATATTTTTGGGCTTAGCATTAATATGCTATTTTGTTTTCTTTTTTAATATAGGAAATTATGCACTTATGGATGTTGATGAAACACGTTATGTTTCGATGGCAAGAGATATGTTTCACAGCAAAGACTTTTTGACACTTTATCTTAACGGCGAATATTTTTTTGAAAAACCACCTTTATACTTTTGGGGTGAATGTTTATCATTCGCAATTTTTGGTAAAATAAACGAGTTTACCGCACGTTTCCCTGTTGCCTTATACGGGACATTATCAACATTTCTGGTTTATTTTGTCGGTAAAAAAGTTGTTTGCAGACGTTATGGCTTTATTTCAGCAGTAATTCTTGCAACAACACTCGAATTTGTAATCCTTGCAAAATTTGCAATTCTGGATATTGTCGTAACAACCTGCATCGGATTTTCAATTATGTTTGGTATTTTGTCACAATTTGCTAGACGTAAATGGCTTTGCTGGTATCTTTTCTATGCATTTTCAGGTTTTGCTGTTATGGCAAAAGGCATACCGGGGTTTGTTGTTCCGTTTGCCGTAATGTTTTTCATTACTCTTGCAAACAAAACATTTAAACAATCTTTAAAATATATGCCTGTCGGATTTTTGATTTTTTTCTTAATCGTACTTCCATGGCATTTGATTATGTTCAAAATCCACGACCCGTTATTCTTTGACGAATACATAATGAAACATCATGTAAACCGCTTTTTCTCATCAAGCCAAATCGACAGAGAACAGCCGTTTTATTATTATATTTTGACAATTTTGTGGGGGTTAATCCCTTGGGTGTTTTCTGCAATCGCAGTTGGCATTTCCAAATTTAAAGAAATTAAAATGTCAAAATTTTTGCTGTTTAATTTGATTGCTTTTGGTGTCACACTTCTATTTTTCTCCGCATCAAGCACAAAACTTATAACATATATTCTACCTGTTTATTTCTTTACAGCAAACATTTTAGGATTTATCTGGGAAGATTATATTTTTAGCGGTAAATTTTCAAAACCTATTAATTTCACAGTTTATATGCTTGGCGGAATATGTATCTTTGCAGGAATTACAGCTTTCTTTATGCAATATTTTTTACCTGCGCAAATCTATCAGGATATTTTAAGCATAAAATGGTTCTGCATTATAACTATTTTGATTTTCGGAATTTCTAGTATTTTATGTGCGCTAAAAAATTGGCGAAAAGGTGTTTTTGCATGTTATGCACTTTTGATAATTATTACATCTGCTTTCGGCACAAAACTTTTTTACAACCTTGATTACAAATTCGGACAGGACGATTTAATGCAGTTTGCAAAGTATGCAAAAGAAAATAACAAAAAAATTGTTGTTCTTAACAGCGAAAGAAGATACTCTGTACTTTACTATTACGGCAAACATGTTTATTACATCTCACTTGATGATGAAGAAGAAATGAAAAAATTCGGAGATATGCTTGACGATACAGATGTAGTAGTTGTTGTTAAAGAAAAGAAAATGCCTGAAGTCGACAAAGAATTAGATTTTGATGTAATAATCGACGGCAGAAAATATTCACTTATAAAGGTTAGATAATGCTTGAAAGATACGAACATTTTCTTAAAAAATTTGATGAAAAATTAAACAAATATTTTGAGGAACAATGTGAGTTTATAAAGTGCAAAGAAGGCTGTTCTGCCTGTTGTGAAGTAGGTGAGTACCCCTTTTCAAGACTTGAGGCTGAATATTTAATGTCGGGGTTTATCAAACTTCCAAATGAAATCAAAGCTCAAATTCGTGAGGAAATTAAACAATTAAAATGTGAAAACCCCAAAATGTACAAATGTCCGTTTCTTATTGAAAATAAATGTGCTGTATATTCCTACCGTGGAATTGTATGCCGTACTCACGGGTTGGCATGGTTTGACGGAGAAAAAATTCAACTTCCTTACTGCGTAAACAAAGGTTTAAACTATTCAAAAGTATTCGACCGCGAAACAGGAGAAGTATTTTTGCCAAATGTCATACAAGAACAACTACGTATCGACAACATCCTCAGAAGTTGTGATGCAGAAAAATTTGAGCTTGAATGCGGAGAAATTCGTCCGCTGATAAAATGGTTTTAAAAAAGGCGGGAATAATACCCGCCTTTTTTAATTAATGTAGATATCTTAAATAAAGATATACAGAACTTAACGTCAATGATATGAATGTTATCAAAGCCCCGTATTTCATAAATCGCATAAATGAAATAGGATGTCCTTTTACTGTTGCGGTTTCGCTTACTATTACGTTTGCAGCCGCACCGATAATTGTAAGGTTTCCGCCTAAACAAGCACCCAATGACAATGCCCACCATAACGGATGATGTCCTTCACCTGCATAAGGTAAAGTGTGCTGAACCTGTGCAATCAAAGGTGCCATAGTTGCCGTGTAAGGAATATTGTCAATTATACCTGACAAAATACCTGAACCCCACAGAATAAACATTGTAGCCGCTTCAAGACTTCCATGAGTAAGCTCAATAAGCTTATCAGCAAGAAATCCTATACCGCCGTTAGCCTCAAATCCTCCAATTATAATAAATAAACCTATAAAGAAAAATATTGTAAGCCATTCAACGTCTCTATATATTTCTTTTGGTTTTTCAAATAAAAGTAAGAATGATGCACCCGCAACAGCAAATGCATAAGCAGGAATTCCTGTAATATCATGGGTTACAAATCCCAAAATTACAAGTGCCAAAGTAATCATTGAACGTATCATAAGATTTTTATCTTCAATAGTTTTTGAATTATCAAGATTAGCAATATGTTCCATTTTTTCTTTAGTAGCTTTTAAACCTTTTCTAAATAGAAAAATCAGAACACTTACAGATATTACAAATATAATAGCGATAATAAATGTTAATTCATTAACAAAATCCATAAAGCTCAAGCCTGCTTTAGCCCCGATAATAATGTTTGGCGGATCGCCTATAAGTGTTGCCGTACCTCCAATATTTGATGCTAAAACCTCAGTTATCAAAAATGGAACAGGGTCGGCATCAAATTCTTTTGCGATAACAAAAGTTACAGGCATAATAAGTACAACAGTTGTTACATTATCCAAAAAAGCTGATGCAACAGCAGTAAATGCCGCTAATGCAAACAAAACAAGTTTCGGATGCCCTTTTGTCGCTTTTAAAATTTGAAGCGCAATCCATTTAAAAACACCGCTTCTACTTGCAATATGAACAATAATCATCATACCGATAAGCAAAAATATTACTTCAAATTCTACATAATCAAAAACCCCGCGGATATATTTGCCTAAATCTCCGTCATAATGACCATGGAACGGCAAAAGCCCGAGGAGTAAAGTTAGTGATGCACCAAAAAGTGCAACAACTGATTTCTGAATTTTTTCAGAGGCAATGAAAACATAGGCAATCAAAAGGATTGCGCCTGATATAATCATGCCGTAATTTGATACTAAGTTGTCTAACATAATCCCTCTCAATCTAATTCACGTTATTAATCATAACACAAAGATTTTGATTATAAAATTCAGACATAAGTATCACTTATCAGTTATTATCTTTTATCCAGAACTTTGATCAAATGCCAGCCGAATTGTGTATATACAGGATTTGAAACATTGCCGACCGGAGTGTTAAAAGCAGCACGTTCAAATTCTTTTACCATTTGATCACGCCCAAAATAGCCCAAATCACCGCCATTTTTGCCTGACGGACATAATGAATAAACCCTTGCATAATATTCAAAATCGCCGCCGTTATCAATTTCTTTTTTAATTTGCTGAGCCTCTACAGCTGTTTTTACAAGTATATGTTCTGCACGAACCTGTGTGTATTCTTCTGCTGAAACGATACCCGTCAACATAATTACCATAGTTAATAATTTACATAAATTTTTTATCATATTTGTATCCTACTCTTTAGTTTAAACTTTTTCTATTGCCTGCTTAACCATATTTCGACCGTTATTCTTTGCACAATACAACGCTTTGTCCGCATCATCAAACATTTCAACATATGTGTCAAAAGCGGTATTTGAGCTTACGCCGATACTTAAAGTAACTTTAAAACTTTCACCGTTAAATTTGAAATTATAATTTTCAAATCTCTTGCGCAGTCTTTCGAGCGGAATACATGCACTATCTTTTGCTGTTTCTGTAAGAATAACGGCAAATTCTTCACCGCCATATCGATAAACAGTATCTGTCTGCCTGAAATTCTGTGTCATTAAATATGCACATTCTTTCAATACATAATCTCCGCAAGAATGCCCATAAGTGTCATTAATTCTTTTAAAAAAGTCAATATCAATTACCGCAAGACTCAAATCATTATTATATCGCTTTGCTCTTTTATACTCACGCTCAAATTCGGTTTCAAAATGTCTACGGTTAAATAGTTTTGTTAAAGGGTCAGTCACAGACATCTGCTTTGTTTGAGAATACATAAAATTAATTTTTTTTATGACATCCATCTTATTAGCCTCCGGAATATCAAACCCCTCAATAATATTTTGAATATTATTCTGAATTTCATCGAGCACATCAGACGGTATTTCAAAATTACTTAAATTATTCATAATTTCTATGATAACAAAAATATTGTATTCAATCCATTTTTTTGATAAAATTAACTGTAATGATGAAACCGTCTGCACAAGAGATGCTTAACAAATTTTCAAAAAGCTCATCGCATCCGCTGGAAGTAAGAAAATTAGCGATGATGATTTTTGATGAAACGAATGCAAAGGTTTGCGAAATGCCTGATAAATATCGCAAATACCTTGAGGCAGGTGCTCTTTTACACGATATCGGATATTATATAAATTCTAAAGGTCATAATAAACACAGCATGGAAATGGTTATTGAAAACGGTCTTGCCGGGTTTACATCTCAGGAAGTAAAAATGATCGGATGTATCTGCCGTTATCACAGAGGGGGACTTCCTGATAAAAATGAACATGAAGTATATAACACTCTTGAGAAAAAAGAGCGCAAGATTGTCAAAAAACTTGCAGGCATTTTAAAAATTTCAGACGGCCTGGACAGAGGTCACTTAAACCTCATAAAAAAAATCAATCTAAACTATGATGAAGAAAACAATATAGTAGAATTTATCCTTACTCCCAACACTCCTGAATTTCGTCCGGATGTAACTTCTGCAATCCGCAAACGCGACCTTTATGAAATAGCATTTAAATGCCAGTCAGTTCTAAGATTTAACGAATTGTAAAACTTTTGTTACAAAACTCTCAAAATTGTAACATTTCTTCATGGAATATACTTTATATATATAAGGGAAAAAATATAAGGAATAATGTCATGAGTTTCGATGTAAACGTTTTGAGCACCAAGCCTGTAATCAAAGCAGCCGCATCTATGCAAAATGACGGTGGCGGCGGCAACCTGGGTTATATGGCGCAGGGCAGAAAAAAAGAAAAAGAAAGAAAATATTTAGAAGAAAATATTTTTATGAAAAAACAGGGAGAAGATATTTTCAAAATTGATAAAGAGCCTGAAATTCCCGAAGAAAATTTTTCTTTAACTAAATTGATTGCAGATATTATTGTTTCAATCAAAAAATTTTTTATGATATAATTCCTTTATGGAAAAGAAAATAAAAATCGGACTTATAGGGCTTGGAACAGTTGGTTCAGGCGTATTTAAAACTTTAAAAAATTTTGATTATGTTGAAGTAGTAAAAATTGCGGTAAAAAATATAAACAAACCTCGCAATATTGAAGGGCTTGATAATTCAATACTTACGGATAATCCGTATGATGTTGTCAATGACCCTGAAATTGATATTGTTGCAGAACTTGTCGGCGGTTTAGAACCTGCATTTGACTTGATAAAATGTGCAATCGAAAACGGTAAACATATTGTAACTGCAAACAAAGAACTTCTCGCAAAACGCGGTGAAGAACTTTATGAAATTGCCGAAAAAAATAATAAAGTTATTCTGTATGAGGCAGCAATTGCAGGCGGTATACCATTAATTATGCCTATCAAAACTATCCTTGCAGGAAACAATATCAATAAAATTGAGGCAATCGTAAACGGTACAACAAACTATATATTAACAAAAATGGATGTTGAAGGTGCATCTTACGAAGATGTCTTAAAAGAGGCTCAGGAATTGGGTTATGCAGAGGCAGATCCGACAGGCGACGTTGAAGGGTTTGATGCAGCATATAAAATCGCAACTCTTGCAACTATTACATTCAAAAAAAGAATTAAAATCGAAAATATTTACAGAGAAGGTATAACAAAAATTCGTGCAGCTGATATGAAAGCTGCAAACGATTTGGGATACAAAATCAAACTTATTGCATCAGGAAAGATTGACGAACAAGGAAATGCTGATGTAAGGGTTCACCCTATGCTTGTTTCAAATAAAACAACTCTTGCGCACATTGATTATGTAACCAATGCCGTTCACCTTAGCGGTCATCCTGTAGGAAGTATAACACTTTCAGGTCCGGGGGCTGGAGAATTTCCAACTGCAAGCTCTGTTGTGGGCGATATCCTGGCAATCTGTGCAGAACTTGGCAAATCTGATTACATCCTTCCAATGATGAGATGTAAAGATGAATGTGATGCGAATATGATTAATATTTCACAAACTGAAAATAAATATTACCTGTCAATTACTGCAAATAACAATATGGGTGTAATCGGCAAAATCGGAACAATTTGTGCACAAAACAACATAAGTCTTGCAAGTATTGTTCAAAAACGCATCTCTGATGATAACACAGCAGAAATTACTGTAATTACGGAAATTGCATCAGAGGCATCAATGCAGAACGCTATTAAGCTTATTGAACAGGATGGCAACAAAGTTAACAGCCTGATTAGAGTTCAGGTGTAATAAATTTTAACATGAAGTCAATTATTTCCCCATAAAATACTTTATATATATAACAGGGGAAAATATAAGAGTGACAATTGCGAAAACACAATTTCCAATTGCGGATTTTACACCGCAAATTTATCAGCCGATGCCGTTGCAAACTGCACCAATAAGCGCAATGCCTATACCGTTTGCACAAGCACCATCATCTGTAATACCGTCATTCGATTGTATTTCGATGCCGTTTTGGCAAATGCCGCCGTTAAATTTGCCACAATTTTCATTCAATTCGTTTTCAATACCGAAAATAGATTTTTCACAACTTTTCAAAAACACAACTGCATCTTATACGCCGTTGTTCGGCACTCAATTTGGTTCTTTAACAAGACCTGCCGCTTGTTCAAACACAGGAACATACACTTACAATCAAAAAACAGTAGACAAGCTTATAAACAAATACAGCGGAGCATTAACACATGTCGGTGATAAACAGGCATTTGTAAGAAAACTTGTCAGCATCGCAAATAAATATAATGCAGATGCGAATGCAATGCTTGTAATGATGTATTCAGAAGGCGGACTAAAACCAAATTCTAAAGGCGGTATTTTCGGACTTATTCAAAGTACTGCCAACGCCTACGGTATCGATATGAATGCTTTCAGAAACAAATCTGCAATTGCACAGCTTGACGATTATGAACGCATACTTGCCGATCAGGTTAAAATGGTATTTGGTAAAAATCCTCCGTCAAAAATATCAGGTGCAATACTTTATGCAATGAATTTTACACCCGCTTATGTAAAAGATGCTATGAATGACCCAAATCATATACTTGTATCGTCAAACAGCAGCAGTGCCCAAAAACGTAAATGTTTTTATGCAAACGATGGAAAAGGTTCTCTTGCAGACGGCAAAGACCATATTTCATTTAATACAATAGAAACAAGATTAAACAGAAAAGAACATGAAATGAAAGCTCTTGGTTAATTTTTAATTCTGTGGTATTATTAATCCTATAGTAGGAGAGGATAAAAATGACTTATTATCAGGGATTAATAAACACATTCAGAGAATATTTACCGGTATCAGACAATACTCCGGTTGTAACATTAAACGAAGGCAATACTCCGTTAATAAAATGCGAAAATCTCGCCAAAAAAATCGGAGTTGATGCTGAAATTTATTTGAAATTTGAAGGATGCAACCCGACAGGAAGTTTTAAAGACCGCGGAATGACAATGGCTGTTACAAAGGCTAAAGAAGCAGGCTCAGGAGCAATCATTTGTGCATCTACAGGGAACACATCCGCCTCTGCCGCCGCTTATGGTGCTAAAGCAGGTATGAGAACTTTTGTATTAATTCCTGACGGCTATATTGCACTGGGTAAACTTTCTCAAGCAATGATGTACGGAGCTGAAATTATCGCAATTCAAGGGAATTTTGACGAGGCTCTTGAAATGGTTAGAAAAATTTCTGATAATTACCCGATTACTCTTGTAAATTCGGTTAACCCATACAGAATTGAAGGACAGAAAACAGGCGCGTTTGAGATTTGTAATGCCCTCGGACAAGCTCCTGATTATCATTTTATTCCAGTCGGAAACGCAGGAAATATCACAGCTTATTGGAAAGGTTACAAAGAATTCCATGCTTTAGGTAAAATTCCTGCATTACCAAAAATGATGGGCTTTGAAGCAGAAGGGGCAGCTGCAATCGTTAAAGGTGAAAGAATTTATAAACCTGAAACCCTTGCAACCGCAATCCGTATCGGAAACCCTGCAAGCTGGCAATTTGCAAAACAAGCACGCGATGAAAGTAACGGTATGATTAATTTTGTAACTGATGAGGAAATCGTTAAAGCATATAAATTAATTGCATCAACTGAAGGTGTTTTTGCAGAACCCGCAAGTGCCGCATCTGTAGCAGGTTTAATAAAAGTAAAAGACCAGATTAAAGAAGGCTCAAAAATTGTTTGTATTTTAACAGGAAACGGATTGAAAGACCCGGATAACGCTATTAAATTTGCAAACTCCGATATCAAAAAGACATCTGCTGATATGACTGATATTTTAAGAGCAATGAATATTTAAAAAAAGAGCCCTGCGGCTCTTTTTTTATTGTATTTCTTCTGTAACAATACCGCCTGAACCGCGGTCAATTTCACGTTTAAACGGTTTATCGTTTTTATCAAAATAAGTTTTAACAGCACCACGATGTTCAATTTTTGATGTACGATTTCCTAGTTCATCATAAAAAATTTCTGTTTGGATTTGTGAATCACTAACCTTTTTAAATTCACGGGATTTTGTACCATTGTCATGATATTCAAATTCAATTTCGGTTTTACGTGCTAAAACATTATTTTCGTCATAAAGTGAATTAAATTCGTAAATTATCTGACCAAATTCATCATATCTGTGACCTATTTCAAGGTTACGTCTTCTTATATAATCAACAAAAATTCTATCTTGTTTATCATATGTTCTGGAAATAAGTGTACAGTCGGGACAAATTTCATAAACCGTTAGTCCGAATTCATCCTCTTTTTCAATAACTTTAGTACCGTCAGGTTTAACATATTTTGGCGCCATCGGGTCTTTTTCAACAGTTTTTTTGATAATCCCAAAAGGCTTCATATGGTTTTTAAAATTTTCCATAAATTTATTATATCATAATAATTATGTTATAATTCAAATATGAAAAAAGTACTTTTGTTATTTTTAATGTTTTTATGTATCCCTGCCTGCGCAAATGAACTTACAGAGGATTATCTTGATATTGCGACAAATTACTGTACATACGGCAAATACAGCGATGCAATGGTTTATCTTGACAAAATTTTGCAAATTGAACCTCAAAATAGCGAAGTAAAAGAATTAAAAAACACTCTTTTACGTGTCTTAAACCCGGATATACAATCATACTTGACATCAACAAACCAAAACTTAAAAAATGCTTATTCGTACAAAAAAACGGGTGACAGAAAAAAACAAATCAATACTTTAGCCTTAATGCCTGATGATTATTGGGCAAATTATTTTCTTGCCGAATACTATAGAGAAAATGATTTGGATAAAGCCATTTATCATTATCAAAAAGCTATTGAATTAAAGCCTAATTATTCACAAAGTTATCTTGGACTTGCAAAGACTTATATCGATAATAAACAGTATCAGAATGCTGTTGAAACTCTCAATAAATATATGACTTTCAATAAAAACTCTGATATAGCATATGCTCTACGCGCAAAAGCATATATGAATATGAATTATCTGTCAGATGCCTATGATGACATTAAAAAAGCTTTAAAAACAGAAGAAAATATCTCTTATTTGTTACTAGAGGCAAAAATTCTCTATTATAAAGGCAATTATGATGATGCAAGAGAAAAATTTAATCTACTTTCAAGAAATATTCAAACATCAGAGGTATATAAATTTATAGGCTTATGTGATTATGCGCAAAAAGATTATAAAAATGCACTGTTGAATTTTGATAAAGCAATCATACTCTCTGATGATGATAAAACTTTAAATTCCACTTATAATAATATAAAACAAATGCTGGATAAAAAATGAGCAGAAGAAGAACGAGAAAGAAGGAAACATCAATAATGAATGCAATTAAAAATTGGTCTGTATCAATATTGCTTGCAGGTGTAATGTTTTTAGGCTTGCAATGCTGCGGCAGCACGTCCAGCCTTAAATTTGCACAATTAAGCGATACCCATTTTTATACAGGCACAGAAAATACAACTTATAAAATGATAGGAAGATCACCAGAACTTCTTGATGATGCAATTGCACAGATTAACGAAACCCCGAACGTGTCATTTGTAATGTTTACGGGCGATTTAATCGATAAACCTTTTGAAAAAGAATTAAGTGCATTTTTACCACATACAGAAAAAATCAACGCCCCGTGGTATTTTGCATTCGGCAACCATGACACAATGTTTGGCGGTTACTTAAACCCTAAATTATATATGGAGCTTGTAAACAAATATAATAAAAATTACAAATTCGAAAAAACATATTATTCATTTGTGCCGCAAAAGGGTTATAAGGCAATAGTTTTAGACAGTATAATCCGCGACCGTTTAACATCAAACGGCAGATTAGGCGATGAACAATTGGCATGGCTTGATAATGAAATAAAAAATTCACCTAAAGATACAATTCTAATCTTTATGCATGTTCCTATTGTCGAACCTTTTACAAGCCCTAACCACAGATTAGAAGATGCTGACAAAGCAGAAGAAATTCTCAATAAATATAAAAATCCGATTGCAGTATTTCAGGGTCACTATCATGCGGCAAAAATTACTCAGAAAGAAAATATCGTATACGTAAGCTGTCCGTCTATGGTTACTTACCCGAACGCATTCAGAATGATTACGATAACAAACTTCAGAAACAAAGTTGTAATAGATATTCAAGATAAAGAAACAAGACACAAAGATATTCAAAAACTTGCAAAACTGTTGATATTCTCATCAAATTTCTACACAGGTGAAGAAAAAGACAGAAACGCAACGATTACTTTAAAGAAAAATTAGAGGTTTAAAAAGATGTTCAAAGTAAAATTTAGAGGTGTAAGAGGAAGTTATCCCGTAGCTGACAAAGATTATCTCCAATACGGCGGAAACACATCGTGCGTAGAAGTTAATGTAAATGGGCATTTGATAATCCTTGATGCGGGCACAGGTCTTATTAATGTCGGTAACGAACTTATGGGAAAATATATTGCATCAGGTGTAAATCCGTCAGACAGAACTCCAGTTAATGCAACTGTATTGATTTCTCATATTCATCAAGACCACCTTCAAGGTTTTACTTTCTTCAGACCATTACATATTCCATCCTCACAGATTAATGTTTTCGGAAATGTTAATTATAATGAAAGCCTTGCAGATGAACTTGCAGGATTACTTTTCGGCAAATCTTTCCCGCTTGATTTGGGAGATATTGCCGGTAACCTCAATATTAAAGACTTAAACGAAACCGAAGGAATAATTTTACGACACGGACAACCGCCGATTATTAAACGTATTGAAACAGCAGAAGATGCAAAAATTGAAGATGATGATGTTTTAATCACTTGCTACCGCTCATATGCTCATCCACAAGAAGGTGTTTTAATTTATAAAATAGCATATAAAGATAAAGTTGTGGTTTATGCGACAGACAAAGAAAGCTATGAAGGCGGCGACAAAAAACTTGTCAACTTTGCCCGCAACTGTAACCTTTTAATCCATGATGCGCAATATACAACAGAAGATTATCTTGATACATTTGCGCCAAAACAAGGCTACGGACACTCAACATTTGATATGGCAGTCGAATGTAAAAACCAGTCGAATGCTGAAAAACTTGTATTTTTCCATTTTGACCCCGATTATGATGACAATAAACTAAATAACATTAAAGAACATTATAAAGCTGATGAAAATATAATTCTTGCATACGAAGGATTAGAGATTGAAATATAAAAAACTTGTTATCATATGGTTAATATTTTTAAGCTTTGTTGTATCAGGTTACAAAAAACCGGAAACATTTACGATTGATGCGACAAAAAATGCCTTTTTGCATAATAATATGGGGCTAAGATATATGAAAGAGCACTGTTATTATGCGGCGATACAGGAGTTTAAGATTGCAATCAGCCTGAACCCTAATACACAAGGTACAGCCGTTTATTACAACAATATCGGTGATGCTTATATGGCAATAGAACATCCCGAAATGGCGCAGCAGCCTTATGAAGATGCCTTAAAACAGTTTGGTTTGAATTTTAAATATCACAAAGATTTAGCGAAATGCTATAAGGCACTTGGAATTGTTTCTGAGAAAATGGGAGAATACAGCTCTAACGAAAACCCTCTCAACAAAATAATGCTGGGATTGTTATATATCGAAAGCGGCGATTTGAAACGAGGAGTAATAATACTTGATGAATTCACAATGCTTGAACCCGACTTATTAATAACTCCTGCCGTAAAACAATATATAAAAGAAACGGTTAAAAAGATAAATTCGTTATAATATTCAATTCATCTTTATATGTCATATTTGGATTTTTTAATTTTGCTTTCAAAATCTCATCAAAAATTTCCTGATACTTTGGCGATGGTTTAATTCCTATTTCCTGCAAATCCTTGCCTGTAACAGAAATTTTTATTTGGCGCAAATCGTTAAGATAATGTCTTGCACCCATTTCATCTTTTAAAGCGTATAAAAGAACTGTTTCAATGCGCGCATTTTCAAAGGCCTTATAAAGTTCAAAATCGGTTTTTAAAATCGTTTGCGGTACATCATCAATAATTTTTTGTTCAATTTTGGTCAAAGGCAGACGCGAAAGGTCAAACGCTCCTGCATAAACAATCCATGGCATTTCTGCGCCGTAATCGGATATGAGCTTTTCAATATTTACATCAGACACATCAGCTTTATCTGTCAAAAGCCTGTAAATCCCCTCACTGACAAACTTTTCAAACGCAAGCTGAGAATTGAGATTGAATGTTTCAATAAGCTCTTTTTTCACCCGTTTGTAGCTCATATCGTAATTCACCGCGCTCAAATATTCATCCTGCAACTTCCGAGTATGTTCATCAAATTCAAATCCGAAACGCACAGAAAACTTTAATCCGCGAATAATCCTCGTCGGATCGTCAATAAAACTTTTGTCATGTAAAACTCTTAATTTTTTGTTTTTTAAATCCTCTAACCCGCCTGTGTAATCAATAATTTCGCCTGTCAAAGTGTTTTTGGCAAGCGCATTTATCGTAAAATCGCGGCGCATAACATCTTTTTTTAACGAACATCCGATTTTTTCGACAACCGGTAAATGCCCTTTGCGCGGATAGCTTTCCGAACGAGTTGATGCAAAATCGATTTCTACCCCTTCAACATTCACACGAACAGTGCCGAAATCAGGGTTTTCCTGAATTATATCACCGAGCTTTGAACAATATTCAATGGCATTTCCAACATAAGTAATATCTATATCAAACGATTTGCGCCCCAAAAGTTCATCGCGCACAACTCCGCCGATATAATACAGATTTTTATCCTTTATATTGATGATGTTCATAACAAGGATTTTAGCGTAAAATAGTAGAAAATGGAATAGGAGTAAACACATGTTACAGGAAGCGTCACGCGCTATAAATTCAGCATTCAATCAAAGTTTTATAAAAAAATTAAGCCAATATCTTCACGACTGCGTGAGAGAGGAAGTTAAAAGCTCGACTTTCAGAAACCTCAAAGGCGACAAAGATAACAAATGGATTTTCTTAACTGGCGAAGAAAAACTTTTTTCAACGGGTGACGAATACCTGCCGCTTGACGGAAGCGACCCAAAATTGACAGAGCTTATGATTCAAAGCGATTTAGGTCAGAAAGATAAATATCTGATTTATGGTTATTTATTTTTGGTCGGAAAAAGCTCAAAATCTAAAAAACACAATGAATTTTTGACCCCGCTTTTATATATGCCTTGCAAACTTGAACGCAACGGTGTAAATATTAATTGTTTTGCACAGGAAGAAGTACTATCACTTAATACGGGCGCACTCGCAGCTCTTATGCGTAAAAATGATAATGAGGATGAAGTTGATTTATTACTAGAGGGAATTTTGGACGTAGTTCCTGACCTGCCGATTACGCAAGAAAAGCTTGATATCTTTTTAACCACACTAAAATCACTTGTTCCTGACCTTGAAATTGCTGAAAATATTGGGGATTTCAAAGAGGACGATAATATTTCAAAAACTTTCTACAAAGAAAAAGTTGACGGTGAAAATTTTGAAGAAATTATCGAAGAAGAAGAAACCGAGCGCGAAAAACAAAAGGTTAAGCTTGAAAAAGTTGCCGTAACCTATCAAAGTGCAATAATTCTGACCAAACGGCCATCAGTAACGGCAGGAGTTTTACACGAACTGACACAAATTGCAGAAAAACCCTCGGGAATTTATCGCGAAACCGCACTTAGCATAATCAACGAAGAATACGCTCAAAGCAAGGAAAAATCAGTTCCCGTAAAAGATTTGAATAAAATTACGGATTTCTACCCTATAACCCCGCTTTCTTTAAGCGACAGTCAATTACAGGTTGTAAAAAACATTGATAACAGCAAGTTTGTAGCTGTACAAGGACCTCCAGGGACAGGTAAATCGCAGACAATCGTAAACCTAGTCGCTCACCTTGTTGCAAACGGCAAAACCGTTCTTGTTGCATCGCGTATGGATAAAGCGGTTGACGTTGTTGCAGAACGCTTAAACGACTTAGGCGCATCTCATATGGCACTTCGTGCAGGACGTCTGAATTATCAACGACAGTTGAGCGAGGAATTAAACAACCTGCTCTCACAACCCGCGCTGGATGACGGTGTTGAGGACATTCTTCTTTTGGATACAAAAGACATGAAAGACCACCTTGATATGCTCAAAAATATGGAAAACAAGTCAGAAACCATAATTAAGCTTGAAAAAGACTGGCACGATAAGTTATTGGAAGTTGAAGAACAGGAAAAACTTCTCGGGAAACGCGAATACATCAAAACTTCACTCAAAAAAGGCGAGATTGACATAATCGCAGGCATCATAAAAGTTCTTGAACACAACATGGAAAAAGCCGGATTTGTTGCAAAAATCGCAAACTTCACAAGTTTGGGACAGTTGAAAAAAATCCTTAAACTTAAAGAATTTGATGTGAATTTTGAAACTCTCGGCAAGCTAAAACAAGAGATAGAATTTGCCAACCTTGAATGGAATTTGCGACGTATTGAGGCAGAAATTCAAAAAACAGGCAATCTCCATGTGCTTTCAGAACAAATCCGCACAATGAAACGCAAGCAAAAAACACTTGCGGTAAACATATTGAAAAACAAACGCCGTGAGGCTTTGAAAGAATTATTGCGTGACGAAAATAAACGCAGAAGATTAAAAGTTCATGCTAAATCTCTTGTTACAACAAGAAAACGATTGCAGACAAATATTTTGGAAGAAGAAGATTTTAAACCGCTTTTGGAAGCTTTCCCATGCTGGTGTGTAACAACTTACGCAGTATCGGATTCATTGCCTTTAAAACCCGGTATGTTTGACGTTGCAATTATTGATGAGGCATCTCAATGCGATATTGCAAGCTGTTTCCCAATCCTTTACCGCGCCAAAAAAGCCGTAATTGTTGGCGACGACAAACAGCTTCCACACCTTTCGTTCCTTGAAAAAGCAAAAGAACAATCATTCTTAAGCCAATACGGAATTCCCGACAAATATCGTCTGATGTGGAGTTTCAGAACAAATTCAATGTTTGATTTAGCAGACTACTACTCAATGAATTCCGTAATGCTTGACGAACATTTCAGAAGCTTACCGCCGATTATCAATTTCTCAAACCATGAGTTCTACAATGACAGAATTCGTGTCATGAGAAAAGACAACAGTGAGGACAAAGTTCTTGAGCTTGTAGAAGTTCTTGACGGCAAAGTAGACTTTGATGCTACAAGAAACCTTCCTGAAATTGAGGCTCTTGTAAAAAGATTACACGAAATAATCATAGAGGACGAACACAAAAACCCTGACAATCCTGTATCTGTCGGTATAATTTCACCATTTAGGGCACAAGTCGAACAGCTGAAAGTTTCTGTTTCAAGAGTTTTATCTGATTACATGATTAAAAAACACCAGATTGAAATCGGTACAGCACATACATTCCAAGGGGACGAGCGCGATATTATGATGATTTCATGGGCAATTGCAGATAACAGCTATGTGCAAAGCTTAATGTTTATGCAAAAAGCAAACCTCTTTAACGTAGCAATCACCCGCGGACGAAACAGGGTAATTAACTTTGTATCCCGTAACCCCAGAGAATTACCTGACGGTCATTTCAGAAACTACGTTTCATTTATGCAGGAATACCAAAACCGCAAACAAGCACTTTTATCGGGTGAAATTGATGAAAATATCTACAAAAACCCGCTTGAGCGTGAAGTTGCAGAAAAAATCCGCGAACTTGATCACAAAGTCACAGCAGGTGCAGAAATTGCAGGCTTGAGTGCTGATTTGCTTATTGATGACAAGTTTGTAGTTGAAATCGACGGCGTAGAAGATAAAAATGCTGATAGGATTTCAAACATGAAGAAACAGGCAATTATCGAGCGTTCCGGTTACAAGGTTAAACGTATAACCTACCGTGAATGGCATTACTCGCCAAAAGCCTGTCTCGACAGAGTTTTAATAGAACAATAAAAAAGCTCCCTTTCGGGAGCTTTTAAATTATTTAACCTCTTTGATTATCAGTGAAGCATTTTGACCGCCAAATCCGAATGAATTTGACAACGCCGCATGAACATTTGCTTTTCTTGCCTTATGCGGTACATAATCCAAGTCCGCAACATGTTCGTCCTGATTATCAAGATTTATTGTCGGAGGAACAATGCCCTCTGTAATTGTTTTTACACAAGCGATACATTCAACAGCACCTGTAGCACCTAACAAGTGACCATGCATAGATTTTGTTGAACTTACCATTAAATCAGGGTTTTGTTTTCTGTCGCCGAATACATTAGCAATAGCTTTTGATTCCGCAATATCACCCAAACCTGTGCTAGTGCCGTGTGCATTAATATATTGAACATCTTCAGGTTTCATACCTGCATCATTCAATGCAAACTGCATAGCGTGGATTGCGCCCTGTCCTTCCGGATCAGGAGCAACTACGTCATAAGCATCTCCTGTTTGACCGTAGCCCACAACTTCTGCATAAATTTTCGCGCCACGTTTTTTAGCGTGTTCGTATTCTTCCAAAACTAATACGCCTGCACCTTCAGACATAATGAAACCGTCTCTGTCAACATCCCAAGGACGAGATGCTTTTGTCGGTTCATCGTTACGTCTAGACAATGTTCTTGCACTTGAGAAAGCTCCTATACCAACATCACAAATAGTAGCTTCACATCCTCCTGCAAGCATAATATCAGCATCACCGTATTGAATAGAACGGAAAGCATCGCCTACAGAGTGTGTACCTGTAGCACAAGCTGATATAACAACTTTATTAATACCTTTAAAACCATATCTCATTGAAATACGACCTGATGCCATATTTACAATCATCATAGGAATTGTAAACGGTGAGCATTTGTTAGGTCCTTTTTCCAAAATTCTGATGTGGTTGTCTTCAAAAGTTCTGAAACCGCCGGCAGCAGCACTGACAATAACCCCAATTCTATATGGGTCAACATCCTTAACATCTTCTAACTTAGCATCTTTAACAGCCTCATCAGCGGCAATCATAGCGAACTGAATGTATCTGTCCATTTTTTTAGCCTCTTTAGGGTCTAAATATTCATCAGGATTAAAGTTTTTCACTTCACCGGAAATTTTAGCAACATGCTTTTCAATATCAATAAGTTCAGAAGTGGTTAAACCGCTTTTTCCTTCCACAAGGCTGTTCCAAAATTTATCAACACCGATACCGAACGGTGATACTGCTCCAAGCCCTGTTATTACAACTCTTCTTTTAGTCATCTCTTTACCTTATACTATCCTTTTAATAAATACGAGGGTAAAACTGAATATTCAATTTTCACCCTCGCAATAATTTATATCTTCTCACAGATATCGTGAAATTCAGCGGATATCTAAGTGGCTACGTGCGTAGCACTTACTTGTGTGAATCAATGTAGTTAACTGCGTCTTGAACAGTTTGAATTTTTTCAGCTTCTTCATCAGGGATTTCGCAACCGAATTCTTCTTCGAAAGCCATAACTAATTCAACTGTATCTAAAGAGTCAGCACCCAAATCAGCTGTAAAGCTAGCTTCCGGAGTAACTAAAGCTTCATCAACGCTTAATTGGTCTACAACAACTTTTCTAACTTTTTCTAATGTACTCATCTTTTTTTCCTCATAATTTTGTAATTACTAAATAATTGTTCTCTAATATTATACTTAGGGCATAAGAAATTTGCAACAGATTTAAGAAATTGTTACATTTTAGTACATGTTTCATAAACGGGTGCAAGAGCTTTTGAAAGGATATCACAAATAATATTTGAACATTCAATACACATATTGAGATATTCGTTTTGTTTATCATTTTCATAAATAGAAACAAGAACATTATGGAAAACCATAAACTTGATTTGAACTTCAATTAAATCAATAATTTGACTTTTAAACTTCTCAAAAATCAACTCTGAATTAATTTCTTTTCCCTCAAAATTTTCTTTAAAATACAGAGGTTCACTCTTTACAACCAGTGTTTTAAATTCTTTTGGCATTTTCATAATTTTCTCCTTTTGTTTACTTTTATAGAAATTATACTCTAATATTAGCATATAATTTCTATATTTGTCAATATTTTTTAGAAGGATAGCTCTATACATAGACAATAATGTATAATCTTAGAATATGAAAGCTATAAATGAAGTAAAAATGTTAGTTGGTAAAAAGGGGACAACCCTCACATATTTGGCACAATATTTATCAGAACATTCTGACAAAAAATATTCCTTGGACACTTTGTCAAAAAAACTAAGAAGCAATACTATAAGATATTCAGAAATGCAACTTATAGCAGAAGCGCTAGATATGGAATTAATAATTCAAGATAAAAACTAAATACTGCAGGGTAAAAGGAACTCTTTTCAAAAGGAAACCATCCAACAATCATAACATAGTCTTCGGGTTGGTTCCCGACTAGAAAGGGGGCTGATATGGATAAATTCAATATTAGTTTATTACTAATCTTTATGATTTTATTTGTATTAAAAAACGGCTCCTATCTTAATAGATAAGAACCGTATAGTCTTCTAAGAGTTTTGGCACTTTCTCAAGGTGCCACCCTGTGGTTTTATTATAACATATTTGTTTTGGTTTTTCAAGTGGGTTAACTGCGCCTCGCATTAAACGCCACCGCTCGTGTTTGCGGACAAGAGCGCGGTCTTGCCCGACACACACTCGTCTCTCAGATTGCAACGCAATCTTCGTGGCTCTGCTCGGCTTGCTAAATCATCAAACCGCCCGCAACTTCGATTGCCTGACCTGTTACATATTCTGTATCTAAAGCTAAGAATTTAACTACTTTAGCAATATCTTCAGGCGTGCCAAGACGTTTCATAGGAATTGCTGCCAAGTAATCATTAATGTTAGGCAATTCTGCTGTCATAGCTGTTTGGATAAAACCAGGACATACAGCATTTACTCTGATGTTTCTTGAACCAAATTCTTTTGCAAGAGTTTGAGTGAAACCGATTAAACCTGCTTTTGAAGCTGAATAGTTTGCCTGACCTGCATTACCATGACGACCTACAATACTTGACATATTGATGATAGAACCTTGACGAGCTTTTGACATGTATTTGATAACTGCATTAGTTACACAGAAAGCTGATGATAAGTTAACTTTAATTACGCTTTCCCATTGGTTCATATCCATTCTTAAGAACAAACCGTCTCTTGTAATACCTGCATTGTTCAACAAGATGTCAATTCTGCCGTGTTCTTTAATCATTTTATCAACGTTTTCTTTAACAGCATCAAAGTTTGATACGTCAAAGCTATAGAAGTATGCGTTTACACCGCAAGCTTTAATTTCATCAATTGCAGGTTGTGCTTTTTCAGCATCACAAATATCGTTAATAATAATATCACATCCTGCTTTAGCAAGTTCCAATGCACAAGCTAAACCGATACCGCGAGATCCGCCTGTAATTAAAGCAATTTTTCTTTCTGTCATTAATTTGTCTCCTTATTTTTTATACACATAATAATTCTTCTTTAAGTGAAGAAATTGTCGCATCTAAAGATGCTTTATCAAATACATTGAAAACTTTAGCTTCAGGTGCAATTTTCTTGTTCAAACCTGCAAGAACTTTGCCCGGTCCGATTTCTATAAATATTTCAACACCGTTTTCTGCCATTTTTTCAATAGTTTGTGTCCAGTAAACTGATGAGTAAATCTGTTTCGGCATTTTTACCCTAAAATCTTCACTGTCAGTTGTAATTTCAGCATCTACGTTAGTAATAACAGGAATTTGAGCATTGTTAAGTTCTAAGTCAGATACAAAACTTTCAAATTCTTTTCCTGCATTTTCCATAAATTTAGAGTGGAATGCTCCTGAAACAGCGAGTGGAACAACACGTCTTACGCCGTTTGACAATAAATAATATGAAGTTGCTTTAACAGCATTTTCATCACCTGTAATAACCACCTGAGCTGGTGAATTATAATTTGCAACATCAACGTAGCCGACTTTTGAACCTTCAGCAAGACCTGCTTTCAAAACATCTTCTGACGCGTTCAAAACTGCCGCCATAGCTCCACCGTGAGTAGAACCCATCAAATCAGCACGTTTTTGGATTGCTTTTAAAGTGCTTTCCAAAGACATCACACCTGATGCGTACATTGCACAATATTCACCTAAACTATGACCTGCTGTATAATCAGCTTTTATATCACATTGTGATTTCAAGCTTTCCAATGCGGCAATTGACATTGTAACAATTGAAGGCTGTGTATTAACAGTTTGTTTTAAAGCATCCTCAGGACCTTCAAAACAGATAGTCGTAATACTTTTACCTAAAACTTTATCTGATGTATCAAAAACATTTTTTGCGCTTTCGAAATTTTCATACAAGTCTTTTCCCATGCCAACCGCCTGAGATCCTTGACCGGGAAAAAGAAACGCTATTTTTTTACTCATATTTTTATACTCCATATCTTAAAAATTTATCTTAAATCCAAGCGGCTGATTTTGCAAAACTTAGCAAATGCCGTCGCGAAGTCTTACTATCGCACCGCCCCAGGTCATTCCTGCGCCAAAACCGCAAAGAATTGCAGTTGAACCAAGTTTTACATTACCTTTTTCAACACTTTCGGCTAAAGCAATAGGAATAGATGCTGCTGATGTATTACCGTAATATTTAATATTAGTAACAACTTTGTCATCAGAATAGCCCAATCTTTCCTGAACAGCTTGAATAATTCTAATATTTGCCTGGTGAGGAATTAAGTAGTCAATGTCATCAGCTTTCATACCTGCATTCTCAATAAGTTCTTCTACGTAGTGAGGAAGAATTTTAGCAACAAAAGTATAAACACCTCTGCCATTCATCTTAATACCGGCAGGTTTTTCCTCATTAGGTTCAACAAGCGGACAATTTTTACCAACAAACGGAAGTTCGATTAAATTTCCATAATTTCCATCAGCTTTAATATCTATTGCAATAACATCATCAATACCGTCATCAGATTGGGTTACAACCATAGCTCCCGCACCGTCGCCGAAAAGAATTGATGTTCCTCTGTCACTCCAGTCAACAAGTCTTGAATTATTATCTGTTGCCACAAGAAGTACGTTTTTATACATACCTGATGAAATATAAGCTTTTGCTATACTTAACGCATAAATTAAACCTGAGCATGCTGCTGTAATATCAAATGCAGGAATTTGTCTTTGAATACCAAGTCTTTCGTGAATATGACAAGCAATAGCAGGGTACAAATCCGGCGGTGCTGAAGATGCTGCAATGATTAAATCAATTTCATCAGCATTCATACCGGCTTTTTGCAAAGCTTTTTGAGATGCCTCAAAACCTAAATCAATGGCATTTTGTTCGCCTGAAACAACGCGTCTTTCTTTAATACCGGTTCTGGTATAAATCCATTCATCAGATGTTTCATATAGCTTTGTCAAATCGTCGTTTGTAACAACTGTTTCGGGTAAACTGTATCCTACACCCGCAATTTTCAACGGGATTAATTTATCTGTCATTTATTTATTCCTCATAAAATTTTGCGATTTTTTCGTTAACACCTGTTTCTACAGCGTGTTTAGCAACTCTAACTGCATTTTTAATAGCATAAGCTTTACTTCTGCCGTGAGAAATTACTGTGATGCCTTTAACACCCAAAAGTAATGCTCCGCCGAATTCTTCATAATTAATTTTTGTATAAATTCTTCTCATAAATGGTTTTGCAAGCAAACCGATAATTTTACCTGCTAAATCTGATTTGAATTCTTGTTTTAGCATTCTGAATAACATTGAAGAAGTACCTTCAGTAACTTTCAATGCAACGTTACCTACAAAGCCGTCACATACAACAACATCGCATACACTCAAGAAAATTTCTTTACCTTCAATGTTACCTACAAAGTTAATTTTTTCATGCTGTTCTTCTAAAAGTTTATATGTAGCTTGTGCAAGTTCGTTACCTTTGCCAGCCTCTTCACCGATGTTTAAAACACCAATTCTCGGATGTTCAATACCAAGAACATTTTTAGAAAAAGTTGCGCCCATAATTGCAAACTGATAAAGCATTTCAGGAGTACAATTGCTGTTTGCGCCTCCGTCAATAACTACAATCGGCTTTTTAATAGTTGGCAATGTAACTGCAATTGCAGGTCTGTCAATTCCCGGTATTCTGCCTAAACCGAACAAACTTGATGCCATAGCTGCACCTGTTGACCCTGCTGCAACAACTGCATCGGAACTTCCTTGTGCAACAGCATCCACAGCTAATACGATAGATGATTTTTTCTTTTTACGAATAGCCTGACCCGGAGCTTCGCCCATTTCAATAACTTCAGAAGCGTGGGTAATTTTAATATCAAGTTTAGATGTATCAATTTTAATACGACTTTTAGCAGGTCCACCTTTACCGAAATCAGTCATAAAACCTTCATGAGAAATCTTATCAAGCTCCTGCTCGATACGATCCTGCTTTCCAACTAATTCAATTGCTACACCATATTCTTTAGCTGCCCATACAGCACCTGCAACAATCTCATGCGGTGCGTGGTCGCCACCCATTGCGTCTATAGCTATTCTTGTCATCTTATCCCTCTCAAAAAAAATGGTTAACGGTTTGAAAAGTTGAATGGCTGTTATCAGCCATTCAACATCTGTGATTATTCTTCAGAAGTTTCTTCTTTAGTTTCTTCAACAACTTCTTCTTTTACTTCAGTTGTTTCTTCAGCTTTAACTTCTTCAACTTTTTTAGCTGATTTTTTTGCAGGTTTTTTAACTTCTGCAACTTCTTCAACTCTGTCTTTCAAGCTAACGGGTTGTCCTTTGTAAGTTCCGCAAGCTGTACATACTGTGTGTGTTAATACTGTTTCACCGCAGTTAGGGCATTTAGTAGTTTCCGGTTTTGTAGCTTTCCAGTTACTTCTTCTGTGTCCTTGAGCGGAATGTCCTGTTCTTTTCTTAGGTACTGCCATTTTTCTTTTCCTTTATGTTTATTATACTACTTATTTTTCGGTTCTATTTGGATGTTTTTAAAAACATCTAACCTTGGGTCTGACAAATTTTCTTCTTTCAAAAATTTGTCCCCATTACAATTTATACCACAAACTTTTTTATTTGGTAAATTTAATATTACAGATTGATACAATAAGTCATAAATATCAATCTCGTCCGCGCCTTCCAAATCGGTTACGAACTGTCCTTCTTTAATTTCTGTTTCCTGCCCGTAATCGTCTAAAAGCGTATTTTTAGCAAACATTTCATCTATACAAATATCAAGTTTGTATTCAAATTCTTTCAAACATAAGTCGCATTCAAGCATCAAAGTTCCCTTAATATTTCCTTTTACCTCGACAAAATCGCCGAGAGATAAAATTGTTAAATCAGAAACAATCGGAGTAACACAATTTAACCCGTCTATTTTTTCATCAAAATGAATATTTAGGGATTTTGAAGATGTATTTTCAAGTTCTTCTATAGAAATTTTCATGTTTATCCTACAAATTGTTCTTCCTGAATTGCGATTGATGCCACTTGATTTGAAATAAAGCA
Organism: uncultured Candidatus Melainabacteria bacterium; assembly: GCA_950096985.1. Lineage (GTDB taxonomy): Bacteria > Cyanobacteriota > Vampirovibrionia > Gastranaerophilales > Gastranaerophilaceae > Stercorousia. The sequence goes on from CATNBA010000001.1 coordinate 188,364, forward strand.
AACTTTTTTTAACGGTCCTTGAGTTTCTTTTTCAATCAACACTGCTGTTGGAGATTTAATTGCCTGTTTCAATTCTGAATAAAGTTCTTCGGTATTTTCAACATATAGTACCAATGGTGCTGTAGAACCTTTTAAGAATACTAAAACTGATGTTCTTTTTTTAATATTTTGTGCATTAAATTGTTGTGCCATCTTACTCTCCTTTTTTATTACAAGGCTATATAATTATAGAATAAAATTAATAACCTTGTCAATTTTTACATAAAAAAAGAGCGGAATAACTCCGCCCTTTTAAATATAAAATTCTATGCGTTGCAAGCAACTTTCATTGTGTTTGCGATAATTTCATTTAAGCTTTCAGCTTTCAAAGATGCACCGCCGATTAAAGCGCCGTCGATGTCTGATTTTGACATTTGTTCTTCGATTGTTGAAGGTTTAACTGATCCGCCGTAAAGAATTCTGATAGAATCAGCAGCTTCACTTCCTGCAACTTCAGAAACAACGCTTCTAATCATAGCGATTACGCGGTTTGCTTCGTCTGAATCACAAGTTTTGCCTGTACCGATAGCCCAGATAGGTTCGTAAGCGATTACAGATTTTGCAACATCTTCAGATGAAATACCTTCTAATGCAGCTCTGATTTGACCTGCAATCCATGAATCTGTTTCGCCAGCTTCTCTTTGTTCAAGAGTTTCGCCGCAGCAGATGATAGGAATTAAACCGCCTGCTAAAATAGCTTTAGCTTTTTTGTTAATCATTTCATCAGTTTCTGAGAAGTATTGACGTCTTTCAGAGTGACCGATAATAACATAATCACAGCCTGCATCTTTCAACATTTCAACAGAAATTTCGCCTGTGAATGCGCCTGAATTTTCCCAGTGGCAGTTTTGACCTGCGATAGAAATTTTGTTACCGCCGCATCCGCAGTTGCATTTAACAGATTCTACGGCAGCAATAGATGTGAATACCGGAGCAATAACGATTGTCGGCAATTCTTGAGCTGTATAATCTTTTACAAAGTTTTTAACACCTTCAAAAACTTCTTTAGCCTGTGAACGGCATAAATTCATTTTCCAGTTTCCTGCAATAATAGGTTTTCTAGACATAATATAAATTCTCCTTTTTTAAGTACGAACATGAATATTATAAAAGGAAAATAATTTATTGCAATTATCGTTTCTTGTTAACAATATTTTATCTAATTCGTGCTATATGCCTGTGGTATTTCTTTTAATTGTATATCATAATTTTTTAGATTTAAAATAACACGAATTAACGGAGATAATTTATGACTGAAGAACACGAATTTAACAAAAAAGAGGCTCAGCAGTTGATGGTTGAGTTACAATGCTTTCTTATTTTATTAAAAGTTTTTTGTGAACAATTCTATTATATTGAAAGTTTTGATAATATATTAATTGTTTTAAAACATATCTTAAAAATTTCAGGAAAATTATTTAACGAACTGGACAGCTGGCAAGTTGTTAACATTGATTACGAAGAAAATTTTTAGGGGGGGTTGAAATTTTTATAAAATAGTTTATAATAAAGAAAAGGGCGAGGCTGCGTCAACAACCTCTTTAAAAGCCCTCTTAGAGTAATTTAAGCGCTAGAATTATCAATAAGATAAGCACTAGCGTTTTTTCAGTTAGTCTGAATTCCACTCTATATAACCTCCTTTCGCCGCTTACTGATTTGTAGTCCGTCCGCCGAAAGTAAGGTAATCAGGCTTACCCTTTAAAATAATTATATATGTATATTAATAATAAGTCAATATTTTATTT
>CATNBA010000002.1 GCA_950096985.1 uncultured Candidatus Melainabacteria bacterium
GATACAATAAATTTTTTAAATTGGAAAAGTGTTTATTATTTCTTTATTAATTTTTTCAAAAAGGGGAGTAGCGTAGCAAGCGATGCTATGCCTAAAAATACAAAAACTGATTTTGGTGTTTTCTTTTCGTTTAATTTTTTAGCTTTTTTCTTGCCTTCGTATATATCTTTATTCAATATCTGAAAATCTTTTGAAGCTTTTGCGTCAGAGTATAAAACCGGTTTGTAAAACTTATCCGGCGGTACAATTGTACCGACATTAAAGCCTGTATTTTTCATATGTTGATTTACACTTACACTTTCCATATTTTTTTTAAAACAAAACAAGTTTTAAAATTGCTTTAATTTATAGATATATTAAGCTTGACAAATCTTTTTTAATTTTATAAAATGAGAATTGTTACTACTTTTGAAATTATGAACTATTCCAGACAAAGAGATATAATACTAGAAACCTTAAAAGAAAATGTTGTCCATCCGACAGCAGAATACTTATATGGAATTTTAAAAGAGAAAGAAACTGGTATAAGCCTTGCAACTTTATACAGAAATTTAAACCAGCTTGCAGGTAAAGGTATAATAAAAAAGATAGACGGACTTGAAACTTCATCACATTTTGATCATAATACACATGAACATTATCATTTTATATGTGATAAATGTAAGAAAGTTTTTGATATTCCTGTCAGTGTTGCTCCAGATGTTGTGCAAAAAACAGAACAGGAAACCGGCTTTTTGGTAAAAGGTTATGATATTGCAATTCATGGGATTTGCAATTTATGTAAAGAAAAGGAGAATTAGAAATGGAAAAATACATTTGTACAGTATGTCAGTATGTTTACGACCCTGAAGAAAATGATGGTGTAAAATTCGAGGATTTACCTGATGATTACACTTGTCCGCTTTGCAATGTAGGCAAAGATATGTTTGAAAAGGAATAAATATGACTGATTCCAAAGAAATGCACATGTGGGAATGTTCAGTATGCGAATGCCTGATAGAGGATTTTGAAGCTCCTGATTTTTGTCCTTTGTGCGCTAATGAAAATGTTTTTTTTATAAAACAACAGAAAGAGGAAAAAAATGAAATTCCAAGAAATAAAGAATAATATTTTCTATTGCGGTTTGAACGATTGCGACAGAAGAATTTTTGATGAACTTATACCGCTTGAACATGGTACCAGTTATAATTCATATCTGGTTAAAGGTTCAGAAAAGACAGCTATAATTGATACTATGTATCCGCCAAAAACAAAAGAATACTTAAAAAGACTTTGTGAAAACAATATAGGAAAAGTTGATTATATTGTAGCTAATCACGGAGAACAAGACCATTCAGGCTCAATTCCTGCACTTTTAGAAAAATATCCGAATGCAATTGTTTTGACTAATCCTAAAGTTGCAGAAAATATTAAATCAATGCTTCTTGTTCCTGAAGAAAAAATCAGAGTAATTGCTGATGGAGAAGAAGTTTCATTGGGAGACAAAACGCTGAAATTTATCTTTGCTCCCGGTGTTCACTGGCCTGATACAATGTTCACATATATTAAAGAAGATAATGTACTTTGTACTTGTGACTTTTTAGGCGCACATTATACTTTCTCTGATGTATTGGCACAGGAAAGCAAAGAACTTGAAAATAGTGCTAAACGATATTATGCAGAGATTATGATGCCGTTTAGAATGATGAGCAAAAAATATACTCAAATGATTAAAGATATGAATGTTGATATGATTTTACCAAGTCATGGACCGGTTCATACAAGACCTGATTATATTTTGGATTTGTACGCTGATTGGACATCTGATGCACCGAAAAATCTTGTCGTATTACCTTATGTTTCAATGTATGAGAGCACTAAGGAAATGATTGATTACTTGAGTGCTAAATTAGACGAAAAAGGTATAAAGACTTTCAAGTTTGATATAGTAGATGACGATTTGGGTGATTTGGCAATGTCATTAGTTGATGCTGCAACCATTGTTATGGGCACATCAATGGTTCTTGCAGGACCTCATCCAATGGCTGTTAATGTTGCATATCTTGCATCAGTTTTAAGACCAAAAGCTAAATTTGCATCATTGGTTGGTTCTTACGGCTGGGGCGGCAAGTTGTTTGATTTGATTGCACAGTTGCTCGCACCATTGAAACTTGATTTGGTTGAGCCTTTACAAGTTAAGGGTAAGCCAAAAGAAGAAGATTTCAAAAAGCTTGACGAAATGGCTGAAAGCATTTACGAAAAACATAAATCAATCGGTCTTGTATAAGACCGATTTTTTTATTAATATTTGTAACATTAACGGTTTGCTTTGGCAATTATTAAATTTGTCAGAGCTTAAATATTTGGCAGGGAATTATGAAAATTAATTGTATCAATCAAAGTTTAATGAATTATAAATATGAAAGTCAAAAGTCGTCTAATCCGGTTTTTGAAAATAATATTCAAACATCTATTTATAATCAAAAAGGAGTAAACTTGCCGTTTTGCGGATTATTTAAAGCCACAAATATGTTTGAACAAAATTGTGCAGTTTTACTGAGAAAACAAAAAGACGGCAGATGCCGAAAGTTTACAGAATTTGATATTAACGATATAATAACATCTCTGCGTAATGCAAATAACCCCAATAATATGGAAAAGTTTTTGAATGATATTTTGTATGCTTTGGAAGAAAGTCAATGTGATAAACAGTCTTTTAAGCGTATTATTAAACTTATTGCAGGGAAAAGTGATGATGAGCTTTATACAGTTTTAGCATTTGCAGACCACGAACTGAAAAATGCGGCTGAACCACTAAAGGCTTTTTTAGAACTTTCTACAGAAAAAAGAGAAAAACTCATGCCTTTGCTTGAAAGAATTTCTGCAGTTGATACCTCAGAAGAAACATCATCTGCTTTATATGATACATTCAGAACGTTGGTATATGCTTATGATGATATGCCAAAACTTAATGGTAATTCATTAAATAAATATAAAATTGATACTTGTCATATGCTTAAAGATAATGTTGGGTACTTTGAAAGTAAATCTGATGAAAAATCGATAACAATAGCAAAAGATATTTATAGATATTTTACGGATAATATGATTTAAAAAAGGCTCCAATCGGAGCCTTTTTGCTATGCTTTAAATGAACTTTCAGAACTTCTTGATTTTATCTCTTGTTCAACTTTTGAAATAAATTCATCTATGTTCAGAGTTCCTACCTGCCCGATACCGCGTGCACGAACTGCTACAGAATTTGCCTCAATCTCTTTGTCGCCGATTACGCATACATAAGGAATTTTTTTATCTTGCAAGCTTTCGCGGATTTTGTAATTCATACTTTCGGAACGGTCATCAAGATTTACTCTTATTCCTGCATCGCGCATTTTTTTGTAAACCTGTTCGGCAAAATCAATGTGTTTTTCGTTGCTGATAGGTACAATAGCAACCTGTGTAGGAGCAAGCCATGTCGGGAATGCGCCTGCATAGTGTTCGATTAAGATACCATGGAAACGTTCCATAGAACCGAATATTACGCGGTGCAACATAAGAGGAGTTTTCAACTGACCGTCTTTATCCTGGTATTTAATATCAAATCTTGCAGGCAAATTAAAGTCAAGCTGAATTGTTGCGCATTGCCATGTTCTGCCGATTGCATCTTTAATTTTAAAGTCAATTTTCGGACCGTAGAATGCGCCGTCGCCTTCATTTATATCATATTTCATACCGCGGCGTTCCATAGCCTCTTTTAAACCGGCCTCAGCTTTATCCCAGTTTTCAATTTCGCCTACAAAGCTTTCCGGACGTGTTGAAAGCTCAACTTCAAATTCCATGTTAAAGATTTTCATTGTATCAGCTACAAAGTCGATAACAGCGTTGATTTCATCAACAAGTTGTTCAGGTGTACAGAAAATGTGCGCATCATCTTGAGTGAAGCCTTGAACACGTGTTAAGCCTGATAATGCTCCTGATTTTTCTTTTCTGTAAACAGTTCCGAGTTCAGCCATTCTTAAAGGCAGTGAACGGTAAGAATATCTGTTTGCCTGATAAATCAAAATATGGAATGGACAGTTCATCGGTTTTACCACGAATTGATCATCTGAATCTTCGTCTTTTTGAACAAAGAACATGTTTTCTTTGTAGTGATCCATGTGACCTGAAATTTCCCATAATTTAGATTTTGCGATTTGCGGAGTGTTAACTATTACATAACCGCGTTTTCTGTGTTCAGTTCTCCAGTAATTTTCAATTTCTTCTCTTACAACACCAAGATTTGGATGCCATAATACAAGTCCGCCGCCCATTTCTTCTCTTGTTGAGAACAAATCAAGTTTTGCGCCGATTTTTCTATGATCGCGTTTTTCCGCTTCTTCAATAAAGTGAAGATAATCTGCTAAATCTTCTTTTGTCCAAAATGCTGTTGCATAAATTCTCTGTAGCATTTTATTTTTAGCATTACCGCGCCAGTATGCGCCTGCAACTTTCAGGAGTTTAAACGCGTTTGCTTTAATATATGAAGTGTTAGGAAGATGAGGTCCTGCACAAAGGTCGTTAAATAGTGCATTACCGTCTTTGTCTTTAGTTATAAACAAAGTAGGATTGTCGTTTTTGTGTTCTTCCAATAATTCAGCTTTGTAAATTTCGCCCTGTTCTTTAAATTCAGCGATTTGTTTGTCTACATCAGGAATTACGTATTTTTCAAATGAAAGATTTTGTTTTACAATATTTTTCATTTCTTCTTCGATTTTAACAAGGTCTTCTTCAGTGAAGGCATGTCCGTCTGTTAAGTCAAAATCGTAATAAAAACCGTTTTCAACAGCCGGTCCTATAGCTAACTTTGCTGATGGGAACAACTTTTGAACGGCTTGTGCCATAACGTGTGATGTTGAGTGTCTTAAGATACTCAAAGTTTCTTGATTTTTTTCCATATCTATCCTTTCTTGGTCAACGATAACATTCGAAAGACCTCTTTTGGGGTGGATCCCCCATACTACAATACAGATTGTAGCACAAAGATATTATATTTTGAAAGGATAATTATCCGGAATTTCCCAGCTGTTTTCCATAATCAATTTTGTACATTTACTAATTGCATTATTATCTTCAGGAGTTAAGGTTCCGTTTTCTCTTTTGAATGGAAAAACATCGGAACAATACTTATTTGGTCCTTTTGTTCCGTTAATATCAATTAAAACCTGATTAGTGTACCATATTTCTCCTGTAGCACTATATGTATTTTTGGGGTAAAAAACAACGGTTCCATCTGCCAACTGAAACAATAATTCATCCTTTCCTGTATAAACATGCCATTGTGCACCACTCCATTGTTGTCTGAAATTGCCGTTAGTAGTTGGATATCCGCAATCCAGCATATCTTTGCATACCCTAGAACCTCTAAAATAAGGATGTACATAAACTTCCTAAAAAACATTCAAATCAAGTGCAGCATTATTAGGCCAATCCTTTTGAGGACCGTTATCAAGTTCAGATAATCGAAAACCATTGTTGATAGTTGAATAAGCTTTTTTTAATCTTACAACAAGTTCTTGCTTCTTATGATTTTGAATAAGCGTTGGTATAGTTAAAGCTGCAACGACACCAATAATTCCTAAAGTAATTAATACCTCTGCAAGAGTAAATCCCAAGTGTGCCGCGTGACCTGTAACACGGCTGTTGCGTGAAATGTCGAAATTAATTTTTACACGAGCATCCTGTCGGGGGGGGGGCACTCAATGATGAATCTTAACATAATTCAAACTCCTTTTTTATAATTATAGCATGTATTAGTAAAAAATTCAATGTTACAAAAAGTTACAGAAATTTTGGTGAATAAAGATTGTTTGTTGTAAAATGTTTTTTATAATTATAATAATCGTCAGAAAGGGTAAAAACGGGAGCGCGCCAAAGGCAAGCGACTGACCATATTAAAAAAAGTCCGACCAATGTCGGTAGAGAGGATATAAAAATGAATACAGCTGTATTAGTGGGAAGAGTCGGCAGAGATGCTGAAATCAGATATTTTGAATCAGGCAAGGTAAGAGCTAATTTTTCTATAGCGGTCAATCGTTGGGATAGTAAAACAAAATCTGAAGTTACTGATTGGTTTAATATTGATGTTTGGGATAAACTTGCAGAATTTGCAGGCGAATATGTAAAAAAAGGTGTTCAAGTTGTTGTTGACGGCAGAATTGCCCAAAACAAATGGACAGATAAGGCTACTGGCAACGAAAGAGAAAATTTTCTTGTTGTTGCAACAAGCATAAGATTGCTTGGTTCAAAAAGAGATTTAGAGCAGATATGATAATTAATTCAAACATAGTCGGCATTATTGCTGATGATTTAACAGGTGCTAATGACACTGCATTGCAGTTTCATCTCAAGGGGGCTAATACCCAAATTTTACTTTCAGATGAGATTGAACTTTTAAATGTTAAAGGAACGCAAACTTGGGCGATTGCAACAGAAAGTAGAAATGTCGAACCTGAAATTGCTTATGAAAAAGTTACGAAAACTGCAAGGATGTTTGCTGATAAACTTAATCCCGACTTTGTTTATAAAAAAATTGATTCTACAATAAGGGGAAATATTGCGCTTGAAGTACTTGCTATAGTATCAGTGTTTGATTTCGATGCGTCTGTTATAGTACCTGCTTTTCCTGCTGAAATGAGGACAACAGTAGGCGGATATCATTTATTGCGAGGTGTACCTATTGAAAGAACTGAAATGGCGCGAGATCCTCACTCTCCTATTTCAGAATCTCATGTGCCGACTTTGTTAAAATCTCAATTGGCTCCGGAGTATCAAAATTTAGTAGGTCATATTGAGTTAAAGACCGTTATGAAAGGGGCAGGTCCTGTATTACAAAGAATTAACGAATTGGTTAATGAGGGAAAGAAACTTATTGTTGCGGATGCTGTTTCAACGGTTGATATTGAACAGATTGCACTTGCAATAAAGAAGTCTGAAAATAAAGTTTTACCCACAGGGACAGCTGCTTTTGCGCAAGCTTTAAGCGAATTTTGGTTTGCGGATTTGGAATGCGAACATATTATGAAAACTTTTCCGAGACTGCCAAAATTTATTGTATCCGGCAGTGCCACTCAGATTACGGCAAATCAAATTGAAAAACTTGAAAACAGCGACGAGTTTGAAAATGTTCTAACTATAAGCTTTGATTTGAAAACTGTTTTAGCCGGTGTTACTGATGAGCTTGTTGATAGGATTGTTTCTAATCTGAATTTTGACAATACTGTTGTTGTTCACACTTCAAAGTTAATAAAAGATTTTGACGGATTTTCTGATGACAGTTTGAAAGCAGAATTGACTAAAGCTAATCTTGCATCAGTGATTACTGATTTTCTTGCTGAGTTAACAAGACGGGTTCTTGATAAAAAAGAGGCGATATTAATCACTCTTGGCGGTGAAACATCTTACAAATGTTGTAGTGCTGTCGGAGCTTTTCAATTGCAGCTGATTGATGAAGTTGCACCGGCTATTGCCTTATCGCTTGATCATAATGCACAATGGATTGTTACTAAATCTGGCAACCTTGGCGGAGCAAATACTTTGATTGATATATTAAAATATTTTGAAACGCATGGCGGTTTGGTGAATGAATAAAATTGCTATTACGACAGGTGATCCGAACGGAATAGGAGCAGAAATTACAATAAAAGCTTTAAATAAGCTTAATCCGGATAATGTTGTTCTTATATCTAATCGCAGGATTTTGGATTTTTACGGTAAATTATCGCAGGATTATGAGATAATTGAAATTCCTTATGATGCTGAAATTGAACCAGGAAAAATTACTGCTGAGGCAGGTGAGTTTTCATTTCAATCTGTAAAATTTGCTTGTGAAATCGGAGCAAAAGCTATTGTTACCGCGCCTGTTGCCAAGAATGCACTTTACCTTGCAGGTCATAAATATAACGGACAGACTGAAATTCTGCAAAAATATCTAGCACATGACAGACAACTCGCAGAAATGCTGTTTGTTGCAGGCGGATTTCGAGTGTTGCTTTTAACTCGACATGTTGCACTGAAAGAAATTTCTTTGACATGTGAAATGGTTGTTGAAAAAATTTCTAACCTAAAAGATTTTTTTGTATCGCATCTCGGTATAAGAAATCCAAAATTTGCTCTTTGCGCGTTTAATCCGCATGCGGGAGAAGACGGGATTTTGGGCAGAGAAGAAATTGAGATTTTACAGCCTGCGGTTAACGAGTTGCGAGAAAAAGGGATAAATATTACAAATCCATTACCTGCAGATACTTTATTTGTAAAAGCTTTGGATTATGATTGTTGTATTGCAAACTATCACGATCAGGGATTAATTCCGATTAAAACAGTCGCAGGCGATAAAACCGTTAATATGACTATCGGACTGGATATAATAAGAACTTCACCCGGGCATGGTACCGCTTTTGATATTGCAGGCAAAAATATTGCTGATGAAACAGGAATGCTTGAAGCAATTAAAGCAGTTTTTTAAATAAAAAAAGACCTCTTTATGAGGTCTTTTTTTTGCTTGTTTTTACGAAACCTAATGAGCTGGTGAAGCGTCACGCTTCTCGTTCCAGAAGTCTACTAACATACTGCAGAAGAATATACTTGAATAAGTTCCTATTGCAATACCTAGTATCATACAAAGTACAAAATCTCGTGTTGTTACACCGCCCCATAAATACAATGCAAGCAATGTAATCAAGGTTGTTAATGATGTATTAATACTTCTTGTTAAAGTTTGGTTTACTGATGCGTCAACAATTTCACCAAATGACATTTTTTTAGAATAATATCTTAAATTTTCTCTAATTCTGTCAAATACAACAATTGTATCGTGAACAGAGAAGCCGATTACCGTTAAAATTGCAGTAATGAATAAGCCGTCAATTTGTACGTTATAAACAAGTCCGAGAATTGAGAATACACCGACAACAAACACAACGTCGTGTAATACACCTAATATTGCCGCCAAAGCATAATCAAATCTAAATCTGAATGAAAGATATGCTACAATTCCCAAAAATGCAAGAGTAACAGCAATCAATGAATTTTTGAATAACTCTTTACCCATAGTAGGTCCTACAGAACTTACAGAAATCAATTCTGGGTTAGTGTAATTTTTTGTCAAACATTCGGTGATTTTATCTGCATCATCAGAACCTTCATCAATAAATTTTGTTCTGATAGAAATTATTGAATTAATGTTTGATTTTGTGTTTTCTTGTTGGGTATTGTTAACATTAAGGATTTGAATGTATGGATTTTCTACCCCTATACTTTCTAATGCCTCTCTCGTTTTTGTTACGTCATTGTTTTCAAGTTTTTGTTCTAAACCATATTGTAAAATAGTACCGCCGGTATAATCAATACCCACTTTTAATGGTGCATGGTTTGAGTATGTTACAGCAGAATAAATCATTGCAATGATACCCGGCACTAAAAGCAAGGTTGTTAAAAGCATCCACCACCATCTGTATTTTACGACTTTTACTTTATGTGTTGTTAAATTTATCATTTTGGTCTCCTAATCTAGTATCCCGAAACGAGCTTTTTCTCGTTTGGTTTCTGTAGCCTCATAACTTTGTCCGATTTCGTCTTTTCTAAGTCCGAACAGTGCAGGATGTTTTAACTCTCCTGTACCGAAGATTAAGTGCATGAAGTTTTTAGTAACTGTAATTGCCGTAAACATTGACACCATAACCCCGATTGCAAGCGTTAGTGCAAAACCTTTTACAACACTTGTTCCCAAAAGATAAAGTATTGTACAAGTAATGATTGTTGTCATGTTTGAATCGAAAATACTTGTGAAAGCTCTGTCAAAACCTGAATTAATAGCTGTAAATAGGTTTCTGCCGGCTCTTAATTCTTCTTTTGTTCTCTCGAAAATAAGGATATTAGCATCAACTGCCATACCGATTGAAAGAATAAAGCCTGCAATACCTGCTAATGTAAGTGTTACAGGAATAGTTTTGAACAATGCAAACAGGATTAAGCTGTAAATAACTAATGCTATGTCTGCGATTACGCCCGGAACGTGATAGAACAAAATCATAAATATCATAACCGCAGATAGTCCGATTATACCTGCTTTTCTTGATTTTGCAATACTGTCAGCACCCAGTGTAGGTCCTACTGTATTTTCTTCAACGATTTTAGCAGGTACAGGCAGTGCTCCTGCATTCAATAGGTTAACCATTCTTTCTGCCTCTTCGTAAGCAAAACCGCTTTCTCCGCCGGAAATTTGAGCTTTACCGCCATAAATTGCCTCATTAACACGCGGTGCAGATTGAAGTTCTCCGTCAAAAAAGATTGCCATTTGCTGTCCTACAAGTGCTTTTGTTAAATCCGCGAATTTTTTAGCACCTTCTGCGTTAAATTCTAATGATACAACCCATTGACCTGTTGCGTCAGTGCTCAAAATTGATTTAGAAAGGTCTTGACCTGTCAAACCTGTTGAAACCCAAATTGGGGAACCGTCTGTCGCTTTACCTTCTTTTTTGAATTCTAATTGTGCAGTTTCACCGATAAAAGCTTTTGCCTCTTTTAAGTCGGTAACATTTGGGATTTCGACAAGCAGTCTTTTGTCACCAACCTGTTGTACAACAGTTTCCGCAACACCGAGTTTATTAACACGTTGTTCAATTGCAAATTGAAGTCTGTTCATAACTTCAGGTGTAATTTTTGCAATACTTTCTGTGGTTTCGGCTTCAAGAAGCAATCTTGAACCGCCGACCAAGTCAAGTCCCAATTTTGTCGGTTTAACGAAAATCAGTATTGACGATATAATCACTACTGCTACGATAAACCAAAACATTAAAATTTTGTTCTTCATTTTTTTGTCCTTTTTTATATATTCTCTTGTTATTTTGTCAATTTTGGTCAGTCTCTCACTTACGTGCGTTCCCGTTTTTGCCTTTTTTATTCTCTTTTACTCTTATATTTTAATAAAAATTTGATATTTTATTATAGTCTGACTTGGCTAATCCTCGTTAATTTTGTCAAGAACAGCAAACAAGTCTTGTTTTTCAGTATCTGAAAGTTCTACAAGAGGTCGTCTTACGTAGTCTTCAATTATACCCAGATGTGCAAGCGCAGCTTTGACAGGTACAGGATTTGGAGCCATAAATAATTTTCTGAAAGCAGGATATAATTTCTTGTGCATATTAACAGCAGGCAGATATTCTCCTGTTTTATAGTTTCGTATCATTGATTTAATCTGTGCTCCAAAAATATGAGATGCAACAGAAACAACTCCTCTTGCTCCCAATGACATCATAGGCAAAGTCAAACTGTCATCGCCTGAAAGGATTGAAAAATCTTCAGGACAGGCAAGTTTCATTTCGGTTACCATATCCATATCACCGAAGCTTTGTTTGATGGCAACAATATTATTGTATTTTTCGGCAAGTGCTGCAACTGTTTCAGGCTGCATATTTACACCGGTTCTTCCGGGGATGTTGTAAATAATAACAGGAAGATTTGTGCTTTCTGCTACTGCCGAGAAATGTTCAATCATTCCTTTTTGAGATGGTTTATTGTAGTAAGGAACTACTGATAAAATTGCATCAACTTCTTCTTTTTGAGCCCATTTAGCTGCCATAACCGCGGTATCAGTAGAGTTTGAACCTGCATTCATAATGACTTTTGCTTTATTTGCAACAGCTCTTTTGACTGTACTTAAAAGTTCAAATTCTTCTTCGTGTGTTAAAGTTGGACCTTCACCTGTTGTACCGGCAACAAGAACTGCATCCGTACCATGTGTTATTAAATATTTAGCAAGTTCTTCAGCTTTGTTATAATCAATTTCACGTTTAGAATTAAACGGAGTAACCATTGCCGTAATAACTTCACCTGCATCGTATCTTAAAGCCATATTAAATACCTCATTTTACTCTATCCCTGCGTTAATTATAAAACAAAATAATAAAAATGTGTAAAATATTAAGTTATTTATTGTTAATCTTTTTATTTCATGTTTTTTTCGTGTTAGTATTTATATATATGGACTTGAAGAGCAGATTACAAAATTTGAGTAAGAAACAGAAGGCTTATATAGGTGCTTTCGCGGTCATAGTATCGCTTTTGATGTGGGCATTTATATCAGCAGGTATTATTACGCATAATTTTAACAGAAGTCAGCTTCAAACCGATCAAAACAGGCAGGAAGCTTTAATTCAGGGTATTATTCTTACAGAAACTAAAGATGATAAGAAATACTGGGAGATTTACGGTGAAACCGGAAACTATGACAGTAAAAACGGGGTAGCCATGCTTAATAATCTCGTTGGAAATTTTTATAATGACAATAATGAAGTTTCTATGAGTTTTGAATCTTCAAAAGGTACATATAATGAGGCAAAATCTCAGATTATATTATATGAAGATACTTTTATAGTATTAAAAGATTTGACTACTCTGCGAGCAAATAAACTTGTATGGTCGGGTAGTGATATGCCTATTATCGCAGAAGGAAATGTGAGAATTACAAGAAATACTGATTTTATTGCAACCGCATCAAAGGTTGAAATAAGTCCTGAATATGACAGGTTTAAAATTGTTGGAAATGCTGTTTCAAAAGTATACAGCGATAAGGAGATAAAGTGAGAAAGATATTTTTAGCGCTTATTATTACTTTGTTTGCTATGGGTTTGATTGTTCAGGCATCTGATTTGGTAATCGAATCTAAAACTCAAAGTTATGAAGAAAAAGAAAATAAAATAAAATTTGACGGTGATGTAAAAGTTACGATTGATGATTTAAAAGTTGTGGGTGATTATGCGGATGTAAGTATAGATGAAAACCAAAAACCTGACACCGCGACTTTTTATGACAAACCGTATGCTTACGAAATTAAGAAAAACAAAAAGCGTGAAGTTAAAGCAAATATATTGAAACTTTCTTTAATAACAAAAGTCGTAAAAGCTCAGGGCGATACGCAATCAATTGTTTTTGAAGGGAAAACTCCTATAGTAGTTATTAATGCCGATGAACAGGAATATGATACCAAAACAGGGATTATGACTGCAAACGGTGCTGTTACAATATTATATAAAGAACTTGAAACTTTTTCAGATAAAGCAAAAGTTAAAACGGATAAAAACGGTGATTTGAAAGATATTGAACTTATCGGCAATGCAAGAATTAAGCAGCAGGGCGGAAATGAATCTTTTGCAGATAAATTTTTATATAATGCCGGCACAAAAGTTTTGACTGCAGTAGGAAATACAACGTCTAATGCGTTGATGGATGATGGAACTAAACTTATTTTGAAATCTTCACGTCAGGAGCTTATTCAAGATAAAAATATTTTTAATGCGTCGGGAAATGTAAGAGTTTGGTATCAGGATTATTATGCAGTAGGACCTAAAATTACTGTTTATCCGAATAAAGAAGGTAAGCCGAACGAAATTTATTTTTCAGGTCGTTCAAGTATTACTCAGGGAGTAAGAACTATCTATGCTGATAAAATAAGAATGACTATGAAACCGAAAGATTTCCATGCAGATGGTAATACCAGAACTGTTATTAAAAATATTGGTTCGGGCGATAACAGTGGTGACAGCGGGATAGGATTGGGATTATAATGAGCAGTGTAGATAAAGCGATAGAATATTATAACAAGGGTGAATTTCAAAGTGCTATAGATGCATTCAGTGTTGTTTTGGAAGAATGTCCGGAGAATGCAGAACTTTATAACAATATAGCTTTATGTTATGCAAATTTAGGCGATTATGAAAAAGCTGAAAAAAATTATTTGAAGGCACAGGAATTAAATCCTAAGCTGCCTCAGGTATATATAAATCTTGCAGATATTTATTACCGTAATAAAGATATGGCAAACGGTATAGGACTTATTACAACGGGAATTTGCGAAATACCAGATAATATGGTTTTGCGTCACTATCTTGCCAGATTTTATATGGAAGATGCCAAACTTGATTTGGCTATCGACGAACTTGAAACTATATTAGAAGTTCAGCCTGATAATTATGATGTTTATTATGATTTAGCGAAAGTTCATTTTGAATTAGGCAATTATGCTTGTGCCATTGAAAATTTTGAAAACGTGCTTGAGTACAAAAGTGAAAATCCGTGGATATATTATTATTTAGGTGAAGCATACGAAGCAAATGATGAGATTGATAAGGCTCTATCAAACTTCTTAAAAGCTATTGCACGTAACGATGCATTTGCTCCCGCATACAAAAAAGCTGCTATATTATTTCTTGCGCGTGGAGATTATGAAGATGCAATGGAATATTTTGAGGATTATACAAAATTAGATATTCCTGAAGAAGAAGCGGGTAAAATCAGAGAGTTGATGGAAAGAATTAAGAAAAAGCAAAATGGATAAATACTGGATAGCTTTATCATCAATAGAGGAGTTGAGCAGTTCTTTTATTCAAAGACTGTATAATTATTTTGGTAATATTGAAAAAGCATACAATGCAAATGATTTATCATGTATTGACGGATTAAGTATTAAAAAATCCGAAAAATTTTTGCGCCTGCGTGATAAAACAGACCCTGATAAAACCATACAGGAACTTTTAAAGCGCGGAGTAAAATATTTGACATTTGAGGATGAAAACTATCCCTATATGTTGAAAAATATTAATAATCCGCCTTCTGTCCTTTATTATAAAGGAGATTTATTTGATTGTAATTTAGACCGAACTCTTGCGGTTGTCGGGTCACGGCGTGCCACAAGTTATGCAAAAGATGCTTTGGCAAAGATTATTTCTGAGTTAAACGGAACTGATATTTGTATAGTTTCAGGACTTGCGTCAGGTATTGATACTACAGCACACGTCACCGCGCTTGATAATAATTTAAAAACAATCGGTGTTATTGCAAGCGGTTTTGATTATACTTATCCTGCTTCAAACAAAGAGTTGTATAAAAGAATTGAGGATGGAAACGGGGCAGTTGTGAGCGAATATTACCCGACATTTGAACCTTTAAAATTCCGTTTTCCTCAAAGAAACAGAATAGTATCAGGTTTAAGTTACGGTACGCTAGTTGCTGAGGCATCATTAAAAAGCGGAGCTCTTATAACTGCAAACCTAACTCTTGAACAGGGCAGAGAATTAATGTGTATACCAGGATTGATTACAAATCCTAATACTGAGGGAATATATAAATTGCTGAAAAATGGCGCTGCACTTGTTACTTGTGCTGATGACGTTTTGGAAACTCTTGACTGGGAAGTCAAATTAGAACAGCAAAATTTGTTTAATCTTCCTGAATTGAGTGAAAATGAGCAAAGAATATATGAGGCTCTTAAAATTGAAGATAAATGCGTTGATGAATTACAGGCATTTACAAGGTTGAGTATAGATGATTTATTGACCTACTTGACAACAATGGAGCTTAAAGGCATAATTAAACAGGTTGACGGGGATAGATACAGGAAAATATAATGGCAGAGAAAAAAGAGAAATCATTGGTTATAGTTGAGTCTCCTGCAAAATCTAAAACTATCAGAAAGATTTTGGGTGACAGCTTTCAAATTGAGGCAAGTTTCGGGCATGTCAGAAACTTGCTGACAAAAGACCCTTCTACACAAAATTTGGGATTTGAAATAGAAAACCATTTTATGCCCAAGTTTGAGGTTATCCCGGGAAAACAGCAGGTAGTTAAAAAACTTAATGATATGGCAAAAAAAGTTGATAAAATTTACCTTGCATCCGACCCTGACCGTGAGGGAGAGGCTATTGCCTGGCATGTTCGCCAGATTTTGAAAGTGCCTGATGAAAAGATTTTACGAATTGTGTTTAACGAAATTACGCCTAAAGCTGTAAAAACATCCGTTGCAAATCCTCGTTTGATTGATATGGATATGGTTCAGGCACAGCAGACAAGACAAATTTTGGATAAACTTGTAGGTTACAAATTATCACCGGTTCTGTGGAAACAAATAGGAAACAGAAATCTTTCGGCAGGACGTGTTCAATCCGTTGCACTCCGCATGATTTGCGAGAGAGAAGAAGAAATTGAAGCATTCATACCTCAGGAATACTGGTCAATTCACACCAGTTTGGAAAAAGAAGGAAAGGTATTTGAGGCTGAGCTTTCTAAAATTAAAGATAAACCTGTTGAAAAAACACTTAAAAATCAAGAAGAAGCTCAAAAAATTGTAGATTATCTGCAAGAGCCGTCACGTGAGTTTGAAGTCGCAAAAGTTACTAAAAAGACAATGAAACGTAAGCCGACTGCTCCTTTTATTACCTCTACTCTTCAAAGGGCTGCATCTTCAAAACTCGGTTTTGGCGTTCAAAAAACAATGCAGGTTGCGCAAAAACTATATGAAGGTATGGAAATTGACGGTACTCCGGTCGGTTTGATTACCTATATGAGAACAGACAGTGTCCGTGTATCTGATGATGCGCAAGCCATGGCAAAAGATTTTATTCTGGGAAATTTTGGAGAAAAATATTATCCCGAAACTCCTAATATTTACACAAAAGGCAAGCAAAACGTTCAAGATGCGCACGAGGCAATTCGTCCGTCTTATCCTGAAAGAACCCCGGAAAGTATTAAACAGTACCTTGATAATGACCAATATCGTCTGTATAAACTTATCTGGGATAAATTTATGTCATCACAGATGTCAAATGCTGAAGTTGCAAACAAATCCCTGGAAATTAAAGCAGGTGATTGCACTTTAAAAGCTGGTACAAGCAAAGTTATTTTTGACGGTTTCTTAAAACTATATAACGATGCCGATGAACAAGAAAAAGATGCTGATGCAAAAATTCCTGATTTGGAAAAAGGTGATAAGGTTAACTGCAAAAAAGTTACGCCAAAACAGCACTTCACTCAGCCACCGCCAAGATACAATGAAGCTTCACTTGTTAAAGCTCTGGAAGAACACGGTATCGGACGACCTTCTACTTATGCAACAATTATTACGGTTATTCAGACCCGTAAATACGTAGAAAAGAAAGAAAAGGCTCTGCATCCGACACTTTTGGGCAGAACTGTTTCAAAACAGCTTGTAGCGCAGTTTGCGGATATTATGGACTATAAATTTACGGCAGGTATGGAAACAAAACTCGACCAGATTGCTGAAAAAAAACTAATCTGGAATGATGTTTTGCAGGAATTTTACGATCCGTTTATTGTTGAGGTTAATAAGGCTTTGCAAAACGGTGAACGCGTTAAAATTGAAAGTAAAATAAAGTGTCCTAATTGTGGAAAACCAATGGTTTTGAGAACAAGTAAATTTGGAACACAATTCTTGGGTTGTTCTGGTTATCCCGAATGTAAAACAATGATGTCTTTAAACGCTTTATCAGAAGAAACAGATGAGGAAAACAAAGAATCAGAAGTTTGTGAGGAAAAGTGCGAAAAATGTGGGTCTGATATGGTGTTTAAAACAGGACCTTACGGCAAATATATGGAATGCACAAATGAAGATTGCAAACACAGAAAACCGTTTAGAAAATCAACAGGTGTTAAATGCCCGAAATGCGGTCAGGGAATGATTGTGGAAAGAAAATCAAAACGCGGTACTGTTTTTTACGGTTGTGACAAATATCCTGATTGTGACTTTACATTATGGAATGAACCGACAGGTGAGGAATGTCCCGAATGCAAATCATTACTCGTTAAAAAAGTTTTGAAAAAAGGTACTGTAATTGCCTGCTCAAATATGAAATGCGGTTATAAAAAAGAGGTTGAGGAAAGCGCTGAAACCTCTATGGAGGGCTAAATGAACCCTGAATTGATGGAACGCTTTCTTGCAAAGAAAGCTAAAAAATTAGGAATAACAGTTGAAGAATTAAAGGCGCAAAATAACACTTCACCTGTTGCAGAACCAGAACCCCAGTATTTTCAGCAGACAATTCAACAGCAGATTGAGCAGACTTATGAACCGTTGCCGGCACAGCCTGAAAGGGTTGAAGTTCCATCGTATGTCTTCGGACCTGCAAAATCTGAGGAAGTTAAACCTGTTGAAACTCCCGTTGAAATTAAAGACACACGCGAAAATAAATTTGCACTTATCGGTTATCCTCTGGGACATTCTCTGTCAAAAGTTATTCATGAAGCAGGATTTAAGAGTCTTGGTATCGAAGCATCTTATGATATCTTGGAAACTCCGCCCGATGAACTTGTCGATAGAATTAAATTTTTAAAAACAAACGGATACAAGGGGTTTAATGTTACTATTCCGCTGAAACTTCCTATTTCACTTTTTGTTAATGAAGTTGATAGTTATGCAGACTTGGCGCGTGCGGTTAATACGGTTTATATTGAGGCTGATAAGTCATTGAAAGCTTATAATACTGATGTTATAGGGTTTAAACGTGCAATCCCTTCTGATATTGATTTAAGAGGTAAAAAGGTGGCAATTTTAGGTACAGGCGGTGCTGCGCATGCAGCGTGTGTTGCATTGACTGAATGCGGTGTAAAAGAGATTGCATTTTTTACTCGGAATATACCTAATTCAATAGACCTAATGAACTATGTAAGACGTAAATTCCCGTCAATTGATTTCAACGTTTATCAGATAGAAAATATCAAAAGTTTGGATGAGTTTTCACTACTTGTCAATACAACTCCTATAGGTATGCTTGGAAAAGCAGGTGATATGTCTCCGATTGATATGCGGACATTGGAAACATTGAAATCTGATGCTGTTGTTTATGATGTTATTTACAACCCTAAAAAAACTGTTTTGATAAAAGATGCACAAAAGTTGGGTTTGAAAACAATAACAGGACTTGATATGTTAATTTTTCAAGCAGTTGCTGCTCAGGAAAAATGGACGGGACACATACCAGATTGGAAAGATATGAAAATCGCAGCTCTTGAAGAATTATAATGCTTGAAATATTCATGAAAATGTTTTATAATAATTAAAAAGGAGTTGTATTATGAATTTACAAGAAAAACTAAATACCTTCGGGGGGGGGGCGCTTATCCGCTTGTAGGATTTACTCTTGCAGAAGTTTTGATTACTTTAGGAATTATAGGTGTAGTTGCGGCATTAACTTTGCCAAGTTTGATCCAAAATTATAGAAAACAACAGACTATTACAGGATTAAAAAAGGCTTATTCTGTTATAAATCAGGCAATGAAACTTTCTGAAATTGAAAATGGTCCGTATGAAACGTGGGAATCAGGTGCAAATATTACACCAAGGGCGTACATTCAAAAATATTTTTTACCTTATTTTAAAGGTGCACATTTATGCGATACTTATCAAACCTGCGGATTCAAAAGTAATGCCCCTTATAAAACTGTTATAGGAACGCAGTCAACTGCGACCTTAACATATGAACATTATAGAATTCCATTTATTACAGAAGACGGAATAATGTATAGTATTTCTGTTAAGGCAGATAATCGTAATGATGAAGGTATTATGATTGATGTAAACGGCTCTAAAGGTCCGAATAAAGTAGGAGTAGATTTCTTTAATTTTTATAGAACTAACAATGGAATTGTTCCTTATGGTGTTGGTTTAAGTATTGACGAGATTGATGCAAGTGTAGCCAATGATATAAATTGCTATGCATGTGCGGCTAAAATAATTAAGGATGGCTGGCAAATAAAAGATAATTATCCGGTAAGGTTTTAAATTATTCGTATCTGAGAGCATCAATCGGGTTTAATAGTGATGCTTTGTAAGCGGGATAGTAGCCAAAAAGCACCCCTATTGCGCCCGAAAATCCCAGTGACAGGAATATTGAAAAACTTGATATTGATATATTCATTCCGCCCAGAATTTCCATAAGTTTTGCACCGACAACACCTATTAATACACCGATTAGTCCACCGATGATTGATAAAAGGAATGATTCTATCAAAAATTGGATACGGATATCTGACGCTTTTGCGCCTATTGCCATACGGATGCCTATTTCTTTTGTGCGTTCGGTGACGGATACAAGCATTATGTTCATAATCCCGATACCGCCGACAAGTAAAGATACAGACGCAATTGCTCCAAGTAATAGCGACATAGTTTTTGCTGAAGATTTTATTGTTTCCTGCATTTCTGCTAAATTTCGTATTTGAAAATCATCTTCTTGATTTTTACCGATATGATGGCGTTTTCTAAGAATTTCATTTATATCGTTTTCAAGCTGTGTCATTACTTCTGCATTCTGCGCTTGGACGTTAATCATACTGACAGTTCCGGGGAATGCTGTTCCGAAAACTTTTTTCTGCGCGGTTGTGATAGGGATAAATACCAAATCATCCTGATCCATTCCCATACCGCTTTGACCTTTAACCTTTAGTGTTCCTATAACTTTGAATGGGATATTTCCAATTCGGATAGTTTTTCCTAAAGGATCCATATCACCAAACAGCTCCGAAGCTACGGTGTTTCCGATAATCGTTACTTTTGTAGTGTTCTTAATGTCTTCGGGGATAAAGTTTCTGCCGTCAGCAATTTCGTAATTTCTTATTCCTAAATATGATGCGGTTGTGCCTGCGACTGATGTTGCCCAGTTCTGGTTGCCGAAAGTAAGCTGTTTGGCCTCTGATGAATATGGAGCGACAGCCAGAACTCCCTGTGCATAAGTGTCAATTGCTTCCGCATCTTTGATTGTTAAGGTCGGGCGTGTTCCCTGTCCCATTCTGACACCACCCGAGGTTACCGACCCCGAACGTATCATAAGCAGGTTACTGCCCATGGATTCCATATCTTTGGCAATTTTTTGGCTTGCTCCCGTTCCGACTGCAAGCATTATTATAACTGCGCTTACACCGATTATTATGCCAAGGCTTGTAAGCATTGAGCGCATTTTGTTTATTTTAAGCGATACTACCGCCATTTTTAGTGTTGATTTGAAGTCTATCATGAGCAAATTTTTACCTCGTCTGATATAATGTTGCCATCCTTAAATCTTACAACGCGTTTGCAGTATTCTGCAATGTCGGGTTCGTGGGTTACTAGAACTATTGTTTTGCCTGTTTCTTTGTTAAGGTTTACAAAAAATTCCATAACCTCAATACTTGTTTTTGTATCAAGATTTCCGGTGGGCTCATCGGCAAGGATTAGAGGCGGATCATTTACGATTGCGCGTGCGATTGCAACCCTTTGCTGCTGACCGCCTGACATCTGGTTTGGCATATGGTCTTCACGTTTTGAAAGTCCAACAATCTCAAGTGCTTTTTTGGCGCGAATAATTCGTTCTTCTTGCGGAATTCCTTTATAAATCATAGGTAGTTCGACATTTTCAAGTGCTGTTGTTCTTGAGATTAGGTTAAAACCCTGAAAAACAAACCCCATTTTTTCGTTTCGAACTTGCGCTAAACTGTTTGCATCAAGTGAAAGCATATCAATACCGTCAAGAAAGTATGACCCTGAATTAGGCTTATCAAGAGTTCCGAGCATATTCATAAAAGTTGATTTTCCTGAGCCTGATGCGCCCATAATCGCAACAAATTCACCCTTTTCGATAGAAAGAGAAACGCAGTTTAAAGCGTTGAAACAATCTTCGCCAGTTTGATATGTTTTTATCGCATCTTTTACCTCAATTAGTGCCATTTTTCACCCTCTGCGCAAATTTTAGTTGTTTTTTTCTGCTTTGGTTGTGCATCTAGAACATCCTCGGTCCGCGGCGCATATTGTTTTTGCCTTTTGCGTTTTTACCTAAAAATCCTGTTATTACTTTGTCGCCTTCGGCGATTTCGTTTGTCTTAATTTCTGTTGAGCTGTCATCGCTCGCGCCTGTTTTTATATCAATACGTTTAGGTTTATTCTTGTCTAAAATCCATATGCCTTGATTTTTATATTTTTGTCCGTCTGTGTTTGGAGTGAATTTCAATGCAATATTAGGAACGCAGATTACATCTACGCTTTCATTTGTGATTATTGAAACATTTGCGGTCATTCCCGGTTTAAGTTTTAAATCCTCGTTTGCAACATCGACAATTACCGTATAGGTTACAACGTTTGAAACTGTTGTAGGTGAAAGTCTTACCTGTGTGACTTTTCCAAAGAAATCCGTGTCGGGATAGCCGTCAAGGGTGTATTTTACTTCCTGACCCTCTTTAACTTTGCCGATATCAGCCTCTGAGACACTTACTTCGATTTGCATTTTGGTTAAGTCCTGGGCGATTGTGAAAAGTTCGGGAGCCTGAAAGCTTGCAGCAACCGGCTGTCCAAGGTCAATCTCTCTTGAGATAACCGTACCATCAACAGGTGCAATAATTTTTGTATAGCTTAAATTTGTCATTGCAGTTTTTAGCGATGCTTGATATTGATTAATCTGTGCTCTTGCAGCATTTATTTGAGCCAAATCAGATTTATATGTACTGTATTTTTCATCAAGCTCACTTTTTGCAACAAAGTTTTTTGCATAAAGATTTTTATATCTTTCATATTGTTTTTTATCAAAGTCTGCAATTGCTTGTAGTTTAGTAAGATTTGCCGACGCGTTGTTGATTTGAGCCTGATTTTGTTGAACTTGCGCTTCAAAGTTTGCGGGGTCAATTTGCGCTAATAATTGACCTTTTTTAACTTCTGAATTGAAATCTACATAAATTTCTTTTATCAGACCTGATACTGTAGAACCGACAGACACAGTGTTTACGGGATTAATAGTTCCTGATGCCTCAACAAATTCAGTTATTGTACAACGGTCAATTTTTTCGGTTTTATAATGAACTTTTTTGTTTTGTGCAACAGCGATTGCACCTGCAACTAAAATTACGATAATTATTAACGCTATAAAAATATATCTTTTTTTTATTTTCATTATTAATCCTCAATTGTTATTGTTGTACTTTGCGGCAGTGCAATTGCTTTTTCAAGGTTTGCGCGTGCCACATTGTAGTTATAAACTGTTTGTACATAATTTACCTGTGCATTATTATAATTTACTTTTGCATCTTGCAGTTCAATATAGTCACCTAAGCCGACAGCATAACGTCCGTCTGCAAGTTCAAAGTTTTCCAATGTCTGTTTAACTTTTACGGCAAGAAGCGGAATTTGTTTTTCAAGCTGAACCATATTTATATATAGGTCCTGAACTTCAAAATAAATATCCTGTTTTGCAAGTTCAATATCGTTTTCAGCCATTTGTACCTGAATTTTTGCATTGTCGATTTTATGTTTTTGTCCTTTTATGTTAAATGAACTTGAAAAATTTAAACCTACATTATAAGAATTTGCGTTATATTTATCACGGTAACCGTAGCCTGCTGATGCGGAAAGTTCCGGTAAATATTCGCGTTTTGTGTATTTCAAAGCCTCTTTAACAGCATTTAACGATGCATCTAATGACATTAAGTCAGGTCTGTTTTTATATGCCAGATTTACAGCTTCTTCAAAAGTATAGGGAAATGGTTCAAATTTGTAATTTTCCAGTACATTAATTTTTTCGACTTGTGAAGTTAAAAATGCATCTCCGACACTTTCCGGTGGAATGCTTAAATCCGGTTTGTCGTTAATTTTTTCTAAATTAACAGGTGCATTATTATTTGTAAAATTGAATGTTTCAGTATTTTCGATTTCATATTCGGGTGCAAATGCGACGTACATTGAATTATTGAGTTTGACGAGTGCATTTTGGTAAAGTTTTTCGGAATTTACAAGAGTAACTTTAGAATCGCTCAAATACACTTCTGCGTTAACAAGGTCGATTTTAGATTTAATCCCTTCATCAAAGTAAGCTTTGGTGCGCTGATAGTTTCGTTCGTTAATCTGTACATTTGCACGGTTTACATCCATTGTAGCTTTTGCCGCTAAGACACCGTAGTAATTAGTTTTTACCGTGAAAATCGTATCAAGAACAATGTCGTTAAAATTATATAATGCAGAAATTCTGTCAAAATTGTACATTCTGATATTTGCATTAGTTTTGCCAAAGTTCCAGATAAGCTGTTTAATGTTTGCTTCTGCAGAATAAATATTAGAGTTTGTATTCATTCTGTCAGTGCGGCTTTCGTTAATATTATAACCGGTTCCTATACCTAAAGTTGGGAAATAACCTGATTTTGCTATTCCTAAGTTTCCTTTTGAAAGTCCGTAATTATATCTGGCTTTTTTTATCTGCGGGCTATTTTGGAGTGCAAGAGATATACAATCTTTAATCCCTAGTACTGTATTTTTTTCTACAGTCATCTTCTCAACAGCAAAACAGGTGTTGAGTGTAAGACACATTCCAATTATCAGTGCTAAGTTTTTCATCTTATATTACTATAACGATTATATGCTGATTTTTGTTCATTTCAATAGATGAAATTAATCTTTAACAGTCCAAAAGTCTTTTTGAAGTAATACTAAAAATGGGATTAATTCAAGACGACCTACAAGCATATTTACTATAAAAATCAGTTTTGATATAGTATGCATACTATCAAAATTACCCATCGGACCTGTGGAAACCGCAACACCCGGACCAATATTACCGAGTGATGAAATTGCACCCGTTAAACCGACTGCCGTATTTTGTTCAAGGATTGACATCAAAACTGCTGAAACTCCGAAAATTAAGAAGTAAAAGAATACAAATACAATTATCTGTCTTGCAACTTCGGGAACTATTGTTTTATTGTCAATTTTAATATTTACAACTGCATTGGGGTGTAATATTCTGACAATTTCACTTTTCATTGATTTAAATACAACAAGCCATCTTGCAATTTTAATACCGCCGCCCGCTGAACTCGCACAAGAGCCCATAAACATTACTATAAAAAGGATTAATTTTGATGTGTAATCCCATTTTTCAAAATCAACACTGGCAAAACCTGATGATGTTGTTATACTTATTACTTGAAACAGTGCATCTCTGAAATTATGTGAGTGTAATGATGCGGTAATCAATAATGCCATAAAGATTACAAGCAGAAAATATGTTCTGAATTCTTCATTTTTAAATAAAACTAACGGATTTTTCTGCATAACAACTTTATATTGCAAATTGAAACTCGCTCCGGCTAGAAACATAAAGATAAGAACAATCCAGGTGATATGATTGGAATTATAGCCCATAATACTGTATTCATGGGGTGAAAATCCTCCGGCAGAAAGCGTTGAAAGTGAGTTGCATACTGCATCAAATGCTGGCATTCCTGCCCAAACAAGTAATAGGATTTCAAATATTGTTAATATAGCATAAATTTTCCATAAAGCAGATGCAGTATTTCTTATTCGTGGTGTAAATTTATCTTCAGTAGGGCCCGGGGCTTCCGCAAAAAACATTTGTCGTCCCGCAACCGCAAATTGAGGCAAAATTGCAATAAATAAGACGATAATTCCCAAACCGCCCAGCCACTGGGTAAATGAACGCCAAAAGAAAAATGCATGCGGATATTCATAATGTGTTAATATTGTAGCACCTGTTGTTGTTATACCTGAAATTGCCTCAAATAAAGAGTTAATCGGAGTTATGCCATAAAAAAGATACGGAATTGATGACACTAAACCGAATATAACCCATGATACCGCCACAATAAATAATCCTTCGCCTTTTTTAATATCATTTAAGTTATCTAGAGAAGGCGGTACACTTTTTCTTAAAATTGCTCCAATTATCATAGAAATAATTGATGCTGTTAGAAATGGTAAAATTGAATTGTATTCGCCGTAAATAACTGCTACAATTACAGGGATAAGGATTACCAATCCGATATAAACTAATGTTAAACCTATTGCATAAGCCAGATAATTTAAGCGCATACTAATTTACCTTAAAAAATTCCTTAATTGCGGCAGCACTTTGAGCAGTTGTGAAGATAATTAAAATATCGCCCGTTGTTATTAATGTGTCGCCTTTTGGAATTATGATTTTATTTCTTCTTTGGATTACTCCGATAATTGCGCGAGCCGGAAATTTTAAATCCATAACTTTTTTGCCGTTAAACTCAGGCAGTACGTTGATTTCCAAAACTTCGCCCTGTCCCTGTTCTACAGTTGCAAGTATATCAACATCGTTTTCCTGTAAATCATTTCTAACTTCATTTATCGCAGAATTTTTCGGTGAAATTGCAATATCTATACCTACTTTTTCGAATAGCGGTATATTTAAAACTTTAGAAACTCGTGCAATAACACGTTTTACACCTAACTGTTTTGCAAGAAGAGAACATAAGAGATTTCTCTCATCATTGTTTGTAACACTTATAACAACATCAGCCGAACCTATTTCTTCTTCATCAAGAAGTTTTAGATTTGTTCCGTCACCGTTTATTACCAGAGTATTGCTAAGTTCTTCCGCCAAATATTGACATCTGTCATAATCTTTTTCAATGATTTTTGTTTTAATTTTCATTGTTTCAAGGGTTTTTGCAAGCATTAAACCAACATTGCCGCCGCCAATAATTGCAGTTGACTTTACTATTTCTTTTTCATGGAAAAAAGTTCCTGCTAAAATATCAAGCGAATGAGATGTTCCCATAAAAATAAGTTTGTCGCCTTCTTGAATTTCGGTTTCGCCGTTCGGTATAAATAAACAGCATTCACGTGTTAAACCTACCATTAAAGTGTCTTTTGTAAATCCGCAATCTTTGACTTTTTTGCCAATAATAGGAAGATTTGGTTGAACTTTATATTCTAAAAGTCTTGCTCTGCCGTCCGCAAAATTTTCAACGTCCAGCGCATGTGCAACTGTAACTATTCTGAAAATTTCCTGTGTCAAAAGTTCTTCCGGCCAAATTATATAATCAATAAAGAAGTCGCAGAAATGTTCATTAT
The DNA here is from genome assembly GCA_950096985.1 of uncultured Candidatus Melainabacteria bacterium. Classification (GTDB taxonomy): domain Bacteria; phylum Cyanobacteriota; class Vampirovibrionia; order Gastranaerophilales; family Gastranaerophilaceae; genus Stercorousia. Next base: position 26,657 of record CATNBA010000002.1, read on the forward strand.
TTTTTTCAAAGCTTAAAGTTTTTTTATATTCTTCTTTGCTGACAAAACATATCGTTCTCACACCGCCGAATTTTTTAGCAGAAAGGCAAGCTACGATATTTGCTTCATCAATGTTTGTGCAGGCGATAAAAATGTCTGCATTTTTGATATCTGCACTTTTTAAAACTTCAATATTAGATGCATTACCTTGAACAAAACTTATATCAAGTTTATTGAATTCATCAGTTCGATTTTCTTCTTTATCAATAATTGTTATATCGTGGTCTTCAAAAAATTCTGTTGCAAGCAGGCAGCCGATTTCTGTAGCACCGTAAATTACTATTTTCATAAAACAGATTATATAATAAGTTAATTTATTTTACAAGTAACAGCCCGTAAATAACGAGATATTGTATTACTTGCAATACAATAATTGCTATGATAGGTGAAAAATCAAGCCCGTTAATTGGAGGTACAATCTTTCTGAATAAATTCAAATATACATCCGTAACGTCTTTAATAAAAGCAAAAGGTTGTTTGTACCAATCAATTGAGGGTACAAAACTTAAAAGACATCTTACAAGAATTATCCAAAAATATATCTCAAAAAGATTATTAATACCGTATATTAATTTTTCCATAAGTGATACACCCTATAATTGAGAATTTTTCTTAGTGTTTGCACATTCACAATTATTTCTTGAAACAGGAATGCTTTCAATCATCTTAAAGAGTAAGTTTTTAAGATTAGCAACATTCGAATTGAATACCTGAATTACTTCGTGGTGTGAAACAGGTGGTACATCGCCAACTAAGCCTGCATCATAATCTGTAATTAATGAAATGTTTAACGGACACATATCCATTTCTTTCACAAGGTACGCTTCAGGAAATGCTGTCATATTGATAACTTCCCAACCTTGATTTGTAAAGAATTTAGACTCTGATTTTGTTGAAAAACGAGGACCGTTGATAACTACAACAGTTCCGGTTTCGTGAACGGTAATTCCTAAATCTTTACCGGTTTTTATTGCTAATTCACGAAGTTCGGGACAGTAAGTTTCAGCAGCAGACGGGTGAGTAACAATTGGTCCTTCAAAGAAAGTTGTTTTTCTGCCGTCTGTCCAGTCAACAAATTGGTCACATATTACAAAATCGCCCGGTTTAACGTGTTTTTGCAAACTGCCTGCTGCGCAAGGTGAGATAACTCTTTCGCAACCGATATGTTTCATCGCCCAAACGTTCGCTCTAAAATTTATTAAGTGAGGTAAAATAGTATGGTTTCTGCCATGTCTTGGCATAAATGCAACTTTATGTTCTCCGACTTTTCCGACAAATAAGCTGTCGCTTGGCATCCCATATGGAGTTTCTACTCTTACTTCTTCAATATCTTCCAAAAATTTGTAAAAACCTGAACCGCCAAATACGCCAATGTCTGCTATTTTTTCCATAAAATTTTTCCTCTCATATTTATTAATTTATCTGTTTAAATCTTAGCATAAAAATAACAAAAAAGTGTTGCGACTTGAAATTTATTTTTTTTGTAATAATATGTAAGTATAAATCATTCTTAAAAGTTTTTGACCGTAGTTGAAGAAACGGGTCGTTAGGGAATTTTTAAGGATTTCAATTTACAACATAGAGGATTACATTTTGAAAAAATTATTACTGTTAACTTTTACACTTATGTGTATATTGTTTACACATGCATCTGCACAAGCAGCTGATGTTAACTCTGTAAAAGCAACAATAGTAAAACATGCTATTGAAATGGGAGTAGATCCTGCAATTGCGCTTAGTATTGCGCGTACAGAATCAGGATTCAGACATGAGGCAAGAAGTTCTCATGGTGCTGTAGGGGTATTCCAATTGATGCCTTCAACAGCAAGAAGAATGGGCTTAAATCCGTATTCTTTAAATGACAACATTAAGGGCGGAATTATGTATTACAAGAAAATGTATAATATGTTCGGTTCTGTGGAATTAGCATTAGCGGCATACAATGCAGGTCCAGGTAATGTAAAAAAATACAATGCTATACCACCCTTTGGAGAAACAAGACGTTTTGTCAGTAAAATTATGACTGATGTGAACAGACAAAGAGTTACACCAGATCCGATTGTTGCAAAGGTTAAGCAGGGAACATATTCTGCACAAAAACCCGCCGGAGTGATAAAACCAGCTTCCGCTCCAAAGCTGATAGATGCAAAAGACCTTCAAGTTGAGGTTTTAGAAGAAAAGCCAATTGAATTAAAACTTGAAACATTAACAATTTCTATTTAATAAAAGACCCTTTTGGGTCTTTTATTATTTTGTAACTTTTTGTTACATTGTTGCGTATTTGTTAAAGTATTTATGCATATTTTCCGTATAGAGATGTAGAAAGGAATTATGCATTTATGGGAATGTCAGCATCACAAGCGAGATTATTGAGCATTACCAGTCGTTTGACTAATAATGAATTTCGTTCGCAGACAATTACTAATTCAAAATTGAGACTTGCAGAAAAATCAGAAGAAGCAAGTGCTGAATATATGGATGCATTAAATTCCCAGCAATTAGTTTTTGGTGTATATGGAGATGATGGGGGATATTCTACAGAGAAATTAACGCCTGCATTAATTTATGATTATGCGCCTTTGAAAAACCAATACGCGCTTGTAAACCCTGCTGGTAAACTGCTTGTTTCAGCAGTTGATGCTAAAAACTTTGAAGCTACAATTGATAAACCTAACCCTCTGGCGGAATTTTTAAAGTGTTACGGTCTTATTAAAGATATTGGTTATATGCAAAAAGTCGAAAAGCCAAATCCCGCCTGGACAGACTGGTATAATAAACAACAAGAAAATAAAACGGATTTATATGCACTATTTAGTGGAATTGTTGGAACTAGTGATATTGCTCAAACAGATGGCTCAGGCGCAAAGTATTGTTATAATAGTGCGTTAAACGGGGGGGCTACTTGCTATTTGCATTTGCTAAATTATTTACTTGATTATAACGGTACATCTCCTGAAGGTCACAATTATTCAACAACAAATGGAAAAGCCTTAACAACAAATGGTAATACGGGTGGTATGACATCTCATTTGACACCTGAAAATCATCAAACATTTAAAGAGATATCTGAGTTGCTTGATAAACGTTATTGTGATGGAGATGATGATTTTAAAACTGAAGGAGAACAAAACATTTTACAAGCGGCAAGAACTGCAGGACGAGTGCCAAATGAACTTGAAATCTTAAGAAGTGATTTTAAAGAAGTTGTCAATGATGACGGAACTTATTCTTATGAAAAGAAAACTCTAAAACAAAAAGCTATTGATATGTATTATATTATACAAAACAGTTCTGCATTTAGTATTGATCGTTCTATCATGAACGAAATGCTTATGAATTTTACTGACGGTGATATGAAAAAAATTGACCAGGAGCCAGAACCGCCGACAACTATAATTGAATTTGAACAACAAAATGAAACAACTGTCAATGATAAGGATAAAGCACAATGGTATACAAACCTTTGGTATATGATGAACGGTTCTGATACTGTTAATAAAATTAAACAAGAAGAAATATTTGATGATGAAAAAAATGAATCATACAGCGTATTCATTGTAGATTCTGCTCAAAAATCCGGTAAAGGCGGAACTTATGAAGTCTTTGAAGATTTAAATCTGTTTAAAAGTTCTGATTGGCTTCAATTTGCACTTGAGCATGGTATGGTTACAATGGTACAGGCACAATATGATAACCCTGCCGCAGATAGCGGAAAAGTCCCTCAACTTACCTCAGAAGGTATTACTTGGAAGTCTATAATTTATACTAATGCTTCTGATATTCGTTCACAGGAAGATGAGGTGAAAATCGCTATTGCAGAAGTTAAGTATAAAAATGCAATTCGAGATATTGAAAATAAAGACAAAAAGTTTGATCAGGATTTGAAGAAACTTGATACAGAGCACACTGCACTTCAAACCGAATATGATTCTATAAAAGAAGTAATCAGCAAGAACGTAGAACGGTCATTCAAAGCATTTTCATAAGCGTAATAAAAAAGCCCCTTTATGGGGCTTTTTTATGCGTTATATGCTTTGAAGATTTCTGTTAAAAGTTCGTGACCTTTCAGAATTGATTTGTAGTCCAAATATTCATCTTTGGTATGCATATTGCATACTGTTGCAAGTCCAACAAGATACGGGATAAATTTTTCACCTTTTGCGTTTGTTTCATTTGCATAAATATGAGTTTCAGCTCCTGCATGGAAGGTCGTAATATCAGGTTCTACACCGACTTTTTTCGCACAGGTTTCGAAAAGTAATGGTATATATTGATCATCAACTTTTTCAAATGGCGGAAGGTGTTCTTCAAATTCGATTGAAACTGCTGCCAAATCAGAATGAGTTTTTCCGAATTCTTCAACAGTTGATGTAAATTGAGCTTTTAACTCATCTTCTTTTTGACGGCTTGAACTTCTTATTGAATAGCTTACAGCGGCTTCAGGGTTAATAATATTTGTTACATTAATATTTCCCGCATCAATGCCGCCGAGATTGCAAGAGGTTACTACCTTGCCATCTTCTTCATAGTATGCGCCCTGAGGAAGTTTTGCAATCAGGTCTGCTATAAGTTTTGCAGCGTTTGCACGGTTTTTGTCGCCGATATCAATGCCGGAATGACCTGCTTTGTGGCTTTTTACGTTAATTTTAACTAAGGTATAGCTTGCGCCTGCTGTTTCAAGTTGTCCTAATGTATCGCTGTCGCAGACAAGAATATATTTTGATTTAATATCTTTAAAGTTTGTGTGGCGAATACCTGACATTCCTGATTCTTCGTCACGTGTGAAGTTACATTCAAGTCCGCCGTGTTTTATATCGGAATTTGCAATTTCTTTTGCTAAAAGAAGTGCGTTTGCAACGCCCGCTTTATCATCAGCTCCTAAGGTTCTGCCTTCTGCGTGAATATTACCGTTGTCATCAAGGTAAGTTTTTACAGGGCTATTGTCACCTATAACGTCCATGTGAGCGGATAACAATAAAGGCTCTTTGGTGCTGTCGGTTGCGGGAATATCAATCCTTACGTTTCCGTAATCGTCAAATTTGCAGTTCATATTATTTTGTTCGCAATATGCTTTAATCCATTTTGCTACATTTTCTTCGTGAAGTGATGGTGACGGTATTTCTGCCAGATTGCAGAAAAGGTCAATAAGCTCGTGTTCTTTTCGTAAATTCTCTATTGTCATGTTGTATCCTTTCTAAAATTATACCAATATTTTTCGGCAGGGCTACGTGCGTAGCACTCCTAATTAATGTCGATTACACTTACGCCGTCGCCGCCTTCGGCATCTTCTCCGGGACGGAATTTTGCAACGTAAGGTGATGTGGATAAAAATTCTCTTACCGCCGATTTCAATGCACCTGTGCCGTGACCGTGTATTACCGTGACACAGGCGAGATTTGCAAGACTTGCTTTATCAAGATAGTTTTCCAAATCATCAAGCGCATCCTCAACTTTTAGCCCGCGCAAATCAAGTGTATTTGAAATGTTTACGCGTCGAAGTTCAAAACTGTCGAATGAACTTGGTTTGTAAACATTTTGTTTTTTCTCATAAGATGCATCGTACGGAGCGAGTTTATTGCATTTGATTTTTGTTTTAATATTGCCCATTTGAACCGTTACATATTTGTTTTTGTCAGGAAGGCTCAAAAGTGTTACGGGCTGGTTAAGTTCTTTCAAAATAAGCTTGTCATTTTCTTTGACAGATGTCCAATCGATTTCGTCATAATGCTGTTTCTCATCAAACTCTGAGAGTTTTCCGCGGAATTTTTGTTCCATTTGAGCAAGACGGGCGTATGAACGGCGTGCAATCTTTTCGGATTTTTCACGGCGCAGTTCATCCAGAATATCCTTAATTTCGGCTTTTACAGATAATAGTTCGCGATCAAATTTATCTTTAATGTTTTTTACTGTCTTTTTCTTATCTTTTTTGACTGCTTGAAGCGAGGTTTCGTATTCCTGTTTAAGATTTTCGGAAGTTTCTTTTAAACTCTCTGCCTCTTCAAGGTTTTGGGTAAGCTTTGCCTGTGTTTCCTGTAACTTTTCAACAACTGCAATTGAAGGGTCTTTTGATGAAAGAACAATATCTTTTGCTTTCTGTGCTAATTGAGCGTCAAGTCCGAGGTTTTGTGCGATAGAAATTGCGTTGCTTAAACCCGGTATACCGATTAAAAGCTTATAAGTCGGTTTTAAGGTTTCTGTATTAAATTCAACAGATGCGTTTTTGAAATACGGGTTTGTATATTCAAGGGTTTTTAATTCTCCGTAATGAGTTGTGGTAGTTGATGTAACTTCTTTTTGCGCCAGTTTTTCCAAAATTACCTGTGCAAGAACTGCCCCCTCTACAGGGTCTGTTCCCGCGCAAATTTCATCCAGGATAACAAAAGTTTTATCATTGCTTTGTTTAAGAATTTCTATAATGTTTGTCATGTGAGATGAAAAAGTTGACAAGTTTTGTTGAATGCTCTGGTCATCGCCGATATCTGCAAAAACTTTTTCAAACGGGTAAACTTTTGCATTTGTACAGGGTAAAAACATTCCTGATTTTGCCATCAAAATAAAAAGCCCTATAGTTTTTATAGTAACCGTTTTTCCGCCTGTGTTTGAACCTGTAATTAAAACGGATTTGTAATCTTTTCCGATTTCAAAATTGTTTGTCACAATGTTTTCAACATTGAGGAGCGGATGTTTCATATTCTCAAACTCAATTATTTTCTGAGTTAACATTTCGGGTTCGACTGCCTGTAATTTTACCGCATAACGTGCTTTTGCAAAATGAAAATCAATTTCTGCCAGAATTTTTTCACTTAATGCAAGAGGTTTAAAATTAGCTTTTACAAGGTTTGTAAGTCCTGTCAGAATTTTAATCATCTCAGAGTGAATTTGGGATTTTATCTCGCGAATTTTGTTATTTAAAGGAACAATTTGGGCAGGTTCAATATAAAAGGTTTTGTTTGTAGCAGAAACGTCGTGAACAATCCCCGGGACTTTGCTTTTTGAAGATGCCATTACCTGAAAAACAATCCTGTCATCACGGGTTGTATAAATATTTTCCTGTAAATGTTTTGAAAAATCAGGCGAATTTAAAAGTGCTGAAACAGTAGTTCGCAGATTTTTTTCGTTGTCGCGTAATGCGCTATATAACCCTTTTAATTCCGGAGTTGCATCAGGTCTTATATTTAAGTTTTCGTCAAACGTATTAAAAATTTTTTCTTCAAGTTCTCTGTCTGTGATTAAATTTTGCGCCATATCTTTTAAAATAGCGTTTTCAAGATTGTCTGACAGGAATTTTTTAACCAGACGTGATGTTCTCAGTGTTTTTGCCGTGTCGATTAATTCTTCTTCAGAATAATATGACTCGGGCGGATTAATTTTAGCCACAAATTCAATCGGAATATCGTTCGGCATATCAAGAATAAATTTTGCTTCGCGGGTGCATTGCAGTTCGTGTTTTATTTTATTAATGTCATTGAATGGTTCTAAATTTAGACATAATTCGCGGCTTTGCTGTATTTTGGCAAAGTTTGAAAGTTTGTTGAGAATTTTATCAAATTCAAGTGCGTTTCTGCTTTTGAGTGCGATTTCCATAACTTTATTTTACATGCACAAAATACATTTGCAATTTGTGATTATTTCTACTAAAATATGTTTTAAGGGAGAGGTTAAAAAATGGAAAGACAACGTGTAAAAGAACAAGATAAAATTCAGCGCCGTTCAAATTTTGAACCTGTTGAAAGTAATTTGACGGAAGAACAGGTAAAGCTTGAGGCATCAAGATGTTTGAATTGTAAAAACCCGAGATGTGTTCAGGGGTGTCCGGTTAATATTCAAATCCCACAGTTTATTCAAGCAATAAAAGAAGGAGATTTGAATAAGGCAGGAGAAATTATCCGCCAAACAAGCATGTTGCCTTCTGTATGCGGCCGCGTTTGCCCTCAGGAAAGGCAGTGCGAAGGCAACTGTGTTTTAGGTATTAAAGGTGAAGCAGTTGCAATCGGAGCATTGGAAAGATATGTCGGCGACAATACAAAAGCCGAAATGCCTGAAATTAAACCTTCAGGTAAAAAGGTTGCGGTTGTTGGTTCAGGTTGTGCCGGCATGACAGCGGCTTGCGATTTGAGAAAAGAAGGTCACGAAGTTGAGGTTTTTGAAGCATTGCACGAACTTGGAGGTGTTTTGAGATACGGTATTCCGCCGTTCAGATTGCCGCGTGTTGTTTTAGACCGCGAAATCGAAAATCTTAAAGCGATGGGTGTGAAATTCCACACAAATGTTATTGTCGGAAAATCAATTACTCTTAAACAACTGAAAGAAGACGGATTTGATGCAGTATTCATCTGCTCGGGTGCCGGATTGCCCAAGATGTTGAATATTAAAGGTGAAAACCTTAACGGAGTATTCTCTGCAAACGAATTTTTAACCCGTGTAAATCTTATGCACGCAGGGCAACCTGACAGTCCTACCCCTTTGAGGGTTGGTAAAAAAGCCGCAATATTTGGCGGCGGAAATGTTGCTATGGATGCTGCAAGAACAGCAGTTCGCGTCGGGTTTGAAGAAGTTTATATTATTTACAGACGTACGGAAAAAGAACTTCCCGCTCGATTAGAAGAAATTCGTCATGCAAAAGAAGAAGGCATTATATTCAAGTTCCTTTATGCGCCGAAAGAAATTCTTGGAGAGGATGGATATGTAAAAGCTGTTGAACTTGAAGTTATGGAACTTGGTGAACCTGATGAAAGCGGTCGCCAAAGACCTGTTTCGACCGGTAAAATCGAAACAATGGAACTTGATACCGTAATTGTAGCATTAGGAACAGGACCGAACCCGATTATTCAGCGTTCTGCAGTTGAAGAAGGTTTGGAAATTATTGCCGACAAACGCGGATATATTACGGTTGATGCTGATACAAGATGTACAAATCTTGATTGTGTATATGCAGGCGGCGATGTTGCTCCCGTTGGTGAATCAAACGCGATTAATGCAATGGGTGCAGGTAAAAAAGCCGCTAAAGCGATTAACGAAAAATTGTTATGAAAAAGATAATTTTTTTAATTACATTTATGATGTTTTGCAATTGTACGGCATTTGAGCTTGATACATCTGTTGACGATGAAATTCGGAGAAACTACAACCCGTCAGCTATAGAGCAATCTTTGCCTTCATTACCAAAAGTTTCGCCATCACAACCGCCTGCCAAGACGACAACTCAAGCTCCGCCCAAAACCCAGCCTGTTGCACAACCTTCAAAACCGCAAATCGGAGTTAAAAAACTTCCGACATCACAGATTGATAAATCAACAGCTATCAGAATTCCAAAAGGTACAAAATTTAAAGTTCGTTCAAATGCTTTTTTATCTGATACAACAAGAACTGGTGCAAGGTTTAGTTTTACTACATTGCAGCCGGTGACTAAACGTTATGTCACAATTCCTGCAGGTACTGTTTTTAATGCTGTTGTTATAAATTCCCATCCACCGCAGGCAGCAGGAAACGGCGGACTTTTGCAAATTGCAATTGATGGTATGAACTATAACGGAAGAAATTTTTATTCTCAGGGAAAAGTTACAAAAGCTAATCACAAAAAAGTTTTTATTAATAATATAAAAGGCAAACGTCAATATTGGAAAGGTGTTGGAAATCAAATCAGTAAAGGACAGCAATTTTACAAAAAAACACGACGAATTTCTAATAATTTGACTGATAATCCTATTACTTTAATAGTTGCGCCTGTGCCTACTATTGTCGGATTAGGGGTTTATGCGGTAAATTTTGTCGGCTCACCTTTATTTTCAATAGGTACAAAGGGTGGCAAACTTTCTATTCCTGCCGGTTCAGAATTTGAAATCAAACTTCTTGAAGATATTTATCTGGAATACTAGTATACCTGTATGATTTATTGTAAAAATATTGTTTAAAATCCGAATTCAGGTTATAATATTTGCCGTAGAATTTTTAGTGAAAGGGAGAAACTATGATTAGAAAAATTTATGCTTCTCTGCTTGCTGCTCTAGGGCTTGTTGCTCCTGCATTTGCAAGTGAGGCAGATTTAGTTGTTCCGAGTATCAAGGATGCTAATCCTGATTTCTATACTTATTTGCTTATAGGTATTGGAATTTCGGTTATTGGTCTGGTGTTCGGATTTGTTGAATTTTTTAGAATTAAAAAATTAGATGTCCACAGCAAAATGGCTGAGGTAGGTAATACAATTTTTGAAACCTGCAAAACTTATCTTGTTCAACAGGGTAAATTCTTATTTGTATTGGAAGTTTTAATCGGACTTTGTATCGCATTTTACTTCGGATACTTACAGCATATGCCGCTTAATCACGTTTTAATAATTTTAGCGTGGTCAGTAATCGGTATTTTAGGATCTTATGCGGTTGCTTGGTTTGGTATTAGAATGAACACTCTTGCAAACGCAAGAACTGCCTTTGTATCATTAAAAGGTAACCCTTTAAATATTTTAAACATTCCTTTAAAAGCAGGTATGTCAATCGGTGTTTGTCTTGTATCTGTTGAATTAATACTTATGTTGACAATTTTATTGTTTGTACCTGGTGAAATTGCAGGTGCTTGCTTTATCGGATTTGCAATCGGTGAATCTTTAGGGGCATCAGCACTTCGTGTAGCAGGCGGTATCTTTACAAAAATCGCGGATATCGGATCTGACTTGATGAAAATTCAATTCGGGATTAAAGAAGACGACCCGAGAAACCCCGGTGTTATTGCTGACTGTACCGGTGATAATGCAGGTGACTCTGTAGGACCTACTGCCGACGGGTTTGAAACTTACGGTGTAACGGGTGTTGCGCTTGTTTCATTTATCTTGCTTGCTGTTGCAGGTGAAGGTAATCAGGTTCAATTATTAACCTGGATTTTTGTAATGAGATTTTTAATGATTGTAACATCTGTTGTTGCATACTGGATTAACGGTGTTGCAGATAGAATTTATGCAGCAAAAACTTCAAAATTTGATTTTGAAAAACCGTTGACTAACCTTGTTTGGTTAACATCAATTTTATCAATTGTAATGACATTTGGCGTAAGCAAATGGTTATTGTCAGATATGGGCGGAAACTTGTGGTTAATCCTTTCTGCAATTATTTCTTGCGGAACTTTGGGTGCTGCATTAATCCCCGAATTTACAAAAATATTTACATCACCAAAAGCAAAACATACAGAAGAAGTTGTTACAGCATCTCGCGAAGGCGGTTCTTCTTTAACAATTCTTTCAGGTATTGTTGCAGGTAACTTCTCTGCTTTCTGGATTGGTATGGTAATCGTTCTTTTAATGGGACTTGCTTACTATGCATCAACATTTATTCCTGAAAACGTTATGATTTACAGTTCAGTATTTGCGTTTGGTCTTGTAGCTTTCGGTTTCCTTGGAATGGGACCTGTTACAATCGCCGTTGACAGCTACGGTCCTGTAACCGATAACGCTCAATCAGTTTATGAATTGTCTTTAATTGAAGATGTTTCTGCTGATGAAATCGAAAAAGAATACGGTTTCAAACCTGATTTTGAAAATGCTAAAAAATACTTGGAAGAAAATGATGGTGCAGGAAATACTTTTAAGGCAACTTCAAAACCTGTATTGATTGGTACGGCTGTTGTTGGTGCTACAACAATGATTTTCTCACTTATTTTAGTTATCAAATCAACTTTAGGTATTGAACCTGAAATGATTTTGAATATGTTAAATCCGTATACATTGCTTGGTTTATTATCAGGCGGTGCGGTAATTTACTGGTTCTCTGGCGCATCTATGCAGGCCGTTACAACAGGTGCTTACCGTGCAACAGAATATATTAAAGATAATATTAAACTTGATGATGAAGGTTGTAAATCAGCTAATGTTGCAAATTCAAAAGAAGTTGTAAAAATCTGTACTCAATATGCTCAAAAAGGTATGGTAAATATCTTTATTGCATTATTTGCATTTGCACTTGCTTTTGCGTGTTTGTCTGCACCTGTAGGTTCAAGCTCGCCTGTTGCTTTCTTTGTCAGTTATCTTGTTGCAATTGCAGTATTTGGCTTGTTCCAAGCTGTATTTATGGCAAATGCCGGCGGATGCTGGGATAACGCTAAGAAAATCGTAGAAGTTGATTTGGCTGAAAAAGGAACTCCTCTTCACGAAGCTACAGTTGTAGGCGACACAGTCGGTGATCCTTTCAAAGACACATCATCAGTTGCGATGAATCCGATTATCAAATTTACAACATTATTCGGACTTCTTGCAATGGAAATCGCTATTTCTGAAAACTTCAGAAACATTGCTCCTATTGCAGGCTGGGTGTTCCTTGTCATATCGTTGATATTTGTAATCCGCTCATTCTATGCGATGAGAATACCTAACAAAAAATAGTGTTATGCACATAAACAAAAAAGCACCTCGAAAGAGGTGCTTTTTATTTTGTTTGTGATACCATGTCTTTAGAATTGAGGAAATGATATGGGATTAACAGTATACTTAGGAATAGATGTCGGCTCGGTTACGACAAAATTAGCTTTAGTTGATGAAAACGGTAAATATATTGACAGTTATATGCTCAAAACTGCCGGAAAACCTGTAATGGCTGTTCAAAACGGCTTAACTGAGTTGTTTAAAAAAAGAATTACCGACTACGATGTAAAAGGTGTAGGAACGACAGGTTCAGGTAGAAACCTTGCAGGCGCATTGGTTGGGGCGGATGTTGTTAAAAACGAGATTACAGCTCACGCGGTTGCAGCAAGCATCAATGTGCCCGGGGTGCAGACAATTCTTGAAATCGGCGGTCAGGACAGTAAAATTATTATTCTTCGTGACGGTATTGTGACGGATTTTGCTATGAATACTGTTTGTGCAGCAGGTACAGGCTCATTTCTGGACCATCAGGCGCAAAGACTGAATGTTCCTATTGAACTTTTTGGTGAAACTGCGTTGAAGTCACAAAACCCTGCGCGTATTGCAGGTCGCTGCGGTGTATTTGCAGAAAGTGATTTAATTCACAAACAACAATTGGGTTATCCTGTAGAAGATTTGCTGTACGGACTTTGTCAGGCTCTGGTAAGAAACTATCTTGCAAACCTTGCATTGGGTAAAGAATTACTCCCCGTATTTTCGTTCCAAGGCGGTGTTGCTACAAATACAGGTATGGTAAAAGCTTTCGAAGAGGCTTTGGGGCATAAGGTTATAGTTCCCGAAAACCACCAGACAATGGGTGCTATAGGCGCGGCATTGTTAGCAATGGAAAATCACCAGTACACAGAGGCTGAAACTAAATTTAAAGGCTGGGAAGTGGCTGATATGTCTTTCCATTCAATTACATGCGATTGTACAGGCTGTTCAAATAATTGTGAAGTTATTACAATTGTTGAGGGCGGAGATGATATAAACCATGTTGATAATATCAAAGATATAAAAGGCAATATTATCGCTCGTTGGGGCGGAACTTGCGGAAGATGGGATATAGGGTAGTGGCGGATTTAAATTCCAAAATAAATTCCATGAAGCAAAAGTACCGCGAGATTTTTTTAACCTCTGTGGATGCTATTAAAGCACGTATAGATGAAATTAAACCCGCGGGCTTTGAGGGTGATATTTTTGACATATATGAAAGGGACAGTGTCGGTGCGCAATGGCAAGATGCTGTTCTTGAAATGTTTGAAAAAGATATTTCGCATGAAATATACCGCAAATGGAGAGAAATTCTTGATTATAGAGAGAATTTTCACTGCAAAGGGTGTGCAACCTGTTGTAATTTAGCTTGCTCTGAATTTTCTCCTGAACAGTTAAAAGAAAAAGCTCAAAATGGTGATAAATTTGCAACGCAGTTTACAAGTATTTTTGTGCCTTACGAAACCCGTGAAGATGCAGAAAAAGTCTATCCCGAATATTTAAAATTATTGAGTGATACCATTGATGAAGATGTTTATTTCTACCATTGTCCGAAACTTACTACCTGTAAGCGTTGTTCGGATTATGAAAACAGGCCGGAAATATGCAGAGTTTTTCCTGACAATCCTTTAAGTATTTTACCTGAAAGCTGCGGTTTTTATCAATGGCGTCAAGAGGTTGAACCTGTAGCTTTAATGCTTCATTCAATGGTGGGAATTATTGATTACTATAAAGAGAGTATCAAACGATGAAAATACTATCAGGATTAAATTTACAAGAAATAGAACAAATAACGAATGAACTTGGAGCATCAAAGTTTAGAGCACGTCAAATTCATAATTGGATTTATTTAAAATCGGTTAACACAATTGATGAAATGACTGATTTGTCGGTTAAATTTAGAGATGAATTGAAAAAAGTTGCGACTGTCTCTGATACAAAGATTAAGGTGAAACAAGAAAGTTCGGACGGTACTTTGAAATATTTATTGGAATTCCCTGACGGGGAGTGCGTTGAAACTGTTTTAATGCGTTTTGACAACCGTGCTAATTTGACAGCCTGCGTAAGCTCTCAGGTTGGCTGTGCCGTAAATTGTTCTTTTTGTGCAACAGGCAAGCGTGGTTTTATACGTAATCTATCATATAAAGAAATTATAGAACAGGTTTTGACAATCCAACGCGACACAGGACTAAAGGTTACAAATATTGTCTTTATGGGACAGGGTGAACCGCTTTTAAATTTAGATAACGTATTGAAAGCAATGGAAATTTTTAACGAAAACTTCCAAATTGGGGCACGTCGTATAACAGTTTCCACATCAGGTATAGTTCCAGGGATTAAAAGACTTGCAGATAATGATATGCAGTCAACTTTGGCAATTTCTCTTCACGCGCCAAATCATGATATAAGAGCGCAATTGATGCAGATAGAGAATAAATACCCTATGCCCGAATTAAAAAAAGCATTGAAAAATTATATCGAAAAAACTGGCAGAAGAATTACAATTGAATATCTTTTGATAAAGGACTTAAATGATACTTTGGAAAGCGCAAAACAGCTTGTGAATTATTTGCATGATTTAAAGTGCAATATAAATTTAATTCCTTATAATCCTACAGAAAAGAATGATTATCAGAAGCCGTCCGGTAATTCAATTATGCGCTTTAAATCTTTGCTGGAACAATCGGGTAAAAAAGTTACGGTTCGTTTGGAACGCGGTGCTGATATTGATGCGGCGTGCGGTCAACTTCGGGGTAAAGTTAAATGAAAGCTTTAATTCAAAGAGTTAAACAAGCATCGGTAACAATTAACAGTGAATTGTATTCATCAATCGGAAAAGGATTACTTGTGTTTGTTGGTGTTGAAAAAGCTGACGAAAAAATTAATGCGGAAAAACTTGCTGAAAAAATTCTGAAATTGCGTGTTTTTGAAGATGAAAATGAAAAGATGAATTTATCAGTTAGCGATGTTCAGGGAGAAATTCTTGTTGTTTCACAATTTACTTTATGCGGTGATTGTAAAAAGGGTACTCGTCCATCATTTGATAATTCAGCCCCGTTGGATAAGGCTATTGAATTATATGAGTATTTTGTACATTGCATAACAAACAGCGGATTGAATGTTAAAACGGGTCAATTCAGAGCAATGATGGATGTCGGGTTAATAAATGACGGTCCTGTAACGTTTTGGCTTGAGAAATAAGCATGGTATTGCAAAAATTTTAAAAGCATGCTATAATAAAGTTGCTCTATAGAGAAATCGATTTTTATTTTTTGAGGAGAAATTTTTTTAACCCGGAATTACGTTATTAATTAAGAGGCTTTCATTATGTATGTAAACAAGTGTATCAAGTGTGGTCGTGAGTTTGAAACAAAAAACCCCAAAAGAGTTATTTGTCCGGATTGTTTGTATCCTGATAAAAATATGATGGTGTCATCAACTTCGACAGATGCTCCTAAATCTGAAACACCTGCTCAAGAACCTTTGAAAGGATACAGTGCCGGCGGAAATGATGAAGCTCCCCGCTATTACAGCGCAGGTGGTGATAACGAACCGCAACAAAGATATAACAGACCTCAAAGACCTTATAACAATAATTATAATAATCGCGGCGGATATAATAACAATCGTCAGGGCGGTTATCAACAAAATCGTCCTCAACAAGGCGGATACAATAGAGGCGGTTATAATAATCGTTCAAATGGCGGGTATAATAACAACCGTCAAGGCGGTTATCAGCAGAATCGTCCTCAACAAGGCGGTTTTAATCGTAACAACAACTTTAATAACAGACGTCCTCAAGGCGGTGGTTTTAATCGTGGCGGGTTTAATAATAACAGACGCCCAATGATGAAAAAAGCGCCTAAACAATTGCTGGTAAGCAAGGAACAGTTAGAACAAATTGAACTGTTATATAAATTGATGCTTCCTCTTCCAAACCCGGATTGCCATGAAGTTATTGGCGAAAAAATCGGGTTGGAGCCAAGAAAAGTATTCTTTGGTATCAATCTTGTAAGACAAAAAATGATGCTTCCGAAATTGCCATTCCCTAAACGAAAACTTGCAATTTCTCCGGATCAGCTTTTCGCTATTAAAAATTTATATGAACCATTGCTGCCATTACCGCCAATCGGATGCCATAAGATAATTGCAGCACAATTAAAAATGGACGAATGGAGAGTTCACGTTGGTATTGGTTTAATTCGTTCTCAAATGGGATTGGATCGTTGGAATGAAGACAGACCGGACAAACCTGCGGATTTCCAAAAAAAGGAAGAACCAAAAGTTGAAACTCCACAAGAAGAAGTTAAACCTAAAAGAGGCAGAAAAAAGAAAACGGAAGAACCTGCTGAGTAGTTATGACAAAATATATTTCTGTCGGCAAGATTTTGAATTTTCATGGAATTAAAGGTGAGGCAAAAGTCGGTTTTACCAAAAATCAGGAAGAATTTTTTTGCTCACTGGAAGAAGTTTTTATTAAAAAAGAACTTGAATATATACCTTTGAAAATTGATAGTTCAAGACTTCATAAGAACTTTGCTCTTGTTAAATTCAATGGAATAAACTCTATTGATGAACTTTTACCTTATAAAGGTGCGTTTTTATATGTGCAGGAAAATACAATAAGAGAAAATCTTGAAGAAGATGAATTTTTGATTGACGAGCTTGTCGGATTGGAAATTTTTGACCAAACAGATAAAAAACAAGGGTTTGTTATAGGGGTATCAAATAACGGAGCACATGATATGTTATCTGTCAAAACAAATTCTAAAAAAATAGTTTTAATCCCGTTTGTAAAGGCTATTGTGACAGGTGTCAGCATAAAAGACAAAAAAATATTTATTCATAATATTGAGGGTTTGCTTGAATGATTTTTGATGTATTAACCCTTTTCCCTGAAATGATTGAAGAACATTGCAGGTACAGTATTTTGAAACGAGCTATTGAAAAAGAAGTTTTTTCTGTTAATACGATTAATCCACGTGATTTTACTTTGGATAAGCATAAAAAAGTTGATGATACACCCTATGGCGGTGGAGCGGGAATGGTTTTGATGGCACAGCCTTATGTTGATGCTTATGAAAGTGTTGAACGATGCGAAAATTCGATTACTATTATGCTTTCTCCACAGGGTGAACCGCTGAATGATAAAATTGTTAATGAGCTTGCTCAATTTGACCAAATAGTAATGCTTTGCGGACATTATGAAGGATTTGATGAGCGTATAAGAGAAATAATTAAACCACGAGAAATTTCAATTGGAGATTTTGTTTTAACAGGCGGAGAATTGCCTGCATTGTGCCTTATAGATGCAGTAAGCCGTAAAATTGAAGGGACTTTAGGCAAAATGGAATCTGCTGATGAGGACAGTTTTTCAAACGGATTAATTGAATATCCGCATTATACAAAGCCGCGCGAATATAGAGGCTTAAAGGTTCCTGAAGTGTTATTGAATGGTAATCATAAAGAAATTAACGAGTTCAGATTGCAACAAAGCATAGAAAGAACTAAGAGAAAACGACCAGATTTATATAAAAAATTTAATACTTACGATTAAGATCGTTGTAATGTCCAAATCCCATTACGTCTTTGAAGAATTTGAAACCTGCATAAATTCCCAGCCCTATAGTTGATGCTTTTGCTATTGATCCTTTACCTAACAGTGCACCCATACCTAACCCTAAAGGTACAACGCTGTCTATGAGCATTGAGCCAAAACCTTTAAAATATCCTATAGCAGAATTTACAAAGTGACGTGCATTGCTTTCCATTTCAAATCTGTGAATACCATCTTTAAGTTTTGATGTTGTCATACTCGGACTTGAAAGATATTGAGTATTGCTGAAGGTTTCAGCGCAGGCATCTGCATCTTTTGATTTTGAATAAACATCAGATTGGAGTTTTCCAACTATATGAGAATCGTATGCAACAACTCCAAGTGCTCCTAAACCTATAGCTTTAGGAAGATATTTTACAAAATTAGTTTTTGCTGTTCTGATAATACTCATTATTTACCTGACTTTGTTTCTGTTTTTTTAGTATCGTTTTTTACTTCAAATTCTTTTTCTACTGTTTGACCAGACATCTTTAATAAGACATTGCTTGCTTGAAGTGCATCTTGACCGTATCCTGATTGAGAGTTTTGCATTTGTTGTAAAACTCCAACAGTAAAGTCATCGCCTGTTACAATTCTTGAATCAAGAGCGCTTAGAGCAAGTACTCTTACCGCTGTTGAAGGGTCTTGGAGCATTTTGTTAATCAAAGCATTTAATGCTTTGTCATCTTTTCTTGAATGGTCTTCTTCAAGTCTTGCTACGACTTCTTTTGCGCCCATTAACCTTACTTCTTTGTCTTGACTGTTTAAATAATTTTCAAGATTTCTGATATAATCATCGGTTAATTGAACAATTTCACGTTTTTCTGTTTTTTTATCTGTTGTTTTATTTTCGGTTGTGTTTGTTGTCGTATTTGTTGTATTATTCTGTCCGTTTTGACCGAATTGTTTTGTGTAATAATCAGGCGGATAACATCCTGATGCGGATGTAGAACCGTAATTTGGGGCATTAACATTGTAAACGGGAGCTGTTGCACCGGGTGGAGTTACAGACGGGT
This sequence comes from uncultured Candidatus Melainabacteria bacterium, assembly GCA_950096985.1. Taxonomy (GTDB): domain Bacteria; phylum Cyanobacteriota; class Vampirovibrionia; order Gastranaerophilales; family Gastranaerophilaceae; genus Stercorousia. The sequence goes on from CATNBA010000002.1 coordinate 45,684, forward strand.
TAAATATTTGAATATTTACACCTGAATAGTTTGGTACTTGAACATTTTGGTTTTGAGACTGAGAGTATTGCTGTTGAGCCGGCGGTGTCTGATATTGTTGTGTATTATTTTGTACACCTTGAGGCGGACAATTGCACTGTGATATCGGTATATTTTGCTGACCTACTGAATTTTGCATGAAAACTACCCTTTACTACTACTTGTATATATAAAGTATTTTTTTTGTAATTTATTGCGTTTTCTTTAAGAAATATTACAGAATTTTTGAAATTTTTGCATGACACATATAATTTATTTATGGGCAGTTATGAAGAAAATTATTTAGATAAGCGGCCGCAGTCTCTTTGTAAAATGTGCGGTAAATGTTGTCGTGTGGTTACTACATCAATTCCATACAGTAAATTAAGACTTATGGCACGTGAGGGTGATGAAGGAGCTGTTGATTTTTTGTCATTGTTTGTGCCTTATAAATCGATTGATGCTGCAAGACAAATAGATGATGAAATCGTAGAAAATATTATTAACAGATTGTCTGAGGACGGAAATTATAATGAAAAGGATACAACCTTTTATTACTGTAAATATTTACAGGATAATAATCTGTGTTCAAATTACGATAATCGTCCTGCGCTATGCCGTCATTGTCCATCTACTCCCTGGGCAATTGTGCCTCCCGGATGTGGTTTTGAAGGTTGGCTTTTTTGGAAACGGGAGGAAGATAAACAAAAAGTACGTAAGGCAAAAGAAGAACTTATGGAACTTCAATTACTACGCAAACGCACAACAAATGAAGAAACTTTAAAGAAAATTTCCATAGTTGAGCAAAAGATTCAAAGAAATATTGATATGTACAAAAAATATGGCGCAGATAACTGGTAACTTTTATTTTTGCAATATAAGTTTATCAAGTTTTCTTCTGTAAAATTCTGTATTAATATTCAATTTATCGCCTATATCAAGAAGCATTTCAATAAATTTTCTATCTGTATTTCTTTTAACTCCATTTTCTAAAATGTCGTTTATCCTATGATAAATTTTAGTAAAGTAAATATTTTGTGCTTCAGCTATGTCGACTTCAAGCTCCAATTTTTCTACAGTATGGAATATGTCAAGAATTGCATCTGCCTGTTGGATTTCAAAACTATGTACCAGCCTGCTGATATTTTGCTGAATTTTTCTGCCAAATATTGTGTTTGACTGAGTTTTATCAAGTTTAATGTCAATTTTTTTAGCTTCATAATTAACATCAACAGCTTGTTGAATTAAATCATCTTCAATAAATCCGCCTGAATGTACTACAATATCATTAAATTTTCTGCTTAAAGCATAACCTGCTGAAAGTTTAAATTCATCCGGTATTTTAAGCCCCAGACCCTGTAAGTGATATATTGAGCCTTTACCTTCGTCATACATTCCCTGATAAATTTGAGAGAACTTTTCAAGTTTGCTTTTTAGCAAAATTTGAAGAATTTTTCTTCTTTCTTCAATGAATATGTCCTTGAGTGTGAAATATTCTTTGCCGAAATTTTCATCCATAGAACGTATAATTTCTGTTAACGGGTTCATAAGGAATGATTTTATCAGATTAGTTTTAAGTTTGCTGTATTCATCCGAATATTCTTTTATTGCACAGTGGAAATCTCCCCCGGAATACTGCATCAATGCAAACATAAGGCTGGATTTTTGCAGTGTTATTTTTGATTGAATTTCAATATGACCGACAACAAAAGTTGAAGAACCTTTTTGAACTTTTTTGTAGTCGTGTTTTTTTATTGTGTAGCAATACACACTTTCTTCATCTTCAAAATCCTGGTAAAGAGATGATAATGCCCAAAGGCTAGCAATTTGTTTAGGGGTTACAACAGAAGGTCTGACAAATCGTTCAAAGATTTCCTTGCCTGTTCCGTGATCAGGAATATTACTTTTTGCATTTGAAAGAATATTCAAGAAGTTTGTTTCCATATCTTTATTAGTAAATTTTACGGCTAATTGCATGGCTCTTGCTGCATATTTCATAATCTGAACAGTTTCTATCCCTGAAATTTCAGAGAAAAACCAACCGCAGCTGGTATACATCAATAAAGCCTGACGTTGAATTTCCAATAATTCCATTGCTCGAACTTTATCTTCATCCGACAAATCGGCTTTAAAGTTTGCTTGTTGGAATTTTTTTACATTCATTTCATTTCTGTCAAGAATAACTTCAATATAATTATTTCTTACGTTCCAAATATTATCTGTAAAATATTTTGGACCTTCTTTTTCAAAAATTTTAACTAATTCATCTCTTAAATAATCAAGAGCATCTCTTAACGGTTTTCTCCATTTTTGATTCCAGCCGGGGTGACCTCCGGTAGAGCATCCGCAATCTTCTTTCCATCTTCCGACACCATGAAAACAACTCCAGCTTGATGCCTGTTTAATCTCAACTTCACAGTCACTTCTGTATTTTTCAAGATATTCAGCATAATTTGTTATTGTAAAGCCTTCATCTTTAGCTTTTATTTTTAATACATAAGCTAATGCCATGTCACCAAATTTTGTGTGGTGACCGTAGCTTTCGCCATCAGTTGCGATGTTGATTAATTGAGGGAAGTTTCTGCATTCTGAGACACCTTCTTTTAATCTTCTTATGAATTTATTTCCATCTTTTAAAAGTTCATCAAAAGCAACTGAGCGGGAAATTGCTCCGTCATAGAAGAATAAATCAATAGATTTTCCGGGAGCGGATTTTATATTATATTTGTATGAGCGTGCAGGATCAATATTTCCCCAGCTTACATCAGTCCATTCTTTGTCGCCTTTTTGTTTAAATTTATCAGCCTGATACGGTGAAAGTACCGTGAATTTAATCCCGTTTTCTTCAAGTATTCTCAAAGTATCGTCATCAACAGCAGTTTCTGCAAGCCACATACCTTCCGGTTTTCTGCCGAAACGATATTCAAAATCTCTTATCCCCCATTTTATTTGAGTTCTTTTATCATTTTCGTTCGCAAGAGGCATAATAATATGGTTATAAACCTGTGCCATAGCGTTACCGTGCCCGTTATGCTCTGCAATACTTTCAATATCCGCCTTAATAATTCTTTCATAAGTTAAAGGCGCAAAATGCTCCATCCAGGATAAAAGAGTAGGACCAAAGTTGTAGCTCATATACTCATAGTTATTCACGACATCAAGAATTCGATTTCTGCTGTCAACAATTTTTGATACTGAGTTTGGATTATAACATTCTTTATTAATTCTTTCATTCCAATCGTGGAAAGGTAATGCACTGTCTTGCAGTTCAATAGCTTCCAGCCATGGGTTTTCACGCGGGGGTTGATAAAAGTGCCCGTGAATTGTCAAAAATACTTCGTTTTTGCTCATCATTAACTCCAAAATTTATATTTATTTTGTTTCAGTTTTTGGTTTTGTACTTATTACATTGAAATTTGTAACTTCCATCCAGGGGTCACCAAGTGCAGTTGAAAATACTTTTCCTGAAAATTCAACAACATCGCCCGAATTAAGTTCGATATATTTTTCAGCCTCTGTTCTGTCTAAAAACAGTTTTAATTCTGAAAGAGGAATATTGTGATCGGTTACATCAGGTCTTTGGATTAGAAATGAAATATATTTTTCAGAACTTTTCATTGCCGGTTTGTAATCCAAGCCGAGTGTAGAAAACTTATCAAATTTAGCTTTAATTTTTACGTTTTTGTTTAAGTAGAAATTTGGTCTTGCAACTAAATCAAGCGGATTTACAAGTGCACAGTTTTGCTGTACCGGAATTTGTTGAACTCCTGCTGCACTAACTATTGTGCGTGAAGGTATTTGTTGTGCATATACACTTAACCCTGTAATAACTGCTAACATTAATATTAAACTTTTTATTTTATTCATTTATTATCCCCTTTTCTACAATAATATTCTATCACAACTTTTATATTTTGTAACTACCCGAATAATTAAACATTTAGATTTTTATGATATAATTTTTTCGAAAGAGGTTTATATGAATAAAAAATCTGCAATGTCAGCTATGGGTTATGCGATTATTTCGATTATTATTCTTGGTGTTGGGATGATAATCAGTGCGCCTATGCTTGTAAATAACGTTAAAGAAGATAAATCTCAATCTGATTCTAAATCTTTTGAAAGAGAAGAAATTTCAAACGACAATGCTGAAGTAAGAGAACTTGAGAACAGATTGACAGCGAGAATTGATGATTTGGAACGGCGTCAGGCTAATGCCCAACGTGATAATCTTAGAGATAAATATGTATGTACAATTGAAGGCAATTTAGATGAAAACGGAAATATAGTACCGATTGACAGTCCGTATAAAACCGAAAAATTTGTTTTTGTATGCGAATACAGACGATAAAAAAAGACCCTTTAAAAGGGCCTTTTTTTTGAATATTTAATAAAAAACTATTCAACTTCGATTGCTGATACAGGGCAAGCATCTGCTGCTTCTTTAACGCAATCCATATTATCTGCTACAGCTGATTCATCAACTTGAGCAATACCATCTACTGAAAATACTGCGTCGCAAATTGATTCGCAAGCGCCGCATCCGATACAAGAATCGTTTACTTTTACTGTCATTTCTACATTCTCCTTATATTTATATACATTGCGGAACGCATCCGCAAATATATTTTACTATAGAAAAATTTTTATTGCAAATAATCTTTTACAAGTTTTGCAACATAATCAAAACCGATGATTGTACCGAGATTTCCGCCTTGATTTGTTTTTGAATACATAAGGACAGGTACTTTTTCTCTGGTGTGGTCTGTACCTTCTACAGTGGGGTCGCAGCCATGGTCAGCGGTGATGATAAGCAAATCTTCTTCCTGCATTGCATTAATTATGTCATTAATGTATGTGTCTATTTCTTCAATTGCTTTGCCATAACCTTTTGCATCATTTCTATGACCGTAAAGCATGTCTGTATCTACAAGATTTGTAAAGATAAATGATTTATCCAGTTCTTGTTTTATAGCATCAAGCGTTAGCTCAAGTCCCTCTTTGTTTGAACCAGTATGAACTGCATGGGTAATTCCTGACTTTGAGAAAATATCTTCAATTTTACCTATTCCAAGAATTTTTAAACCGGCTTTTTCCAAATCATTTAATACTGTATGTGACGGTATCATTGAATAATCACGTCTGTCTTTAGAAATTCTTGTCGGTTTGCCGTCAATAATTTTGTAAGGTCTTGCAATCACGCGTGAAACATTATATTCATCAAGGATTTTTCTTGCTGTTTCGCACCATTTATAAAGAGTTTCGAGCGGGATAAAATCCGTATCAACAGCAATTTGAAATACGCTGTCGGCACTTGTATAAACAATAGGAAATCCGGTTTTATGGTGTTCTTCGTGAAGTTCTTCAATAATTGCCGTACCGCTTGCAGGACGGTTTGCAAGAATACCTTTGCAGTTTGTTTCATTAATAAATTTATCAACAATTTCTGCATGGAAACCGTTTGGGAAAGTTGCAAAAGGTTTTTCTGACACAAGTCCCATCATTTCCCAGTGACCAGTTGTTGTATCTTTACCTTTTGATTTTTCAAGCATAGTTCCGTATTGTGCAATAGGGTTTTCGCATTTTGCAATGCCTTTAAAATCTTGAATATTGCCAAGTCCCATTTTCTCAAAGTTTGGAACGTGCAAGCCGCCGTTAAATTCGCAAACATTTTTTAAAGTATTGCATTCGGGAACATCCTTAAATTCTGTGCAATCATCCATTGCGCCAATTCCCATTGAATCTATAACAATTACTATCGCTCTTTTCATTTTTTTATCCTATTCTATATCTACAATTGAATACGCGTTAAAATCAACTCCGCCATATATAATTTCAACATGATAATCTCCGTGCGGCAACAATTTCACAAAATTTATTGTTTCTGAGCCGAAATCATCATCTGTTTCTTCGGCGGGAAGTTTTGCGATTACATCATGCGCCTGATAAAGTTTTATAAAAACTTCCCCGTTTTCCTTAATCCCTTCAACTTGATAGTGACCGATTGGTATTGATTTTAAATTTAAAGGAACAAGCAGAACAGGAAGCTCTTTTGAGTTTTTAAGCATTTCTGTTTCATTGCTCTGTGAAAAATTTTCTCCTTTTGGAATATTTTTATCGCGTTTTTTCTTTTTTTGCTTACTTTGCAGAGCTTTGTCAAATTCCTGATCGCTTACAGCTTGCTGTCCGTATGTATTAGTGTCGCCGTAATTGTCCCATAAGTCGCCTTCAGCGTACACTTTACTGCAAGAAATAAAAATTATGCTTAAAATTGTTATAATCTTTTTCATACTTTTATAATAATAATGTTTTGTAAAAAATCATACATCTGTTTATATGATTACTTGTGATAAGTTTCGCCTTTAATTATTTTAAAGGCGCGGTAAACCTGTTCTACAAGTAAAAGTCGTGCAAATTGATGCAGAAATGTCATTTTTGACATACTTAACTTGAAGTTTGCACGTGAGGATACTATAGGGGAAATCCCGCAGGAAGAACCGATTACAAAAATGATTTCTGTAGTACCGTCATTTGTAAGTTCTTCAATCTTTTGTGCAAGTTCTTCAGAAGAAAGCATTTTGCCTTTTATTTCCATGGTGATTACATAGGATTGTGGCTTGATGTGTGAAAGAATTTTTTCGCCTTCCTGTTCTAAAATTTTTTGTGTAAGATTTTCATCTTTTATTTCCAACGCGGGAAGTTCAATAATTTCAACGGATGCGTAAGGTGTAAGACGTTTTAGAAATTCATCAATACCGTCTTTCAAGAATTTTTCTTTAATTTTTCCAAGTGCAATTATTTTTATGTTCACTGTTGTGCAGATAGTCCTTTCCATCGATTTTTTATAAATTATCTATATGTTTTTGTTCTCTGCCATATAAATCGTAGTTGACGGGAATGCAAACTCAATATCCTCTGTGCGGAAACGTTTTACTGCCTCAAGATAAATTCCGCTCCTTATTTGAGCAAATACATCAAAAGATTTTGTTTTTGCATATCCTAAAAGTCTTATATTAATTGAGCTGCTGTCCAGGGCTTCTATAAATACCGTATAATCTTTATGGATATCTTGTCGTTCTGATGCGATTTGCTTAATTATTTCAATTGCTCTGTTTAATTTTTCATCAGAAGTGTCATATGTAACTCCAAAAATTAAATCAATTCTTCGTTTGTTTGCCATGGTAACGTTTGTGACAACACTATTTGCCATTTTGTCATTAGGTATTGTTACTAAATGGTTGTCCAATGTTCTTATTTTTGTCGAACGAAGGTTTATATTTTCGACAGTTCCTTCTGTATTATCGATTTTTATATAGTCGCCTGTTTTGTAGACTTTATCTGTTAGTATTCCTAATGTACCGAACATTGAGGCAATTGTCTGTTGTGCCGCAAATCCGACTGCCAAACCTGTAATTCCAAAACCTGCAATAAGAGATGTCAGAGAATAGCCGTGGCTTTGTAAAAATGATGCTGCTATTACAAAAATAATAATAGTTTTTATGATTTTTTCAAGTATAGGAATGATTTGACTTATCGGAAGTGCATTTTCATTATGGCTGAATTTATTTTTAAGCTTGCCTGTGAAAATATCAGTTAACTTAAATAAAATTACAATGATTATAAAGTTTACAATAACCCCTAAAATAATACTTATTTTGAATGTATCAAAAAGTTTATCTATTTTGTCCCCGTAAGCTAAAATCTGGTCTAACATATTTCTCCTTTTTTGTTTGAATTATACAATGATAAAATTACCTGTGCAATAGTGTTAAAAACTTATTTTTATTTTACAATAGTTATATGTCAAATCAATTTATAAGGACTGAAATGTTAATAGGCAAAGATGCTTTGGAAAAGCTTGCAAATTCTCGTGTTGCGGTATTCGGGATAGGCGGTGTCGGCGGTTATGTGGCAGAAGCTCTTGTTCGGAGCGGGTTAGGCACTATTGATGTTATCGATAATGATACGGTTGCGGAGAGTAATCTTAATCGTCAAATATATGCTCTGCATAGTACAATAGGTAAATATAAAGTTGATGTTGCAAAAGAAAGAATGCTTGATATTAATCCGAATATTACTGTTAATATTTATAAGGTTTTTTATACTCCCGAAACATCTGCTGAATTTGATTTTAGTCAATATGATTATATAGTTGATGCTATTGATACAGTTTCAGGCAAGCTTGAACTTGTTATGCAAGCTCAAAAAGCGAATGTGCCTGTTATTTCATCAATGGGAGCTGGAAATAAAATGAATCCTGCGTTATTTGAGGTTTCTGATATTTATAAAACTTCTGTTTGTCCGCTTGCAAAAGTAATGCGGCATGAGCTTAAAAAGCGCGGGGTAAAAAATTTGAAGGTTGTTTTTTCTAAAGAAATTCCAATAAAAACGGGTGAAAAACGAGTTCCGGCGAGCAATGCTTTTGTGCCTTCAGTTGTTGGCTTAATCATTGTATCGGAAGTTATAAAAAAGTTAATAAATTATTGCGAATAATTCTTGTTTATGCTAGAATTCATCATAGGAATAAGAACTTAATAATTTGGAGTATTGGAATGTTTAAGAAAACCCTTATAGTTGCCGGGCTGCTTTCTGTAATATCCGTTACTGCGCAGGCTGCAAATACAATAATAACTAATGATACAATAATATCTAATGCAATAAATGGTGTTGTTACGTCTAATAGTGGCAGCGGCGGTGCTATTGTAAATAACGGTCATAATCTTACCATAAATGCAAATATTACTGATAATACGCTCGAAAATGGTATAGGGCAAGCGGTATTTGGCGGTGCTATTTATCAATCGGGCGGTACTTTGACTATAAATAACGGAGTTAAATTTGACGGCAATACTGTATCAAGTAAAAGTCAATCTTATCCTAACTGGGATGGTGTAGATGGTGCATCGGGCGGTGCTATATATATAACAGGTGACTTTGATTTAACTGCAAACGGAAATGTTATTTTTTCAAATAATAAAGCACTTGCTGTAGCTGCTAATGATGAATCAAACGGCGGGGCTATATTTGCTCAGGGTGCTTCAGGTAGTACTATGAGTTTTAATAATGTAAAATTCGAAAACAATTCCTCTAAAAACAGAGGCGGTGCTATATATAATGGAGATACTGCAATTGTTGTTAACGGAAAAGGCGAGTTTATCGGCAATACTTCTATGACAGGCGGTGCTATATATAATTTGGATGTCACTTCCAATACTTCATTTGCTACAGGTACAAATTCTACATTTATCAACAATAAAGCTACAGGAAACGGTGGAGCGATTGCAAACTTTGACGGTGTTGTAAATGTTGGTCAAGGAAACAGCTTCTCCGGTAATAATGCGGCAAGTAATGGTGGTGCGATTTATAATGCCAACTGGCAAAAAACTTCTGTAACAAATATTTCAGGCGGTACTTCATTTACAAATAACTCAGCAGGTGATAAAGGCGGTGCTATCTATAATACCGGCAATGTTAAGCTTGATACAACGGCAGGTAATATTACATTCTCAGGCAATACTGCAGCTAAAGGCGCGGATGTGTATCTTGATGGTGCAAAATCTTCTCTTGTGGTTTCAGGAACAAATGCATCTAATAAAGTTTCGTTCGGTTCAACCGGCTCTATTGCAGGAAATGGAAGCATAAAACATGAAAGCGCAGGTACTTTTGAACTTGTTAATAATCAGGATACAAGTGCATTTACAGGAAAGTACACGCAAACAAGCGGAAAAACATCTTTAAATAATTCTGCAATGTTTGATAAGTTTGAAATTAATTCAGGTGAACTTGAGTTATTAAATGGTTCAACGGCAGTAATTAATAAAACAGATAAAATTTTTAAAGGGTCTGTTCTTACTGTTGATGACAGTACTTTAAATCTTAAGGCTGCTATTGGCAAAGACGTTGCAGTTAATCTGCAATCAGACGGTAATATTAATTTATCAGAAGGAGCATCTCTTGTATTAAATAACGGTGATAAGTGGCAAGGAGCTATTAACACTACAACAGGTACAAGTCTTACTCTTGATAACTTTACAGGTTCTGAAGGTATTTATACGCAAAGCGGCGGAAGTTTATCATTAACAAACGGTTCAAATTTGACATTATCGAATTCAGGTACTTTAATTTCTGGCGGTACTGTATCAATTGCCAATGGGAATACTTTAAGTATTGGAAACGGTGCTGTTATAGGTGGTAATACAAATACTACAGTTGCGGGAACTTTGAATGTTGATAAAGGCGGTTCAATTGGCGGCGGAGTTTCTGCTATTAATAAAGACGGTTCGGCAGGTCCTGATACTACAGTTGAAAGTGGTGGTAACCTTAATGTAAGCGGTAGTATTGAAGGTAATGCAAATACTACAATTCAATCCGGCGGAACTGTTAATGTAAACGGCGGTACAATTGATACTGCCGGTAAAACAGATATTCAAGATGGTGCAAATCTTAATATAAATGATGGCGGTAATGTTACTCTGCATGAGGGTGATAGCTGGGAAGGTACAATTACTAATAATAACAGTACTCTTACTCTTGATAATATTACACATACAGCAGATAATTCCAACGGAAATTATATTCAGACAGAAGGAACTTTAAATCTTAATAATGGTTCAAATCTTACAATTGGAGAAGGAAGTTCAATATCAAACGGTAATATTAACATTGATAATTCTCAGTTGAATGTTGATAATAAAGGACAGGTTTCTGGCGGGAACATAAATGTCGATAATAATTCGCAGTTTAATGTTAATGATGGCGGTATTGTTTCTGATGGCACAATAAATATTGGAAACGGGTCATCATTTAATATTGCAGAAGGCGGACAGGTAACAGGCGGTCATTTAAACTTTGAGGGTAACAATTCAATTGGCGTTGAAGGTACTATACTTGGAGATGCAATATTTGATGTAACTAACGGTAATACAGTAAATATTACAAATAATGGTAATGTTACAATAAATTCGAATGACATATGGGCTGACGGTACTATTCATCTTAACGGTGGAACATTAAACTATGAAGGTGTAAAAAACGGCTCTAATGGTGCTTTTCATGGCGATAAAGGTAACCTGAATATATCTGATAATTTCATTGTAGATGCGGACAGTTATATTAAGGATGCGGTTAATACCACAATCAATGAAGGTTCAACATTGCAAGTTGCAGGCGGAGAAGTTACTCTTGGCGGTGCAAACGACAAAATAAGCGGAAATATTTCTATTTCTGATGGAAAACTTAACCTTGATAATGCAGTTAAAGAGCAAACAGGTCAATTTACTCAAACAGGCGGAACTACAACAGTTTCAGGAAGTTTTGACTTAAATAATGCTAATGATAATATATCCGGCGGACAATTTGATATAAATGGTACTGTAAATCAAACACAGGGTACTATATCAGATGCAGCTAATGTAAATCTTAAAGGTACTTTGAATATTAAGGGCGGCGAAACTTCATTGAATGATAATGACAATTGGGAAGGAAATATTCAATTGTCCGAAAACGGTACGCTTAACCTTAAAGACATTACTTCTAATGGAGCATTAGTTGCAAACGGCGGTAATCTTAATCTTAAAAACAGCATAATAAATCTTGTAAAAGGCGACAGCATTAGTAAAGATACAAATGTAAGTTTTGATGATACAAATTCTATTAATATTGATGGCGGAAGTGCAGCATTTGACGGAAACGAATGGGGTGGAACAATTACACTAAAAGATGGTAATCTTGACTTCAGCGGAACTTCAAATGGTGCATTGAAAGCTGATGGCGGCAATCTTAATGTAGCTGATGGCAGCAATCTTGTAATAAACAGCGGCAGTTATATAGAAGATGCAGTTAATGCTGATATTCAAGGCAGTCTTTCAATTTCCGGTGCTGATGCTTATGTAACATTAGGAAATGGTGACACCATTATGGGTGACATTGCAATAGATGCACAGGGTACATTAAATATGGGCGACCATGTGACTATGGCTGAAAGCGGACAGACAATTGCAATTAATAATGCTGTACTTAACCTTATCGGTAATGACAATTTAGATTTAAAAGCTGATTTAGTAGGTACTAACGGCGATATCAATAAAAATGGTTCGGGTAACGTTATTTTTAACGGAGAAACCAATAATTATAAAGGCGACTTAACTATTAACAATTCAGGTAATCTTACATTTACTGATGCTGATGGTTTTGGCGGCAATCTAATTTTTGGAGATATTGACGGTAAAAGTATTGGTATTATTGCTGACACAATTATCGGATCAACTACATTAGATCGAGATGCTACTATTACATATTCTACATACAGAGATGTTGATTTGAGATTTGGTAATACTGTTTCTGTGTCAAAAGGTACTATTAACGCTGAGGCTAAACCTGGACAAAATGTTTCTTTTGATAATCAGGTAATAGTTAATGATAAAGGAACTTTAACTGCTTCAGGTAATAACGTTAATTTTGAAAATGGTATTACCGCAGAGAACGGAACTATTATAACTTCTGCAATATCAACTGATTTGAAAAATCTAGACCTTACTAATTCAAATATATTTATTAATCAAAACGGCTTTACTGCAAAAGATGTAATAATGAATGGTTCAAGTTCTTTGAATGTTATGAACGGTACAATTACAGATAACAGTATAGGTAATCTTGAGATAAGTGAAGGTAGTACAGGCAATTTCAGTATTGATATTTCTGCAAGAGACTGGGAATCCGATTCATTTATAACTTCAAGTATTTCCAATACAGGTACAGTAAATATTAGTGATTTTCAATTTGTAAATAAATGTCCGATTGATAGATATATCTCATTAAAAGTGTTTGACAGCTTTGGTTCTCTTGATGATGTTGACTTTACCGCAACTGATAAAGAGGTATTTACACCAATAGGATATTACAAATTATTATCCCAAGGCGGCGGTGAATATAAAGCTGCACTTACAAGATATAATCCTCAGGTATTTAGAGGTCAGGTTGCTACTGTTGCAAATTATCAAAACCAACTTGTAGTTAATAACTTGTTATTTGATCATACACAAGAAGTTAATATGCAGTATCTTGCTGAAAAAAATTCAAACAAATACGCAGCAGCATATCCGTTATTTGCTCCTTATCAGTATGATAAAAAAGATGGCAGTTTATGGTTTAAGACATTTGGTACATTCGAACGTCTTAGTATGACACATGATTTGAATGTAAATAATAATTTCTACGGTACATTAATCGGTGCAGATTTCCCTGCTATTGAATTGAAAAAAGGTTGGACATTATTACCGACTGCTTATATCGGTTATTTAGGCGCACATCAGACATTCTCTCATGTTGGAATGTATCAAAACGGCGGTCAAGGCGGTGCAATGGCAACCTTTATGAAAGATGACTTTATAGGTTCAATTCTTGCTTACGGCGGTGGTTATGGTAATGAAATGAATGTTGCCGGATATACTGATAAAACTGGAAACTGGTATGCGGGAACTGCTGCAAAAGCTGCATATAACTTCCATCCGTCAAAACATTTTATAATTCAGCCAACATTACTTGCATCATATAACTTGTTTGGTGAACAGAAATGGCACACTGATTTTGGCGATATGCACATGTATTCAAAAATGCTTAACGGTGTAAATGCAGCTCCGGGTATTAACTTCATATATGGCAGAGAAAGCTGGAGTATTTACGCAACGGTTCAGTACTTCTATAATATCTTAGGATATTCTGACGGCAGAGCCGGACATGTTAATCTTTCAGGTATTCGTATGCGACACGGTTTCCTTGAATATGGCTTTGGCTTTACAAAATCTTGGAAAGACAGATTTAGCGGTTATCTTCAATTTGTAATCAGAAACGGCGGCAGAACCGGTGTAGGTTTCCAAGGCGGCTTGATGTATAAATTATAAGGTAATATATGAGAAAACAGTTAACAAAATTCATTGAAAATAAATATACACAAAAGTTTATACTTTTTGTTATTATATTCAATTCGATACTTCTCGGAATGATGACTAACAATGCGTTAATGAGCAGATATTCAAATATATTAAATCTTCTCTGTAATGTATGTGTCTGGATATTCACGGTTGAAATTGCAATAAAATTGTATGCTTATAAAAAGCAGTTTTTTAAAGATGGATGGAATATATTTGATTTTATAATTGTACTTATTTCATGGGTTCCTACAGGCGGTGTGTTCTCATCATTCAGGGTATTTAGAATTTTAAGAACATTGCGAGCATTAAGACTAATTACACAACTGGAAAAGTTGCGTGTTATTGTTCAGGCAATTATTGATTCTATACCGAATGTTGGGTGGGCATCTGTTTTATTGCTTGTTATATTTTATATTTTTGCAATAATGGGTACAACTTTATACGGTCAGGATTATTCAGTTGAATTTGGCTCACTTGGCAAAAGCATGTTTACATTATTTCAGATAATGACACTTGAGGCGTGGGCAGATATTGCACGTGATATTATGGCTAAATATCCGCTTTCGTGGATATATTTTATATCTTTTATACTTGTTTCTTCATTTATTGTAATGAATGTTATTGTTGGTGTTGTTGTTAACGCAATAAGTGAAATAAGTGAGGATGTAAAACGCGAAAAAGAAAAGAAAATACTTAAAGATCAAAAAACAGAACTTGAAGTGGAACTTTATAATTTAAAACAACAGATTAAAAAAGTTGAACAAATGATAGAACTTAAACAAAATGATTAATAAAAAGAATAAAAAGGGGAAATAATCCCCTTTTTTTATTTTAAATATTCCTTAAAGAAACTTTCTATTTTTTCAAAAGGTATTTTATCAAGGTTATCGTATAAATCAACATGGTTTGCATTTTTGATGATTAAAAGTTCTTTATTATTGCCTTTAAGTTTTTTGAAAGCATCCTCAGAAAAATATCTGCTGTGAGCTTTTTCACCATGTATCATTAAAACGGCATTTTGAATTTCTGAACTATAAGAAAGTATGGGCATTGTCATAAATGAAAGTGGTGTCGTCATGTTCCAATTACCGTTAGAATTTATTGCACGTTGATGAAATCCGCGCGGAGTTTTGTAATATTTCCAGTATTCTTTCACAAACAGTGGTTCATCTCCGGTTAATTTAATGGGGAGACCTGTGCCTTTTGCGTATGTGCCGTTTTTAAAATCTTCGGTCCTTTGTTTATTTAGTGTTTGTCTAAGTTCATAACGAGCTTTTTCATCTGTTGCATCAAAATATCCGTTAGCATTAACTCT
The DNA here is from genome assembly GCA_950096985.1 of uncultured Candidatus Melainabacteria bacterium. Classification (GTDB taxonomy): domain Bacteria; phylum Cyanobacteriota; class Vampirovibrionia; order Gastranaerophilales; family Gastranaerophilaceae; genus Stercorousia. The sequence goes on from CATNBA010000002.1 coordinate 60,945, forward strand.
TGACATATCGTACATTGTTGAAGTTACAGTTGCTTTAATTCTTGTATCCATTGATGCTGCATTTAAACCCATTCCGCCAAATCCGCATATACCTAAAATGCCGATTTTTTCTGCATCTGCATCATCTCGATTACTTAAAAAATCCACAGCCGCGCTAAAGTCTTCGGTATTAATATCAGGTGATGCAACATCACGAGGTTGCCCTTCGCTTTCGCCCGTAAATGAGGGATCGAAGGCAAGTGTTATAAATCCTCTTTCTGCAAGAGTTTGAGCATATAAACCCGAAGCCTGTTCTTTAACTGCCCCGAACGGTCCGGAAATAGCTATTGCAGGTAGTTTTTCTTTTGCATTTTTCGGTTTGTATAAGTCGCCTGCAAGCTTTATACCATACCTGTTTTTGAAATATACTTTTTCTACATTGACTTTGTCACTTTTGGGAAAAGTCTTGTCCCATTCATTAGCCATTGTTGTTCCTCCTATCATTAAAACAATTGCAAGAATTAATAAGTGTTTCATTGTACCTCCTTACTATGCTTAAAAGAGTTTGAGCATATTCTTCATGTTTGCCGTAAAAAATATGTGATGCGTCATCTATTACTGTTATTTGATTATCTTGCGGTTTCTGACAGTATGAATTGATTTTGTGTATAAATCCTTCTGAATCTCCGTTAGTAAGGCTGTCATTACTTCCAATTACAAAAGCTCCCTTAATTTTAATATTTGAAAGTGAATTTGTTTCACCGTCATTTGTGATAACAGGGCAATTTTTTAGGTTAAATGCATTGTTAAATTTAAGAGCTGTATTGGCTGTCATTGGGGAAAATCCGCCGAAAAGGTACGGTAAAATCTCATCACCTCTGCCATCTGCAACAAATTCTTTTGCCAATTCAATACATTTTTTAATGTTTGGCATAACATTAAACCAGTGAGCCAAATCCACAGGTGCAGTCACGATAAAATAATCAATAAAATTATCATATGTATTTCCAAGATAATTGATTATTTTATTTGAGCCGAGTGAATGTCCTGCAAGGATTATATTTTTAAACCCCATTTGAAGTGCATATTTTACGTAGCTTTCAACATCTTCGTAAACTACGCTGAAATCATCATTAAATACACCTGTTGTTTTTTGTTTGCCGGTTTTTAAATCAGAATATGAAAAGCATGAAAAAGCATCCATTGAATGCCCTATAATGCAGGCAATATTATTTTTGCTCAACAGGTTTCCAGTTGTATGCAAGAGCTCATTTTGAAATAAATTTGAGCATATACCGCTCATAATTATGACGACAGTTTCCATTTTATTATCGCCAAATATTGCGCCTTTTAATTCTAAGCCGCGTTCTGTATTAACTTTTATAATTTCCATAATATTCTCCTTTATAGTTTATTATTTATGATTTCTGTATAAATAGCAAATACTTATATTACATTTTTAAAAATGCTTGACAGGCATAGATAAAAATATATAATTATAATATGGAAATTAGAGTTTTAAAGTATTTTCTTGCAGTTGTGCGTGAAGGTTCTATTACAGGAGCGGCAAATTCTCTGCATTTAACACAACCTACTTTGACCAGACAATTACAGGATTTGGAACGTGAACTGAAACAAAAACTTTTTATCAGGGGTAAGCATAAGGTATCACTCACGCCAGAGGGTTTGATTTTAAGAAAACGTGCGGAAGAAATTTTAGAAATGGTAGAAAAAACTCAAGCAGAGTTTCAATCAATTTCTGATACAATTTGCGGAGATATTTATATCGGATGTGGTGAAACCGAGTCTATGACATATATTGCACAGATTTTTAAAGAAATACAACAAAATTATCCTGAAGTAAAATTTCATATTCAATCAGGTGATGCTGATGATGTAACAGAAAAACTTGATAAAGGACTGCTTGATTTTTGTCTTTTAATTCAGCCTATTAATATCGATAAGTATGATCATATTACACTTTCCGCAAAAGACGTATGGGGTGTTATTATGAGAAAAGACAGTGATTTGGCAAAAAAGGAGTTTATCCAACTTGAAGATTTAAAAAGATTACCTTTGATTAATTCTAGGCAGGTTATAAAAAAAATATCCTCAAAAAATCAGTTTATGGATTGGTTTCAAGGTGAGTTTGAAAATTTACATACGGTTGGGACATCAAATCTTGTTTATAATGCTGCAATAATGGTCAAAAGCGGATTGGGATATGCAATAACTCTCGACAAATTAGTTAATACGTCCGTTGAAAGTGAACTTTGTTTCAGACCCTTAAAACCTAAACTAGAATCAGCACTGGATATTGTATGGAAAAAAAATCAGATATTTTCGCCGGCTGCAAAATTATTTTTAGAGAAATTACATGAAAATTTAGATTAATAATGTATAATAATTTCAGCTAGATAATTGAAATTGTGGGGTAAATGTGTTATACTCTAAATATCAGAAAGGAGTTAAGAGATGATTAAGTATTACAAAAACAAACTCCTCTCAAACCTTCGGGGGGGGGGCACTTATCCGCTTATGGGATTTACTCTTTCAGAAGTGTTAATTACACTTGGCATAATTGGTGTTGTTGCAGCTTTAACTATGCCAACTCTTATTGCTAAGCAGAAAGAGAAAGAAACTGTAGCAAAATTAAAAAAAGTTTATTCTACATTAAGTCAAGCATTATTATCTGCAATTGCGGATTATGGAACAGTTGATGAATGGGGTTTAGTGTCATCAAATACTGGTGAAATTAATGATGATGGGCTGAAAGTATTGGAACACGCAGGTATGAATGCGCTTGCCGATAGATTGCATAAATATATAAAAAGTGATATTCTTACAACCGGCTGGGATAAAGATGTTGTTCTTGTAAATATGCATGGAACACCTCTTGATCAGTGGTATGACAAGGGAGAACCAAATGCTCTCAGGTTACCTGATGGGACCATATTTATAATGGGACAAATTACTACAAATTCATTATGCTCTAATCCTGATTTAAAGTCAGGCGGATATTGCTCTACTATTGTAGTGTGGTTTCCTCCCAAAAACAAGCAAAGGGTTGAAGGGAAAAACCAGTTTAATTTTTATTTAATGAAGAACCGTCTAATCCCATGGGGAGTATCTTATGATCCACATAATGCGTTTGAAAAAAATTGTAAAATTTCTACAAATAACAGGCAGAGTGGCAGAGGCTGTACAGCTTGGGTACTCGAAAAAGAAAATATGGATTATCTTCATTGTGATGATTTAAGCTGGGATGGAAAATCAAAATGTAAATAATCAAAAACCACTCATCATTTGATGGGTGGTTTTTTTATTTGTTGTTTTTATTTTATATCTATAATGCTACTCTAAATCCGAATTGGAAACCTACACCGTTGCGGCCGCCAGATCTGAACATTGATTGTAAATAGCCTGTACATCTTTCGCCGGCTGTCTTTTGGATACCTAAGCCATATAAGAAATACGGGTCAAGGCTTAATTCTGGTAAACTTACATTATTAGCCGTGAATTTTGTATCATCCATAATATTCCATACAATTGTTAATCCTAAGTATGGCTGCCAGCCGTGTTTAAGGTTACCGATAAATTTGATACCGGGAGCTATTTGAATTGCATTCAGCGCATCATTATGTATACCAACTCCGGCAGCATTTGTATAATTAAATGTGTTTATATAACTGTATGACATCATATAGCTTGGTTGAACAATGAATTTGCCGCGAGCAAGTTCCCAGTTATAACCGGTTTTTGATGCAACACCTGTCATAAACATGCCGAAATTTTCGCTGCCATACATTGTTGTAGCTTCAGCAGAATTAGCTCCGGCATTGGCTGTTAATGCGGTGAAGAAATTACCTTTGTATAAAATACCTGTTGCACCTAATGTACCGCCATTCTGATAAATACCGTTTCCATGGAATGATTGGTGGCTTCCGTTGTATGCACCATAAATAGAGTACATACCATCAAAACCGTGTTTTAATTCGTATAAATCAGAGTCTCCGCCAAAGAATGAACCATATGCTACATTTGAAACCTTTGGTCCGTTATTTAATTTTACATTTTCAAATGTACTGTATGGTTTAAACCATACGCCTTTATTTTCGTGTGGGTTCATTGTCGGAGAATATACTCCGTCTGTATTTGCAGCAAATCTATTTCTTAATTTCATTGCTTTTCTTTGAGTTTCAGGCATCAACATATACATATCCATATTGTTAAATGCCATATCATATGTATTTAATTGAGTTAAATAGCCGCCGACAAGAGCTGCTACAGGAGCTGTTAAAATTGCCGGATTATAATGTTTATGATTTTTGTCAGCATTGGCAGAAAGTATCAGTTGTCCTGTGGTTGGATCAAAATCAGCACCATATTTGAAGATAGGACCTAAAGCACTTGTGTTTGTATTAAGTTCAATTACATCCAATAGCGGGCTGTTTCCTGTTTCATCTTTTTCTATGAAATCAAATTTGATTGAAGTTTGATTTGCATTGTTGTTTGGTAATAAATTAATACTATCTAATGACAGTTTACCGTCGCCTGTTACAGTGTTTGCCGCAATTGTGTCGGATAAACCGGTATTCATATCAACATCAATACCGAGTTTACCGTTTCCGTCCATATGAAGATTACCAAAATTAATTTTGTCTGTAGCACTGTTATTAGCAAGATTTAATTTTGCGCCATTATTAAAATGAGTATTTGCAGCAGAGAAATACTGAGCACCTTGCACTAGTGTGGTAGTACCATCATTATAATGAACATCACCTGTAAATTGGCTGTTATTGCTATTTAAAACTAAATTTCCTGTACCGTTTTTATTTATTATACCTTCACCCTTAATTCCGCCGTTTAAAGTAATTGATTTAGGACCATTGAAAGTAATTTCTGCTATTTTATCACCATTATTACTCATTGTAATATCATTAGGTACAGGAGCAGAAGCATTATCTCTTGCCGTATCGTTATTATCAATAGTGTTTCCGGAGAAAACAATATTTTTTGATGAAGCTACTATTTCGATTTTTCCGCCATCATTATAAATAGCTCCGCCGTCTTTTGATGCTTTGTTATCAATAAATGAAGTGTCAACGATTTTTGCAACTCCGCTATTATATATTGCACCACCGTATTCTTTTGCGGTATTGTTTTTAATTACTGCATTTTCTATTTTTAATTCACCTGCATTATTTACAACAGCTCCGCTATTTTCGGTTAAAAACTTATTCAAGCTGATATTTACGAGCTGTAAACGCTGTGCATCTCCTACTGTAATACCTTCATATCCGTTGCCGTTAAGTTCTTTTCCATCAAAATTTATTTTTAAATATTCACCATTCATAGCACCTAAGTTTTGACCAATTGTCAAATCAGATGCCGGGTTTTGCCTGTATTCTCTAATACCGTCTGCATCCAAAGCATCAGCCAAACCGTTAGTTGTATCTTTTTCAACATTAATATAGCCGTCTTCTCCAACTGTTAATGTGAATTTTTTATGGTTTGTATACTGAACTATAGCATCACCAATTAATGAAAAATTAGGATCTAATCTGTTAAATAATCTGAAACTATCTTTATCACCGTCTTTAATTTTTACATCAAAGTGCTCAGCATCGAATTTTAATTCGCCGTTCATTGCTTGCGATATGTTGAACATATCACTTTCGCCTTTTGAAAGATCTGCATCAAATGCAAGTTTTACATCCCCTTCTGAGCTAACTTCAAAGTTTCTGATATTTAAAGTATCAATTCTATCATTCTGCATATTGATTGAACCCGAATTTATTGTTAAATCAATATTATCAAGGATAGGTCTGGTTTCTGCTGATTTTTCAGAAGAATTCAAGGTTAATAACCCTTCATTTAATGTTAATCCTATATTTTTAACTTGCGAATTAAATGTTACATCACCATTAACACTAACGGATGCTTTATCTATTCCGCTGCCTTGAATACCGTCATTAAATAATAGTTTACTGTTTTCATTGCGGGTAATTAATTGAACTTTCCCTTCTTGAATATAGATAGCGTTAGATTCGGGAGTTCCCATATCTTGTCCCACTCTGTGCATATTGCCTGTAAATTCATGCGTTTTGCCGTCATCAGAAACAATCTGGAATAACTTATAAGCTCCGCTGTTTGAGTTTTGATTTACATGGATTGCACCGCCGTCTTGATCTGCTTTGTTATTTATAAAATCAGAGTTAATAATTCTGACAACATCTAATCCTGACGTACTTGAGTTATTAGATAAAACCGCAACAGCTCCGCCGCGAGTTTGTGCGTGGTTGTTTTCAAAAGTACTGTTGTGAATTTCTAATGTACCACCATGAGAATATACAGCACCCCCAAGTGTTTTTGCAGTATTGTCTTTAAATGCAGAATTTTTAATAAATACAGGGTCACTGCCGGAAACTGAAATAGCTCCGCCTGAATTAGCAGAGTTTGCAGTAAACTTACCGTTGTCTACAATAAATGAACCGCTTACATCTATAGCACCGCCGTTATCCACAGCTGTATTATTTGTAAATTCACTATTATAAATTTCTAAGCCTTTACCCAAAGATGGTCCTGAAGAAACAGAAACAGCACCGCCTGAATTGGCTTTATTGTTATTAAATTTTAAGTTATTAAATGAAACATTTGCACTGCTGACAAATATAGCTCCGCCCGCATTTGCCTCATTCCCTTCAAAAATACAGTCATGAATTGCATGAGTGATTTGACTATCGGCAGAGTTTGACAGACCATTTATCATTATCGCTCCGCCATATTTGTTGTACTCATTTATTTGACCAACTTTGTTGCCTTTAAATTCAGAACCTGAAATTTCAATATTTTCTGCTCTTTGAATATAAATCGCACCACCGCCGTTACCGGCAATGTTGCCGTTAAATTTTGAATTTAAAATTTTTGCTTGTTTTGATTGTGCAAAATATATTGCCCCGCCGTTTTGTGCAGCATTATTACCATTAAATTCGGTATTGTTGACTTCTGCATTTTTGGTTTGGTAAAGCATTAAAGCACCACCGCCGGTTGATGTTCCTGTGGCAGTACTGTTATTTGAATCAAATATACTGTCACGAATTGATAGAGTTCCGCCCCAATCGTAAATTGCCCCGCCGCCACCAGGTATGCCGTATACAGCACCGTGTGTATTTGTATTATTACTGAATGTATTTTTAATAACATTTAATTGATTTTTATTTACTGCAACTCCGCCATAAAAACCGGCAAATTCTCCGGCATCAGTATAGCCGTCATAAGTTTGTCCTTCTGTTATATCAATACTGAAAGCTTTTTCTGAATTGAAAGTGGCGCAAAGCATTACTACAGCACACGCCATCAACAATGTTTTGGGTCGTATCATTTCTTTTATTCCTTTTTTTACATATTCTTAATCACAAATAATCTATATTCTAATAATATATTTATGGCTTTTGGTTGTCAATAATTAGAACGCTCTAGTTTAAATTTTATAAAGTTTGATAAAGATAATTTTTTTTTCTATAATAATTAATAAAAAAACAGGAATTAAAGATGTATTTCAAAAGCAAATATCATTCACCAATCGGAGTTTTTACTCTTGTATGTGACGTAAATCAAAATCTTGTCGGGTGTTGGCTTGAGGGACAAAAATATTTTCAAGACCAAATCCAATCAGAAATTATTATAAATGATAATCTTGCAATATTTGAAAAGACGAAATATTGGCTCGATAGATATTTTCGAGGTGAAAAACCGGAAATTTCCGAATTACAACTATTACCAAAAGGTAGTGAGTTCAGGCTTCGAATTTGGCAAATCTTGTGTGAAATTCCTTATGGTGAAGTTATTACGTACGGTGATATTGCAAAGAAAATTGCGAAAGAAAGAGGAAATGATAAGATGTCTGCTCAGGCTGTCGGCGGGGCAGTCGGGCATAATCCTATTTGTATTATCATACCTTGTCATAGAGTAATCGGAGCGAATGGTAAATTGACAGGATATGCCGGAGGGGTTGAAAACAAAATTAAGCTTTTAGAGCATGAAAATTTGTACAGGAAGTTGAAGTATAGATAGCAAAATTTATTTTTAGGAGTTTTGTAATATTTATAATACTGTTTAAGGAAATTCTATTATGCAAGTAAATAATATTCAGTCAAATAATACAAATTACATAATACCTATAACATCAAAAGATACAACAAAAAATCTCAAACAAGATTATTCTGTTCAAACTAAAAAATCAAACAAACCATCTTTTAATGGTTATCTTAGCAGAAATACAGAACCAATAATTAAAAGATTAGTCACAGAACATATTGACAGTATTAGAGTTTGGGCTAATTATAAGGGACGTCTTATAGACGCAGAAGAAGCACAGAATATAAAAGCAGCAAAAGATTTAGGTGACAGAGTTATAAACAAATTATCATCATTTGCTTCCGCGTTACATAAAGATACTTGTTTGAACCTTTCAGTAGAAAAATGCAAGGTGTTTTTACACAATTCATTCCCCGCAAATTTAGTATTAGAAAATAAGGTGTATAATCAGTCTATAGAAATACTCAATACTCAACTGCTTCGTAATTATCATGCCCCTCGTTTTATTGATGACGGTGAGTATATTTTGGTAAAAAATCGAATCGGTCAATTTTATGAACTTAAAAATATAGATGATTTAAAAAATTTAGAAGGTGTTGCAAATGAGCTTATGAAAGCACCCGAAATGATAAATGAATATATGTTTTTGGACTGTTTTAACAGGCTTAAAGACAAAGCCGGCGCGGGGAATACGATTATAGGTAACATGAGAAATGCTTATAACAGAAATAAGGCAAATAAACTTGCGAAAGCGTTTAAAATTCCTGATGAAAACGGAATTTCTTGGGCAGAAAAACTAAAAGAATATCAAGAATCCTATCAACAAATAATATCTGGTATTACAAAACTCTAAAGGAAATAAATAATGAAAATAAGATTATTCAATTCTATAAAAAGAAATCCAAGTAGAAATATTAATTATAATCAACCTATAAAAAATATATCAATAATTAATAACAATATTATAACAAAGAAGCAACTTACAGTTGGAGAAAAGCTTGTTAGAATGACAGAGTTACTTAACCGAATACTTTGTAGAATAGAAGAAAAAGACAAGGTATTGTTAGAGCAACTTAAAAGACTTTCGGGAAAATAAAATTCTAATTGACCATTAAAAGCGTAAAATGAGTATTTTGAAATTGATGTAAAAAGACCTGATTTGATAATTTTTTCAAAAAACTATGGATAATTATATAACCAAGTTATTAAGAAATATTTAACTAAATATGTCTTGGGTGATATGCCAATACATAAAGCAACAATTGAAGAAATGAAAAAATTTCACGAAGCATTAAAAGAACAACCGGATGTTATTGCCCAAATGCATTTAACTAAAAATGAACATGGTAAATTGCCAATAGATTTTAATACTGAAAAGAAGAAAGAAATTCGTAGAGCAATAACGTATGCTGCATTGAATTCTGATTTGGATATTAATACTTCAATAAAATTGTTAGAAGAATATAATAGAACTGGTATATACACTGAAGCAATTCAAGAATTAAAGAAGCTGTAAAGTATCACTTGGTTTGATTATTTTCTATCCCTCAAACTCGTACACAAAGCCGATTGCCCGAAAAATCACACCATCTGTCATAATCAACTACTCATTAAATTATAACGAACACACAATAAAAAAGAGCCCTTTCTGGACTCTTCTTTATGGAGCGGAAGACGAGACTCGAACTCGCAACAACCTGCTTGGAAGGCAGGGACTCTAGCCATTGAGTTACTTCCGCATACCTTTAATATAATATAAAAAAAAAATTTTGCAATAGGCTTTGACTAATTCTTTAGGATTAATTAATGTTCGCTACTTTTTTATGAAAAAATCTATTCGCCAGAAGGGTGAAAAACTTCGCAAAAATTGATATCATATATATGTAAGCTTGTTATATCCAGGCACTTTTTCGGGGTTGCGATAAGATTTTTTCTTACCAGGTTTGGTTGAAAATATAGCAGGCTTATTCTTAAAGTATAATTCTATGTTTCATATATGCAACTTGTCATCAGCTCCTTTCGACAAGTTGTTTTTTTTTGTGTTTTTTGTTATAACTACAAAAAAGGAGAGTGTTATGACAAATGAAATTAAAGCAAGCCACATTCTTGTAAAAACAGAAGATGAGGCAAAAAATTTATTAACAGAAATTAGTGCAGGAAAATCTTTTGCGGAATTGGCACAAGAATTTTCTATGTGTCCGTCAGGTGCTAACGGCGGTGATTTGGGTTATTTTGGCAGAGGTATGATGGTTAAGCCGTTTGAAGATGCAGCTTTTGCTTTAGAAAATATTGGTCAGGTATCAGAACCTGTTCAAACACAATTCGGATGGCACTTAATACAATTGACAGGAAAAGATGACTAATCCTATTAAAACAATAAGAGAGTTTATGAGTGAGCAGGGATTAAATTTCCTGCTCGTTAATTCTACAAACAAATATTTGGTGGAATATACACCTTTGGAAGAAAATTCGCGTTATGCACTTACAGGATTTTCTGGGTCAACCGGTGATGCACTTGTAACTCCGGAGGCTATTTATCTTTTTGTGGACGGCAGATATCATATTCAGGCAGATTTAGAAGTTAATCATCAAGAAATTACTGTAGTAAAACTTCAAACAGGACAAGTTTTTCTTGATGAACTTATTAAAAAAATCCCTGAGGGTGAACTTTTTGGGCTTTTTTCAAAGAAAAATTCACAGAAAAGAGTTGAATACTTACAGGAAAAAGGTATTCAAATAAAGTTTCTGGCAAATGATCCCCTTGATAATAATATTGAATATGACGTTTCAAATGTTGTTGCGGTTGCTGGTGTTCCTGTTGAACAGAAGATAAAAAATATTGAACAAACAATTCTGATTACAAATCTTGAGGAAGTTTCGTATTTATTTAATTTTAGAGATTTCTCAAAGGATTATTCATCAAAAATTCAGGCGAAAGCTGTAATAATTAACGGTAGAGTGCGTTTGCTTGAGGATATTGACGACTTTGTTGAATGTTATAACGGTGATATTTGGGTTGATAAGTCAACCATTAACGCTTATGACTTTGCACTAATCGGAGATAAGGCAAAAATACTAGAGAACAGTCCAATAAAAATCATGAAATCTGTTAAGACTGATGATGAAATTTTGCATTATCAAGATGCTTTCAGGCGCACAGATTTGGCAGTAAAAGCAATAAGAGATTATATTGAAAGTAATGATGATATTTCAGAATTTGATATTGCTCAAAAGCTGGAAAAAGAGTTTAAGCATTATGGTGCAAAAAGTTTGAGCTTTAAATCAATAGTTGCAAAGGATAAAAATTCAGCACTTGCGCATTATTCAAAATGCTCTAAAGATGAAATTTTAAAAGACGGAAGTCTTGTTTTAATTGATTGCGGAGCATATTATGAACAGGGTCTGGCGACTGATATTACGAGAGTGTTTGTAAAAGGTGAACCGTCAGCATTACAAAAAAAAGTTTATACAACCGTTTTAAAAATGTTTTTGAATGCTTATAATTCTGGTTTAAATGTTGGATATAACATAGATGCTGTAGCACGCGAGGTTTATTCTCAAAATGGAATTGACGGGTTTGTATTTAATCATGGGCTCGGGCATGGTATCGGAATAAATGTTCATGAATATCCGCCAAATTTGAGCAAAAATGATATGGCAAAAGTTGAAATTAAAGATGGTATGTGCTTTACGATTGAACCTGGGCTTTATAATGAGGAACATTTTGGTATAAGACTTGAAAATTCTTGTTATATGAAAGACGGTAAGATAAATTCTTTTGTTAAAATGAATTACGAAAAGAAATTGATTGATTTTGCACTTTTGACAGAGCAGGAAAAAGAGTGGCTTGAAGAATTTGAGGTTTTATGATTACAAGTATAAATAATGAGCTGGTGAAGGAAACTGTAAGATTACAGCAAAAAAAATATCGTGACAAAGAGAATAAATTCCTACTTGAAGGTTTTAAATCAATTGAAGAAGCATATAATGCCGGTGTTAAAATAGAGTATGTTTTTACGACAGATGAGAAAAAATATTCTTTTCTCGGTGAAAAAGTAATTTTGACAACAGAACCTGTTTTAAAAAAGGTTTCAACGACAGACAGTGCACCTGATGCTGTTGGAGTTGGGATTAAAAAAGTATATTCTATTGAGGATTTAAAAGGTGCCAGAAAAGTTGTATTGCTTGAAAATATTAAAGATTTAGGTAATCTGGGAACAATTTTGCGCACAGCAGTGGCGTTCGGGGCAGATGCTGTTGTGCTTTACGGTAAGGAATGTGCAGACTTATATAATCCGAAATGTGTGCGCTCTACAGTTGGTAATTTATGGAAAATTCCTGTTGTTTATATTGAGGAATTTTCTGGTTTGCAAATTTTTAAAGAATTTGAGCGCGTTGCAACCTTACCCAGAGCAACACAATATCTGAAAAATTTTAATATTAAAGAACCGATGCTTGTAATGTTTGGTTCTGAGGCTGACGGGCTCTCTGAAGACTTAATAAATTTTGCAACAAAAGAGGTAAAAATAGAAATGGCATCTAAGGTGGAATCTTTAAATTTATCAGTTTCGTGTGCTGTTGTTTTGTATGAATTAATGGTATAGATATGAAAAAATTTTTAGCAGTAATTATTTTTCTTTTGATATCAAATTTGAGTTTTGCAGATAATGGCGGGTATATTTTATCGGCTGATGTAATTGATTTGCCATGGCTTAGAGGTTCTGAAACCTCAAATGATTTGGAGTTTGCGGCAACTTCTGATGAGGAATTAAAAACCTTAATAAAAGAAATGACCTTAAAAACTGATGTTTGTGAACTTTATAACAATTTTGATGAGCTTATATCAAAATGGCTTGGGGAAAACAAAACTGGTGAAGAAATGCACAAAATTGTTTTGTTCAAACTCGTCAAAGAAGATGTTTCAAAATATAAACCTGAAAATATTGAAAAAGTTTATCAGTTATGGAAAGAACACTGGTTTTTAAATTTTGTATTTCAAATGGAGTGGGGATATAAGCTTGGCGTAAAATATGAATATTTTGATGATAAACTTGTCTATGATGATAAAGTTTATGAAAATATAGTTAAAAATATGACAAGCGGAGATGATTTTTTACTTTCGTATTTATTAGCTAAAAAACTTGCCATCCAAAATGAACTAGATGTGGAAAAACTTGGTTCAGCCATAAGCAAATATGGTTACGGAGCACATGTAATAAGTTTTATAAACAGCCGCAAAGATTTTAGTGCAGAACAAAATGAAAAACCTGTGTATTTTATTGGGACATCGGGTGAAGACAAAATAAATGGTGATGACGAGCCGGATATAATATATGGCAGAGATGGAGATGATGTCTTGAATGGATATGGCGGTGATGATTGGATTTCCGGAGGAAAAGGGAATGACAAACTTTACGGTGGTGATGGCTCGGATATTCTTATTGGAAATGAAGGTAATAACAAGCTTTATGGCGGCGGCGGAGATGATATCTATATATACAACGGTGAAGGAAATGACACAATTAGTGATGAAAAATGGGCTGCAATAAAATTACAAAAATGGTATTGGGATGCGTCAATTTCCGATTTCCGCGACAAATGGGTTGATAAAGGAAAAACTTTAATTAATGGTGGAAATGACACTGTGATTTTTGGTGAAAATATTGACAAAGATAAGCTTGAAATCAGGCATGTTGCAAATGATTTGGTATTTATTACTGATAATAAAATTTTGACCCTCAAAAACTGGTTTGCATCAGAAAATCAGCGCGTCGAAAATTTCAGGTTTTTTGACGGCACACGACTTGATACTTATAAATTTTATGAATTAAAGCGTGAATGTGCTTTTAAATTCTTTTTTTATAGTAAAATATTCTTATGGACGAAAAAGAACTTTGGAGTAAAGCAAAAGAAGAGCTGGAGCAGACTGTACCAACATACAGAATGTGGATAGAACCCTTAGAGGCAGCATCTTTTGACGGCAATATTTTAACACTGATTACCGCTCATGCACTTGCTCCGCAAGCGATTAAGTCACAGCATGACAGCAAAATTCTTGCTGCTTTGAAAAATGCCTACGGTGAAGATATAAGTTACAGTATAGTTTTTGATGAAGAATTTGCGGACAGATATCAAAAAGAAAAGAAAAAAGAACTTCAAAAACAAAAGCGAACTCCAGTGGAAACCGAAGAAACAAAGCTGATGGACAATCTTGCTCAAATGCAATCTTCTGCTAATCTCAATTTGAAATATAAATTTTCTAATTTTGTTGTAGGTGAAAACAGCCGATTTGCTCATGCGGCGGCAATGACTGTTGCGCAAAATCCGGCAAAAAAATATAATCCGTTGTTTATTTACGGTGCATCCGGATTGGGAAAAACGCATTTGATGCAGGCAGTTGGTCATCATATTATTTTCAATAAGCCGAAATTAAAAGTTAAATATATTAAAACAGAAGAATATTTTAACGAATTGATTAAAAATCTTCAAACGGGCGGTAATGATAAAACAAACCGTATGGATAAATTTCGTCAAAAATACAGAAATGTTGATGTTTTACTCATAGACGATATTCAGTTTTTGGAAAGTAAGACTTATACAATGGAAGAGATTTTCCATACCTTTGACAGTCTGCATAATAACAACAAACAGATTGTAATTACTTCAGACAGACTTCCAAAAGACATTCCGACACTTCCAGATCGTTTAAGAACGCGTTTTGAAATGGGATTGATGGTTGACATTACTCCTCCTGACTTCGAAACAAGGGTTGCAATTTTGAAAAATCTCGCAGATTTAGCGGGAATTCAAGCAGAATTTGATGTGTTTGAATACATAGCAAAAAACTTTATAAGCAACGTAAGAGAGTTGGAGGGGGCATTCAATAAAGTAAGCGCGTATGCAGATATTGAAAAAACAGATTTGACACTTGAATTTGCTAAAAAAGTTTTGAATTGCGAGGCTGTTAAGCAGGAAATTACTATTGCTCAGGTTGCAAAAGCAGCAGGAGAATATTACGGTGTGTCAATTGCTGATTTTTTGAGTTCTGCCAGAAATCAAAGAGTTTCATCGGCACGTCATGTAGCTGTTTATTTATCACGTGAGATTACACAGAAAAGTTTTGAGGCAATTGCTGAATTTTTTAATAAAAAACATACAACAATGCTTTATTCTTACGAAAAAATCAGGGATGATTTGAAAACAAATAAAAATCTTGAACAGGATATAGCTGTTATCAGAAGAACTCTAAGGGAGCAATAATGTACGATTATATAAAAGGTACTCTTGAAAATAAATCTAATACGTCAAAAGGGACTTTTTTGACAGTTGAAACTTACGGGATTGGGTATTTACTCGAAACAACTAATAGAGATTTTTCACAGGCTAATGAAGGCGAAATCAAGATTTATACAGTACTTCTTCACAGAGAAGATAAAATGTGTCTTTGCGGATTTTTGCGTAAAGAGGACAGAGATATTTTCAATATATTGACTTCTGTTTCAGGGGTTGGGGCTAAAATGGCTTTAACACTGCTTGATGAATTTGAGGCATCTGAACTTATCGGATTTGTAATCGACGGAAATTATAAAGAGATTACGCGTGCAAAAGGCGTTGGTCCTAAATTGGCGCAAAAGATTATTCTTGAATTAAAAGATAAATTGATGAATTATCAAACAAAAGAACCGATAAAAATATCGTCAGCAGTTAAAGTTGATGACAGCGCAGTTGAGGATGCTCAGATGGTTTTGGTTTCGCTTGGTTATGAGCGCAAAGAAATTCAAGATGCTATATCAAAAGCAGTTACAGATAAAAAAACAACGGCTGAGGAAATTTTAAAAGAAGCTTTGAAAATATTATCTTTATAATAATAAAATTGCTATCAATCCTGCCAGAACCATTGCTGGACCAAACGGCATATATGTTCTGTTTTGCGGGTTTTCTCTCAATCCTTTAAGAATAAATACACAGCATAAAATACCAAGGACTGTCAACAAAATTGCTCCTGCAATGTATAGTGTGCCTTCAAGTTTTAGTAAACAAAAACCGCAGGCATAGGCAATAAATAATAAAAATGATACTAAAGTTTTCCAGTCTTTGTTTGTAATAAGCCCTTTTATAAATATAGGCAAAAACGCAATTACCTGAATTATAACGCTCATTGCCAATGTTATTAAAAGAATTTTCCAACCCAATAATGCGCCAAGACCTATTGCAATAAACGTGTCACCTTCACCAAATGCTCTTGTGCCTGCAATTAAATATCCAGACCTTGCACAAATTTCCATAATAACGGCACCTAAAACAGCACCGATAAGTGATGAAATAATAAGTGCCCATGTAAATTCATGGCTTGCAAAATAATATGCACCTGTTAAGTACAAGGTATTCAAAAATCCAAGTCCAATGAATGTATATGTATGTGCATCAAAAACAACTTTTTCTCTGATATCCGTTCCTGCCATAGCAATCATAACGGATGCAATTGCCCACATAAATAGTGTTTCTGCAATAAAACCGAATTTTAAAAATATTAATACAAAGATTATGCCTGTGATAAGTTCGATAATTGGATATTGAATACTGATTTTTTCTTTACAGAAAGCACATTTCCCGCCAAGTAAAATATATGAGAGAACAGGAATATTATGCCACCATTTCAGAGGATTTTGGCATTTTGGACATTTTGATGCGGGAAAAACTATGGATTCCTCGCTCAATGCTCTTAAAATTACCACATTTAAAAAACTGCCGATACAAAGACCGATTATAAATACGAAAGTCAATATCGCGATTAATAATGCCATTTTAGATGTCCTCTTTTGATTGAATTATTTCATACATTTTGTTTAGAGCTTTTTTTAATCTTCTTGAAACCTGCATTTGTGAGATATGAACAATTTCTGAAATTTCACGTTGATTTAAGTCATGATAATAACTTAGTTCAATAATTTCTTTTAAATCAGCAGGAAGTTTTTCTATGGCTTGGGTTAACATTATTCTGTTCTCATATGAGTTTAAAAATTCCTGGTAATCACCTGAAGGTATTTTATCAATAAGAGTTAAATCGTCGTCTTCTACTGATGAAATTGCCTGATCAAGAGACAAAGTAGTTTTACACAGTTCAATCTCCATCACTTCGTGGATTTTGTTTTCGTTAATTCCCGCAAGTTCAGCGATTTGTTGTTCTGTAGGTTCATCATAACCGTTTTCTTTAAGCTGTTTAACTGCATTACTGATTTTGAATACAAGTTCCTGTAATTCTCTTGGAGCCTTGATAATTGAGGCTTTATCGCGTAAATAGTGTTTTATTTCACCTCGGATAAAATAAGTTGCATAGGTTTTGAATTTGGTATTTTTGTTAGTATCAAAAAACTCAATAGCTTTTATCAGTCCGATTGAGCCGACTTGAATTAAGTCTTCATTGGGAATGCCCGACTGCACGGCAACATTGCAAGCTATTTTTTTTACCAATTGCATTGCATTTTCAACAATTTGAATGTGAAACATTCGTTTTTTCTTCTCGTCATTACAGGTTTTATAAGCGAGAAGTTGTGTATCCAACTCGTCTAACATCTTATCTCCTAACAATTATTATATCATAACTTTTAAAATTTTGAAATAATTTATGGCATGATAAATTTTTTGTGGTAAAGTTTAATAATAACGGAGTAGAGGAAAAATGATTACAATTAAAGATGTTGAACATGTTGCAAAACTTGCAAGACTTGAATTAACAGAAGATGAAAAAGAACTTTATACAAAACAATTAGGTGACGTATTAAAATATGTTGACCAGATGAACGAAGTTGATACAACTAACGTTAAGCCAATGACACAGGTTGTTGATTTTTATAACGTTATGAGAGAAGACAAAGTTGTTCAGGAAATCAGTAAGGAAGCGTTGATGTCTAATGCGCCCGAAGAAGAAAACGGGTTTTTTAAAGTTCCGAAGATTAATTAATGTGCTGCGCACGTAGCCACATTGGGTGTTGTACAAATTTTAACGGGGTGTGTGAAAAAGATGACAAAGTATATATTTATTACGGGCGGTGTTGTAAGTTCTTTGGGTAAAGGTATTATCGCTGCTTCTTTAGGAAGATTATTGAGAGCAAGAGGGTTTTCGGTTATTAACCAAAAATTTGACCCTTATATAAATGTCGACCCTGGTACTATGAGCCCGTTTCAGCACGGCGAAGTTTTTGTAACGGATGACGGTGCGGAAACTGACCTTGATTTGGGCCACTATGAAAGATTTACCGACACTTCTTTGGGTAAACTTAATAACGTAACTTCAGGCAGTGTTTACAGTCATGTTATTAAAAAAGAAAGACGCGGAGATTATTTAGGCGGTACGGTCCAAGTAATTCCTCATATTACAAATGAAATTAAATCAAGAATTAACGGTGCAACAAAACAGTTTAAACCCGATTTTCAATTGATTGAAATTGGCGGTACTGTTGGCGATATTGAAAGTTTACCGTTTGTTGAGGCAATAAGACAGTTTAAATCAGAAGCAGGTATTGGAAATGCTATTTCCATTCACTGTACATTACTTCCATATTTGCCGACATCCGGTGAACTTAAAACTAAACCTTCACAGCACAGTGTTAATGTGTTGAGAAGTTACGGTATTCAGCCCGAAATTCTTGTTTGCCGTACTACAAAACCAATCCCGAAAACAGAAAAAGAAAAATTAGCTTTATTCTGTTCTGTTCCAAAAGATGCGGTTATCGAATGTCGCGACATGAAAAGTATCTATGAAGTTCCTCTTGCGCTTGAGGCACAAAATATGGCAAAAGTTGTACTTGATATGTTGAGAGTTGAAGATAAAAAAGCTGATTTGACCGCATGGGAGACACTTGTTGAAAGAATCAAAAATCCTAAACAGACAATAAAAGTTGCTATTGCTGGAAAATATACAAAACTTTCCGATGCTTATATTTCAGTTGTGGAATCGTTAAAGCATGCAGGTTATGCTAATGATGCTGCAATTGATATTAAATGGATTAACTCGGAAGATTGCGTTGATGATGCAAAATGCAAAGAGATGATGAAAGATATTCAGGCTGTTGTTGTTCCTGGAGGATTTGGTATCAGGGGGATTGAAGGAAAGCTCAACGTAATTAAATATGCAAGAGAAAATAATGTACCTTTCTTAGGATTATGTTTGGGTATGCAGTGCGCTGTTATTGAATATGCAAGAAATGTTGTAGGTTTGAAAGGTGCGAATTCGGCTGAATTTGATGAAAATGCACAATATCCCGTAATTGATTTAATGCTTGAACAAAAAAATGTTCACGCATATGGCGGTACAATGAGATTAGGTGCTTACGATTGTATTTTGAAAAAAGGGTCAAAAGCTGCTAAAGCTTACGGTAAAGAAAAAATTTCGGAACGTCACAGGCACAGATATGAAGTTAATAACGAGTACTTGAAACAAATCGAAGATGCAGGGCTTGTGTTCTCAGGTATGTCACCGGACGGTATGCTTGCAGAAGTTGTAGAACTGCCGAAACTTGATTGGTTTGTAGCATCTCAATTCCACCCTGAATTTAAGTCAAGACCTGATAAACCGCATCCGCTGTTTAAAGGTTTAATTGATGCAGTAGTAAATAAATAAAATAAAGAGCTCTATCTGAGCTCTTTTATTATTTCAAATACCTGGTTTTTGAGATTTTCGTAGTCTGTATTATTTTGGATTACATAATCCCAATCTGTGATGTGGTCAAGTCCGATTTCTGTTATATCGGTTTCACCAATGAGTTCACCTCTGGATGCTCTTATTTCTCTATCAGCCTCAACTCTGATTGCAATTGCCCCTGCGCGTTTGAAAACCTCATATTCATGAGGTACACGAACGTCAGTAACTATAATATTTCCATCTTGTTCAATGATTTTATTAAGCCAGTAATCAGGACTTTGTGCACGTCCCCAGTTGCCTAAATCTATTAAATCCTGACGGTAAAGCGGTTTATTCTTTTCTATTTCTTCATAAGTCAATCCTTTTTGTTCGCCATAGGTAAGTTTTATGATATCACCCATTGCACATCTTCTAAAATCAGGCATTTCTTGGAGCATAATTTTTGCCGCAGTATCTTTGCCCGAATATTGTTTTCCTGAAAAAATAATTATTGTCATGCTGTTCTCCTTGTATGTTACATTTTTAACATAAAATTTGCAATTTTGCTATGTTCGTCGTAGGATAGATAGGCACGTATGTGCAGTTTAGTGTAATTAGTACAATATATTGGAATATGTTATGGCTTTAAACTTTCAAGAATTAGTTTTTAATTTACAAAAATTTTGGTCGGATTACGGTTGTATAATTCAGCAGCCTTACGATATTGAAAAAGGTGCTTCAACAATGAACCCTGCAACTTTTTTGCGTTCATTAGGACCTGAACCGTGGAATACTGCGATGATTGAACCTTGCAGACGTCCGACAGATGCAAGGTATGGTGAAAATCCCAACAGATTGGGTCATTATTATCAGTTTCAGGTTATTTTGAAACCATCTCCCGATAATGCTCAGGAACTTTATTTAAAAAGTTTGGAGGCTATGGGAATTGACCTTAAAGAACATGATGTAAGATTTGTTGAAGATAACTGGGAATCACCAACTCTTGGTGCAGCCGGTGTAGGTTGGGAAGTATGGTTAGATGGTATGGAAATTACACAATTCACATACTTTCAACAGGTCGGCGGTGTTGAGGTTAAGCCCGTTGCACTTGAATTAACATACGGACTTGAACGTATTGCAATGTATCTTCAAAATAAAGAATCTGTATATGATATTATGTGGAATGATACTTTGAAATATGGTGAAATTTTCATACAAAACGAAATCGAAATGTCAAAATATAATTTTGAAGTAAGTGATGCAGATGCTTTATTTACAATGTTTGATTTATATCAGAAAGAAGTTGATAATTGTATTAATGCAAAACTTGTTTTGCCGGCTTATGATTACGTATTAAAATGCTCTCATACATTCAATCTTTTGGATGCAAGAGGGGTAATAAGCAAAGACGAAAGAATTAATTTTATAAACAGAGTTAGAACAATGGCATCTGCCGTTGCAAGATTGTATGTAGCTCAAAGAGAAGAACTAGGTTTCCCTCTTTGTAAATAATAAGGAAAATAGATGGCTGAAAAGTTTCACCGTGCGACATTTACTCGCAATTTTTTGAAAACAGTAACAAGAATTAAAAACCCTGATGAAATGCTTGCAGAAGCTAAAGCAGAAGGGCTTGAAAAAACACTTGGCGTTTGGGATTTGATTATTCTTGGCGTAGGCGCAATTATCGGGTCTGGTATTTTTGCGGTTGTAGGTATTGCTGCGGCCGGAAGTGCTGATGGTTCGAGTTTAGGTGCAGGTCCCGGACTTATGATTTCAATGGTTATTGCGGCTGTTGCATGTATTTTTTCGGCACTTTGTTATTCTGAATTTGCTACTATGATACCTGTTGCCGGTGGCGCTTATACATATACATTTGCAACACTTGGCGAATTTGCGGCATGGATGGTTGGATGGGTTTTGATGCTTGAATATGCAATCGGATTTATCGCTGTTGCATGTGCATGGTCAAATCACTTTGTGCAGTTTTTGGCAGGGTTTGAAAAGGTTTTACCGGCATGGCTTGCTCATCCGCCGGCTTGGCTTGTAAATGATGTATTTTCAGCAGGTAAAATTGTTGCAGAAAATCCTGACACATTTGTTCCGACTTTGTTTGGAATTCCTGTTTGTATAAATCTTCCTGCAACATTAATTGTGCTTTTGATTACTGCAATTCTTGTGAAAGGTACAAAAGATTCTACAAAAATGGCAGGTTTAATGGTTGTAGTAAAACTTGGTGTAATAGCATTATTTGTACTTGCAGGTGCGTTTTATGTAAGACCTGAAAACTGGACACCATTTGCGCCAAACGGGTTTGAAGGAATTTTTGCAGGCGCATTTTTAATTTTCTTTGCGTATATCGGGTTTGATGCTCTGGCAACTGCCGCAGAAGAATGCAAAAATCCGCAGAAAGATTTGCCTATAGGTATTATAGGATCACTTTTAATAACTACAGTTGTGTATGTTCTTGTTGCACTTGTTTTGACAGGTTTACAAGATACAAGCTCAGCAGTTCCTTTAGGCTTTTTGAAAGCTCCTATGGCATATTGCATGTCTATACATAATATGAACTGGGCTGCAGGTTTAATTTCTGTCGGCTCACTTGCAGGTTTAACTTCTGTACTTTTGGTACTTGAAATGGCTGCAACAAGAATTTTGTATGCAATGAGCAGAGACCATTTTATTTCTCAAAGATTTCAGAAATTACACCCTAAATTCAAAACTCCTGCACTTTTAACGTGGACTGTAGGTTTGCTTGCAGTTTTGGGAATTTTGACTTTAAACCTTGATGTTGCAGCTGAACTATGTAATTATGGTACATTCACATCCTTTATTATTGTATGTGTTGCAGTCTTAATCTTGAGAAAAACAGATCCTGAAAGACCAAGACCGTTTAAAGTTCCGTTTTCGCCTGTTACACCTACTCTTGGTATAATATGCTGTGGCGGATTAATGATTTATAAATCATTGCAGCCATCGGGTTCAGCTTTACTTTTCCCGGTATGGTTAGGTTTCGGTGCAATAATATATCTTTTGTACGGTTTTGTTAAGAACAGACTAAATGAAAACAGAATTCACAATGAAATAGTAGAACGTAAAAAACAAGAAATGATGAAATAATGAAAACAATTATAAGTAATGCTTTCAAGACAAAAAGCCCCGATGAATTAATAGCTGTAAGTAAAAAGTCTGAATTGAAAAAGACTTTAAATGTCTTTGATTTGATTATTTTAGGTATTGGTGCGGTTGTAGGTACGGGTATTTTTACAATTATCGGTACTGCAATTCAAGGCGGTCCTGAAAGTGCCGGTGCCGGACCTGCTATTATAATTTCTATGGTAATGGCTGCTGTTGCTTGTGTATTTTCTGCTCTTTGTTACAGTGAAATTGCATCTATGATACCTGTTGCAGGCAGTGCTTATACTTACACTTATGCAACAATGGGCGAATTTATGGCTTGGATGGTCGGCTGGATTTTAATGCTTGAATATGCAATCGGTAATATTACCGTTGCATGTGCATGGACAGGTTACTTTGTTCAATTCTTAAAGGGTTTTAAACATATTCTGCCTGATTTTATTGTTAATTGTCCGATGTGGCTTAGAAACGATTATCGTTTTATGCTTTCATACTGTGACAAATTCGGACTTGAACCGCACAGTCAAATGCCGTTTTTGTTTGATAAAATCCCATTTGCGGTTAATCTCCCTGCTATGATAATTGTTTTATTATTGACTGTACTTTTAATAAAAGGCGTGAAAGAATCAACAAGATTTGCCAGTGTAATGGTAGGCGTAAACATGTTTATGATTATTTCGTTCATAATAGTCGGCGCATTTTATGTTAAACCTGAAAACTGGACCCCATTCGCTCCTAACGGTTTTGAGGGAGTATTTATGGGTGCATTTTTAATCTTCTTTGCATATATCGGATTTGACGCAATTTCAACAACTGCTGAAGAAACTGAAAATCCTCAAAGAGATTTACCTATTGCGATTTTAGGAACACTTGTTATTTGTACTATTTTGTATGTATGTGTTGCTCTTGTGCTTACAGGAACAGTGCCTTTAGGACAAATTGATATTCAAGCACCTATTGCTCATGCTATGCGTGCTGTAGGTATTGACTGGTTTGCAGGTTTAATTTCTGTGGGTGCTTTGTGCGCTTTAACATCTGTTCTTTTAATTTATCAATTAGGTACAACAAGAATTTTGTATGCAATGAGCAGAGACAGATTTTTGCCGAAATCTTTGAGATTAATACATAGAAAACACAGAACACCTCACGTATTGACCTGGATTTCAGGAATTGTTGTTGTTGTTTGTGCACTCTTTATGGATTTGAATATCTCAGCTGAACTTTGTAATTTTGGTACATTCACTTCATTTATAATAATTTGTATTGCAGTGTTAATTTTAAGAAAAACCGATCCTGAAAGACAACGTCCGTTTAAAGTTCCATTTTGCCCTGTATTTCCGATTTTGGGAATATTAACTTGCGGCGGTTTGATGATTTATTCAATGAAGTTTTTAACAACATCGGCTTTATATTTTCCGTTATGGTTGTTAATAGGTTTTGCAATATATGCAGGATACGGATATAAGCAAAAAAGGTTAGAGGAAAAACCAGAAGCCTTAAAACAGAAAGAAAAAATTTCGGTATAAAAAAGCTCCCTTTTGGGAGCTTTTAAAATTTAGTTATTACTTAAAACAAGTCTGAATGTTGCAAGATTTTTAATCGACAACATAGTATGTTTATTGTGCTGATTATCTGCAATATTAAAAATTCTTATAATACGCTGGATTTCTTCTAAATCTTTACGTGAATTAATTTTATAAACATTTTCGATTGGGTCTGAAACTACAGACATTAATGTATTCAATTCCTGTTCTTTCATAGATATTTCTAATCCTCTTTCCTGTATATTTATATAAAGGATTTTTTGATTTAGGAATTGCTTTTTTCATGGTTTTTTAGTTAACATTCGTTAACATTCTTTTTTGCCTGTTTCCACAGATTGTCAAATTCCTCAAAAGAAAACTGTTCTAAAGGCTTTTCAGCCAGTTCTTCCATTTTGCGAAATCGTGCCATAAATTTTTTATTGGCTCTTAAAAGAGCTTGTTCTGCATCAATTTTGTTCCAGCGGGCAAGATTGACAACTGCAAAAAGAATATCGCCTAATTCTTCTTCCATATGGTCTTTATCGCCTTTTGCATCCTGAAATTCTTTAATTTCAGAAAATACACATTCATACAGCGATTTTTCATCAGGCCATTCAAAGCCGGTTTTTACTGCTCGTTTGCTGATTTTCTGAGCGCTCATCAGTGCTGATTGAGCCTTAGAAATTCCGTCCATTGCAGATTTTCTGTCTTTTTTTTCTTCTTTTTTAAGTAAATCCCAGTTGTTTACAATATCATCAGTTGAATTTACTTTAACATCACCAAAAACATGCGGATGACGATGAATAAGTTTTTCGTTAAGTTCTTTTGCTACATCATCAAGATTAAATTTACCGTTATCATCAGCTATTTGAGAATGTAAAAGAACTTGTAAAAGAACATCTCCGAGTTCTTCTCTCAGATTTGCCATATCTCCTGTGTCTATTGCATCTACAGCCTCGTATGCTTCTTCAAGCATATTAGGTTTTAATGTTTTGTGAGTTTGTGCTCTGTCCCACTCACAGCCTTCTGGTGAGCGTAAAATTCTTACTGTTTCTATAAGTTTGTCTAAATTTTCCATTTCTATTCCTTTTTCAACACTACAATTCTATAACTAAAGTATAAGAAATTCAAATAAGAATACATCAAAAGGTGGAGTTATTAATATTTCTCTAATGATATCCTTATAAAGTCAAATAGGTAAACGAAAGGATATAAGAATGGCAAATTTATCAATTCCATCTATTCGTGAAAGACTGTTTAATACAAGCAGACACGAACAATCTACACAAAGAAATTCTTCAAATCCGTTTGCAGCAACATCGTTCAAAGGTAATGTTTTAACTGCTGATGTATTTGAATCATCTTCTAAAAAGAATGATAACAATATTTCTGCAACTGAAAAATTAAAAGCCAGCGCGTTGGTTGGTTCTATTTCAGGTTATGGCGAAAGATTCCAAAACATGATTAATTCTGTAATTTCTTTTGGTAACAGAGTTAAAGAAAACGTAGTTAACGGCTGGAACAAAATGAACAGTATTGAAATCTCATTTGCACCAGCAAGAGAGGTAATGGGTTCTTTCTATGGTTCAATTAAAGATACATTAAATACACCTGTGAATGAAATTTTCTTTACCGGTATCAGCGCAAAATCAGTTTCAAAAATGGAAGATATGTCTATGGCAAGACAACTTTTGTCAGATAATGTAGCTATGTATGAAGCTATGGTGTAGGAGAGGAATTATGACAGTAGATAAAAAGACAGCAAAAAACGTAACTAATATAATTGAAGGTTTGGGAATGAACTCAAATCCTGAAACAATTTCAATTTTAGAAGATGTTGGTACAAATTCTAAAGTTGATGCAATTAGAGAAATGACTTCTCGCGCATTGGTAAGAAAAAACGAACACGATGCATTGAAAGTTGTTATCACAAATAAAGGAAAAGGTATCAATGATATGTCTACAATTGTTGCTATGAGCACAATTAACGAACTTTTATCATTGAGCGATAAATCAGAAGCTATGAGAGTTTTATCTGATACTGTTGAAATGCATACTGATGAAGAAGTCAGAGATAATGCGCGTTCAGTAAAAGCTTTAATGGCTCTATCATAAATTTTAAATTTGCCTTATAAATAATAAAAAAAGCTCCCGAGAGGGAGCTTTTTAATATGTAAATCCGTCAGCTTTTAAGCGGTCAATAACTTCTTGTAACTGCTCATCTGAACATACATAAGAAAGTCTGAAAAATCCTTCGCCACATTCTCCAAAAGCGTTACCTGGAACCAACACAATTCCTGATTTTCTTAATACATCCTGGCAGAAATCAAACGCAGATGTGTATTTTCGTGGTATAGGCAGCCATAAATAGAATGTGGTATGTGGTACTTTATCCATATTCCAACCCAATTCTTTAAAACCTTTAACCATAATAGCTTGTTTTCTGGCATATCCTTTGTTGCCTTCTTCAATATATTTATCGCCTTCCTCGCTGTTTAAAATTTCAGCGCAGGCTTTTTGTAAAGCTTTAAAGATACCATTATCTATTGTTGATTTGCCTTTTCCAAGACGCTGGATAACTTCTTTGTTTCCGCAAACCCAACCTAAACGCCATCCTGTAACTGCATATGGTTTAGAAAGACTGAAAAATTCTATACCAATATCTTTTGCTCCCTCAATTTCAAAAATACTGAAAGGTTTCTCATCTTCTGCAAAATATAAATCACAATATGCAGCATCTGATACAAGCAGAATATCATATTTTTTACAAAAATCAACGACTGATTTAACATATTCTTTTGTTGTTGAAATCCCCATCGGGTTATTTGGATAATTAATAAATAATGCTTTAATATTCTCCGGTTTATAACCTTCTTCAATAATTTGGTTATAAATTTTTTCTACATCAGGTTTATAATCATTTTCGGCAGTCAAAGGCATAGGGTATGCTTTTGCGCCTGAACACTGAATAAATTGCAGGTATGATGCATAACAAGGATCAGGTATCATTATTACATCTTTTTCAAGTTCCTCATTTTTTTGAGTTGTAATAAATCTGACAAGGTTTGCAATCCCTTCTTTTGACCCGACAAGCGAAAAGATTTCTGTTTCGGGATCAAGGTCAACTCCAAAACGATTTTTCATTCTCTGAGCAGCGGCTTTTCTGAAATAAAGTTCGCCTTTAGGTGTAGAATATGTATGAATATTATCCTCATCAAGAATTTCTTTTAGTCTGTCTATAAGTACTTTTGGCGGATTGGCAGTAGGTGCGCCCATTGAAAGTGCAATCGGAGCCCTGTTTCTTGCTGTTAATTCATCTTTCAATCTCGCTGTTTCTTCTTTAAGCCTGAACATAATGTATGTATCAAGCGACATAACATCTTTATTAAAAAGTTTTTCTATATTCATATATATTTCTCCTTAATTCTCTGATATCATTTGCATCGGTCCTTCCAATGATGCTGTAACAAATTGTTTTGTATATTCGTTGTCCTGTTGTAGCATCTCTTCCGGAGTGCCCTCAAAAACAACTTTGCCGTCATATAACATTATAACACGATTTGCCGTTCTTGTAATAGTTGACATTTGATGGGTTACAACAACTGATGCTGCATTTGTTTCATCTTTCAGCCTCACAATATAATCTTCAATAAGTGTAGATGAAATAGGGTCTAAACCTGCTGTGGGTTCATCATAAAGTATTGATTTAGGCTCGGTTACGATTGCTCGGGCAAAACTTACACGTTTTTGCATACCGCCCGAAAGTTCTGACGGGAATTTGTTTTCAATACCTTTTAAACCTACAAGTTCAAGTTTTTCTGCTACAATTTTTCTTATTTCTTTTTCTGAATATTTTTTGCGCAGTTCTTTTCTTTCATGGAGTGCAAAAGCAATGTTGTCGGCAACATTGAGGGAATCGAATAAAGCTGAGTATTGAAAAACCATAGCAATATCACCTTCTGATGTAATAATTTCACCGCTGTCGGGAGTTAAAAGTCCGCAGATAAGTTTTAATATTGTGCTTTTACCTGACCCTGAAAATCCGACTATTGCTAAAGTTTCCCCATTATTGACTTTAAATGAAACATTATCAATAACACGTCTTTCTCCAAAGTTTTTTATTAAATTTTTAACTTCTATACTCATTTATTTACCTCGTTAAAAGAAAAATGCCATAGCAAAGAACATGTCAAGTATTACGATTGCTACAAATGACCAAACAACAGCTTTTGTAGTCGCTTCTCCAACACCTTTAGCACCGCCTGAAGCATAGTATCCGCAAGAACAGCTTATGAGTGCAATAACACCGCCAAAACAAAAGGCTTTAAGCATGCTGACACCTAAATCTTTCATATAAATTCCAAGCCAGGCAGAATCAAAATATGCTCTATATCCTAAACCTGAAGTTAAATTTGCAGTAATTGCTCCTGTTATAACACCGACTGCCGATGCTATCAGCACAACCGGCGGCATCATTATAAATCCTGATAATACACGCGGTACAAAAAGATATCTTATAGGGTTAACTTTTAAAACTTCAATGGCATCAATTTGTTCAGTGACACGCATTGTAGCAATTTCGGAAGCAAGAGATGAACCAATCATTGAAATTATTGCAAACCCGGACATTATAACTCCAACTTCTCTTATAATAAGTATTGTCATTAAAAGTCCGACAAAGTTGCCGCCACCCTGTTTAACCATTTCCAGCGCAACCTGTGAAGCTACAATAATTGATGTCATTCCTACAATGGAAAGCGTTATTGGAAGTGAACTTACTCCAAATCTGCTGCATTGCTCAATTAATTCTTTTATATCTATCTGCCATCTTAAAATACATTTTATAACTTCTATTCCGTTAAGTGACATTTTACCTAATGTATCAAGAAATTTTTCAAGCTCTTTTAATATCCCTGAAGCAATTTTGTAGGTTGCCGATTGTTTATAGTATTTTTGCAGACTGCTCATTGCTTGATTATACAAAAAATGTGTTTTTATTGCAATGGCTTGTATAAAAACATTCACCATATATAATAAGTGTATAAATAATTTTGGAGAAGGGTTTTAATGATTAAATTATGTTGTAATTATGTTGATGAGGCAGTTATCGGCTGTGAAAACGGCTTAAATCTTCAATATGAGTTTGAGAATTACAGAGACAGAATTGCAAATATTATTTCCGATTTAAATAAAAGAAAAGATAAACGCGGACAATGGCTGCAGTGGATGAATTTAGGTTATAGTGAAGAAACAGTCTGGTACGTAAAAGAATATGCATCAATGGTACAGGGCAGGTTTGATAATATTCTGGTGCTCGGGATTGGGGGCTCTGCTCTTGGAGGGCTTGCAGTAACTGAGGCTTTGTTAAAGCCTTATTGGAATTTATTAACAGAGGAACAAAGAGGCGGGTTGCCGCGAATTTTCTTTCTTGATAATATAGATCCTGATTCAATGACGGTTCTCTTGAAAATGCTTGATTTAAGCAAAACTCTTGTAAATGTTATTACAAAATCAGGCTCTACTGCTGAGACAATGTCTCAGTTTATGATAGTAAAAAGTATTCTTGAACAAGAGCTTGGGTCAAATTACAGATATAATATTGTTGCAACAACAGATAAAAAAACAGGTGTTTTAAGGCAAATTGCAGAACAAGAGGGGTATAAAACTTTTGTAGTTCCTGATGATGTCGGTGGCAGATTTTCTGTATTTTCGGCAGTGGGCTTACTGCCTTTTGCTCTTGTCGGATTGGATATTGATGAGATTGTTAATGGTATTAAAGACATGGATTTGGCTTTGAAAAATACGAATATAAATGAAAATATTGCCGCTCAAAATGCTTTGATACATTATCTTTTGGATACACAAAAGGGTAAAAATATGTCTGTTATGATGCCTTATTCAAGCAGACTAAAATATGTATCCGATTGGTTTGTTCAGTTATGGGCTGAATCTCTGGGTAAAAATGACAATGTTGGTCCAACGCCGTTAAAAGCTTTGGGAGCAACAGACCAGCACTCGCAAATTCAGCTTTATAACGAAGGTCCAAACAATAAGATTATTAATTTTATAAGAGTAGAAGAATTCGATAATACTTTGCAAATTCCTAATATATTTGAATATACAGGTATAGGATATCTTGGTGGAAAATCTATTAACAGACTTCTTAATGCAGAGGCTGATGCCACACGTGTCTCATTGACCGATAATAAACGTCCTTGTATTACTATTTCCCTTGATAAAATTGACGGATACAATTTGGCTCAACTGCTTTATATGTTAGAAGTGCAAACTGCTATTACTGGAGAATTATATGGAATTGATACTTTTAATCAACCCGGAGTAGAGCAGGCAAAAAATTATACTTATGCTTTAATGGGCAGAGCTGGTTATGAAGAATCTGCACAGGAACTTAAAGTAAAAATGGCGACATTCTCATGAAAAAAGTATTATTAATATTATTTTTATTAATAGGCTTATCTGTTTGTGCAGAAACCTTACAGGCAGGCATTTCAAAAATAGATATGCTTCCTGATGACTTTTTTGGCTGTTGGAGAGTTGTTGCTAAAATAGATAAACAATCGGGCAGTGTAAATTTTAAACCCAATACTGTGGATTTATGGAACTTATCACGTAAGGCAGACGTCATAAATTTAAACAACCCGTTTACAGGAGCAAGTGCTTCTGTTAAACTGGATTATGTTGAGGGTAATATTATCAGATTCACTAAGGTAGGGGATTATGATAATAAAAAATTAACGGATACCGTTGATTTAAAACTGAACGGTAATACGTTTACCGGTATAAATACATTAAAACTGGAAACTTTTTCAACTTATGATAATTCTTTAATTAAAACTGATACAGCATTATATATTTTAAAAGGTGAAAAAATTTCAGGAGCATTGGAAGAGAAAGGGAAATAATGGAGCAATTGAATTTTGATACAGTGATTTTAGGCGGCGGTCCGGCAGGACTTTCAGCAGCTATATATGCAGGCAGAGGGGCAGTTTCAACAGCTATTGTCGATTTGAACATGCTTGGAGGTCAGCCTTCAAATTATTTGGAACTCGAAAATTATCCGGGCTTTTCACTTGTAGGCGGATATGATTTAATGGAAAAATTTGAAGAACATGCTGATAAATTTGGTGTTCAAAAGTATCCTATGCAGGAAATTCAAAATATTGATTTCAAATCAAAAACAATTGTCACTAATGAATATGAATTTAATGCAAAAACAATAATTATTGCAACAGGTGCTCAGCCAATGAAACTAGGAGTTCCGGGTGAAAAAGAATTTGTCGGACGCGGTGTAAGCTATTGTGCAGTATGTGACGGTGCTTTTTACAGAAACAAAGTTGTGGCAGTTGTAGGTGGCGGTAATTCTGCTGTTGAAGAAGCAATGTATTTGACAAAATTTGCTGATAAAGTTTATGTAATTCACAGACGCAACGAATTAAGAGCTGATAAAATTGTTCAGGAACGTGCTTTTAAAAATGAAAAAATTG
This sequence comes from uncultured Candidatus Melainabacteria bacterium, assembly GCA_950096985.1. Lineage (GTDB taxonomy): Bacteria > Cyanobacteriota > Vampirovibrionia > Gastranaerophilales > Gastranaerophilaceae > Stercorousia. The sequence goes on from CATNBA010000002.1 coordinate 92,807, forward strand.
ACTTTATCTGGGACAGCGTTGTTAAAGAAATTAAGGGGGATAACCTTGTAAATACTGTGGTTTTAGAAAACGTTAAAACAAAAGAAATTTCTAATCTGCCTGTAAATGGTGTGTTCCCTTATATCGGAATTACTCCGAATGTTGAAAACTTCTCGGGACAATTGGAACAGGATGCTGCAGGGTTTATTATTACAGACGAAACTATGGCAACATCTGTAGAAGGTGTGTTTGCTGTCGGCGATGTAAGAAAAACTCCTTTAAGACAGGTGATTACAGCGGCATCAGACGGCGCAATCGGTGCGGTTTTTGCCGTTAAATATATAGAAACACATAAAGAAGTTGCAGTATAATTTTTGCGCGGATAATATCCGCGCAAAAAAAAGTTGCCTTAATAGAGGCAACATTAAATAAACACGAGGATATTAAGAGAGAGAGTATAAATAAGACCTTTTCTTTAATCTTTTGTCCTTACACATTTGAAAGACTTTTGATTATATTGTTAATATCCAATTAATATTTTGAAATTTTCCCGTTTGTTTTTGAGATTTCCCTTACTCTTATATAAAGTATTTCCATTTTGAAAAATTTCCTTTTTTGTTTTAAATATTACAATTTCTTTACAATTGTCAGATTTTTATAATAATGGTATAATTTCATTTTAGAGGAGAGTTATGGAAAATACATTTGATATTGAAGCTTTTTTGAAAAAAGCGGTTGCAATAGGCGCATCTGATGTCCATTTACAATCAGGCGAGCATCCTGCTGTAAGAATTGATGGGAAAATTTCAAAGGTTAACATGCCTATCTTAACAGAAGATGATCTTGTTAATGTTTACGAAAAATTACTGCCTAATCATTTTACGGAAAAGTTTAATAATGTATTTGATTTGGATTTTGCTTATGAAATCAAGGGATGCTCACGTTTCAGGGTTAATTTGAGCAGGCAGCTTGGTAAATGTGCACTTGTTATAAGAACAATTCCTTATAATATTAAAAAGATTACAAGCCTTCATCTGCCTGAATCTATTGAACAGTTTGCAACATTAAATAACGGTCTTGTGTTAATTACAGGTCCTACAGGTTCCGGAAAATCAACAACTATTGCATCTTTGATTGACTATGTTAATACAAATTATCCGAAACATATTATTACTATTGAAGATCCTGTTGAATTTATATTTACAAATAAAAAATCAATTGTATCGCAAAGGCAGGTTTTAATTGATACTGCAAGTTTTCCTGATGGTATAAAATATGCTTTAAGGCAAGATCCTGATGTTATATTTATCGGAGAAATCAGGGATAAAGAAACTGTTACAGCAGCTTTAAAAGCCGCAGAAACCGGGCATCTTGTATATGCAACTATTCACACAAACGATGCTATTCAGACTGTTAACAGAATAGTTAATATGTTTGAACCTTCAGACAGGGATTTTGTAAGATTGCAGCTGGCACAGGTATTGAGAGGGACTGTATCTCAAAAATTACTGCCTCTTTCAACATCATCAGGTCGTCGTCCAGCATGTGAAGTTCTTGTTGTTACTCCTACCGTTAAAGATTTTATTGAAAAAGATAAATTAGAAGATATTTATGAACTTGTTAAAAAAGGGTCATTTAACAATATGATTACTATGAATGCCTCATTATACAGCCTGTTTGAACAGGGATTTATTACTGAGGAAACAGCAATGTCATATTCGGATAATAAAACCGAACTTCAACAAATGTTCAGAGGTGTATTCCATGGAACTTTCGGCGGTACTGTATGAATAATTTCGTAACTGATGCCATAAATTTAAAAGCTTACAATTTGAGTGAGGCGGATAAAATTATTGTTATGTATTCGAAGGAAAAAGGGCTTATAAGAGGGGTTGCCAAAGGTGTTAAGAAACCTAAGAGCAAACTCGGAGCAAGAATGGATTTGCTTGTTGCAAATAAATTGATGCTTTATAAGGGAAAAAGTCTTGACAGAATTTGTCAGGCTGAGGCTTTGAATACATTTCACAAAACACGTCAAAATATGGATAAAATTTTTTATTCTATGTATGTGACAGAGGTTGTAAATAACTTTGGTGTGGAAGATGATCCTTGTTCTAAAGAAGTTTACGAAATCTTATATAAGGCTTTGGATAAAATTTCTAATGCATCTGATACTGTAGAAATTTTACTTTCTGTTATTAAATTTCAGATGAAAATGATGCAGATTTCGGGCTTTGGAATTGAACTTGAATGCTGTCTTTGCTGTGGCGAGCGTATAAAAGATGAGAACATGTATTTTTCACCTCAAATGGGCGGTATAATATGCTCTCAGTGTAACGAAACTTTCAAATTACGTACGGTTTTGCATCATAAATTAAGAGATTTTTTAAACGCCTGTCTGCAATATGATTTTGATTATGTGTCAGATTATGACCAAAAAGCAAATGAAAAAGTTTGCAGTGTATGTTTTGAACTTTTGAAAGAATATATTAATATACATTCTTCTAAAAAGTTCAACTCCACTGATATTTTGCAGGAAATTCGTTAGTGCTACACACGTAGATGTCTTTCCAAACAGTGGTCAAACTTCAATCATCTTTGTATTAGTTTCTTTTTAATTCATATACTCTGAATTCGCTTGCTTCAAGTTTGTCAAAATGAAGTGTTGAAGTTTCTGTATCAAAAGGAGTTGAAACAAATTCATCTTCATCGATGTAGTATTCTTTTATAATAGTGAAATCCGATGGAAGATTAATTGTTTTATCATACACCGGTTGTGCGTGCATTATTTCAGAATAGCTGTTGTTATTTTCATCAAACATTGTAACTAGTTCAGTTGTGTATTTTGAGTTTGATACTACAAGGAAAGATTTTCGGTCCGGAACTTTTGATATCATCCAAGCTGAAAAGCCGTCATCATCTTGTAATATAATTTGCGCCTCACCATCGGTTATAATTGAATTATTTTTTACAAACATATCAATTGCATTAAATTTTTTATAAAAATCATAATGTTTTTCGCGTGGCATAGAAATTTCTTCACCAATAACGCTTTCAATACCTTGTTTTGTAAAACTTTCATCTCCGTCTACATAAAGCATTGGACGCTGTGCAAATTTACCTCCGGGCAGAAATTTATATTTAAACCATTTAAATAACGCTCCGTTTTCGCTTAATTGACCAGGATATTGGTTAATACAGCGAAATTCTCCGTCCTGATTGTTGTAAGTTTTTAAGATAGAAAGTTTTTCTCCTTTTTTAAAGTTTACATTATAGTTTGAAAGATGCTGGTTATCTTCCATAATTTTTTCGGGGGTTTTTTCGCACTGTGAAACAATATCGTTACCCCACAGTAGGTCAAAACTCATTCCTTTGTGATACTCTTTAAGGAAATCGTCCCAGAGCATATATTCTGCAAGTGTTCCAAAATATGGAACTTTGCTTTTAAGTGTTTTATTTAACTTATTCAAAACAACACGTGGAGCTCTATAGCTTATCGGTTTACCGTGTTCTTCAGAAACCTTATCAACAATATGATCAATGTGGTCTACTCTATAACCGTCAAAGTTATATTCTTTTTGTAAATTAACCATATAGTTCACAAAATAATCGATAACAGGTTTATTTAATGTACCGTTTTCTAAATAACAGAAATAAAATGGGGTTTGGCAATCAAGGTTTGCGAAGTTTGTAACATCTTCTCCTTTATAATCGTAGTGTTTAAAGGTCGGATAGCCTCCACATTCACTCATTTTATCGTATATTGGAACGCCTGCAGAACACCATGCTCCTCCGGGGGCAGGCCACAAGTCTTCTTTTATAAGTTCTTGAATTGTGTCAATTTGTTTTGTAATATCATCTTCTGTAAGTTTTTGATTATTTTTAAATTTATGAATATCAGCTACAATATTTTTAGCACGCTTATGAAGTTTTTCTTGATTAGCTTTTTTCAACATAGCGTTAGAAAGTTCTTTTTTAGCCTCATTCATAAGGCTGTCAAATGTATCATAAATGTTTTTATAGTGACTGCTTAAATCGCCTGAACAACCGTCTTTGTATATGTTTTTAACAAGTTCAATATCTTCATCGTCAAATGCTTCGGGCATATTTTTGGCAATTCGGTCGATGTTTTTGTCAAGTTCTGTATTTAACAGGTTTATATCATACCATCTTGCAATTTCGGGGTTGGCGAGAACTGCTTTTGAAAATCTTCCTGTTTGCGGCAGAATATCGTAAATAACAGGGTGTCCTGCCAATTGTGCAAGCATAATGAATGTTTTAACCTGTTCTTTTGCATCCATTCCTGTAATTTTTTCAATATTTTCATCAAAAAGTTCTTCACTAATTTCAGAGCTTTTTGGCAGGTATGCGCATCCGAATTCGCGAGGATGGAAAGGTATTAAATATATTGTTGTATTATAAATATTATTTTCAAGATTACCTGTAGGTAAAATTAAAAGCTGCCTTAGCCAATCTATAAATTTACCTGCTTCTTTTGTTTTATTACCATCACCAAGACCTGCTAAATTAATAAGTTTTATGTTGTGACCTTCTTTTTGTATCCAACAAGAATTTTTGACATTATTTCTTGCAAGAACACTAATTTTGTTATTTGCAAATGAAAAATTACCGTTTTCAAATATACGATTATTTCCCCATTTTATTTCCAAGCCAAACAAAATTTCTTCCGGAGATAATTCTTCAAGAGCTTTTATGTATGGATATGGCAGGTATCCGTATTTTTTTATAAGTTTTGATAATTCTTTTTTTCTTTCTTCTGAAACTTCAGGGTATGAATTTTTTAAATTATTATATATTTCGTTTAATCTTAAATCTTTAGATATTTCATTATCCTTTTTATTAAAGAACAAAAATCCCATGTCTTAATCCCTCTTTCTTATCAAAATTATATCATAAAGATATGTTGTATTCTAATTTATATAATAATATTACCTTGTTGGCTAATAGATAATAAGTTTTTATATTATTTAATAATCTTAAGAAAGGGGCAATTATGGAAAATACACAAGTGAAACCTATCAGTATTATAATCGTAGAAGATTTTAAACTTACAAGAGTTGGTTTAAGATGTGCATTGAATGCAAATGAAGACATAAATGTTGTCGCAGAGGCAGAAGATGCAATTGAAGGACTTAAATTAATTGAAAGGCATAAACCTGATGTTGTTTTAATGGACTTAGGACTTCCCGGCATGAACGGTATAGAGGCTATGGTGAAATGTAAGGAATTGCATGTTGATACTAAAATTATTGCACTGACATCTCACGATAGATCAGAAGAAGTTATTTCAGCACTAAGTTCAGGTGCAAGTGCTTATTGTATGAAAGATATAGATCCGGGAAAATTGGCAGATGTTGTAAGAGATGTTTCAAAAGGCGTATGCTGGCTTGACCCTGTGGTTGCACAAATGACATTAAGCGCATTGCCTAAAATTGATAATATAGGTATACTTCCGGGTAAATCAAATCTTGACGGCCGTGTCCCTTTAACAGAAAGAGAGTTTGAAGTTTTAAAACACCTTGTTTCAGGTAAAAGTAACACTGAAATTGCAAAAGAATTAATTGTAAGTGTTCATACGGCAAAAGCACATGTTTGTTCAATATTGCAAAAAATGTGTGTAAATGACAGAGTTCAGGCTGCTGTTAAAGCCGTAAAAGAAGGTATGGTTTAAAAGCTCCCGTAAAGGGAGCTTTTTTTTATACTGCTTGCTCCTTAGTTTGGTTGATATATACATTTGCTACTTGAAAGTTTTTTGTTTTTTATGTAAAATATATATATTGAGAGAGATAGGAGTAAAATAAATGTTCGAACGTTTTACGGAAAAAGCGATAAAAGTTATTATGCTGGCTCAAGAAGAGGCGCGCAGGCTTGGTCATAACTTTGTTGGTACCGAGCAGGTATTGCTTGGTTTAATCGGCGAAGGGACAGGTGTTGCCGCTAAGACATTGAAGTCAATGGGTGTAACCCTAAAAGATGCCAGAGCAGAGGTTGAAAAAATTATTGGCAGAGGCTCAGGATTTGTGGCTGTTGAAATTCCATTCACGCCGCGAGCTAAAAGAGTTCTTGAATTATCTTGGGATGAGGCAAGACAATTAGGTCATAATTATATCGGAACTGAACACCTTTTACTTGGTTTAATTCGTGAAGGCGAAGGTGTTGCTGCACGTGTTCTTGAAAATCTTGGCGTTGATTTGAATAAAATTAGAAGTAATGTTGTTAAAATGCTTGGTGAAAGCAAACCTCAATCTGTTTCATCAGGCGGGTCAAGTTCTTCATCATCTTCATCAGGCGGAAAAACAAAAACACCAAGTCTTGATGAATTCGGTCGCGACTTGACTCTTGCGGCTCAAGAACTTAGGCTTGACCCTGTTGTAGGCAGAGAAAAAGAGATTGAACGTGTTATTCAAATTCTTGCGCGTCGTACAAAAAATAACCCTGTTCTTATCGGGGAACCGGGAGTTGGTAAAACGGCTGTTGCGGAAGGACTTGCTATAAGAATTGTGAATGCCGAAGTCCCTGATATTTTAGATGGTAAAAAAGTAATTCAGCTGGATATGGGCTTGCTTGTTGCAGGTACAAAATATCGTGGTGAATTTGAAGAACGCTTGAAAAAAATTATGGATGAAATTCGTCAGGCAGGTAATATTATTCTTGTCATAGACGAAATGCACACTCTTATAGGTGCAGGTGCGGCAGAAGGTGCTATTGATGCTGCTAATATCTTAAAACCTGCTTTATCCAGAGGTGAAATTCAAGTTATCGGTGCAACCACACTTGATGAATACAGAAAGTATGTCGAAAAAGATTCTGCGTTGGAACGTCGTTTTCAATCAGTTATTATCGATGAACCTTCAGAAGATGAATCTATAGAAATTATTAAAGGTTTAAAGCCAAAATATGAAGAACACCACAAATTAATAATTTCCGATGATGCAATCGTTTCTGCGGTTAAATTATCAAACAAGTATATTACAGACAGATTTTTGCCTGATAAAGCTATTGACGTTATTGACGAAGCATCATCTAAAGTTCGTTTGAAAGTTTCTAATCTTTCACCGGAAGGAAAAGAGCTTGAAAAAGAACTACGTTCAATTATTAAAGAAAAAGAAGATGCTATTAGAAATCAAGAATTTGAAAAAGCATCACAACTTAGAGATGATGAAGCTGAAATGAAAGACAGAATTCGTGAAATGGCTCAACAATATAGAGAACAGCACGAGGCTAATAAACCGACGGTTACTGCTGAAAACGTAGCCGAAGTAATTGCAACTATGACAGGTGTTCCTGTTACAAAACTGACTGAAGGTGAAAGCGAAAGATTGCTTAAGCTTGAAGATACATTGCATGAAAGAGTTATCGGTCAACATGATGCGGTAGTTGCTATCGCAAAAGCTATCAGACGTGCTCGTGTAGGCTTAAAGTCACCTAACAGACCTATCGGAAGTTTTATTTTTGCAGGTCCTACCGGTGTGGGTAAAACCGAACTTGCAAAATCTCTTGCTGAGGCTGTATTTGGTTCTGAAGATAATATGATAAGAGTTGATATGTCTGAATTTATGGAAAAACATTCAACTGCAAAACTTATCGGTTCGCCTCCAGGATACGTAGGTTATGATGATGGCGGGCACTTAACTGAACTTGTTCGTAAAAAACCTTACAGTGTAATCCTGTTCGATGAAATCGAAAAAGCTCACCCTGATGTATTCAACATCATGTTGCAAATCCTTGATGACGGTCGTTTGACTGATGCTAAAGGTCGTCACGTTAACTTCAAAAATACAATTATTATTATGACTTCTAACGTAGGTGCAAGTATGATTACGACTACATCTAAGTTAGGTTTCTCAACTGCTGAAGACGAATCTAAAGATAAATACGAAAAACTTAAAGATACAGTTTCAGAAGAAATGAAAAAGTCGTTCAGACCTGAATTCTTAAACCGTATTGATGAAACAATCGTATTCTCTCATCTGTCACAAGAAGAAATTAGAGAAATTGTTGACTTGATGTTGAAAGACTTGTTTAAACGTCTGGCAGAACGTGAATTATCAATCGAAGTTACAGATGAAGTTAAAGACCATCTTGCTAAAAACGGTTATTCTGAGGCTTACGGTGCAAGACCGCTTAGAAGACTTATTCAACGAAAAGTTGAAGATATGCTTGCAGAAGAAATACTTTCAGGCAAATATTCTGCGGGAGATACAATTATCTTGAAACTTGTCGACGATAAATTAACTTTTGATAAAAAAGCTAAACGTGCACGAAAAGAACAAGCAGAAGAAGTTGTTCAATAAAGATTAAGAACCGCCTTTCGGCGGTTCTATTATATAAAGTATGGCAAAGTATAAGTACAAAGCATTAGAAAATAATACCAGAATTGTTGAAGGCGAAGTTGAAGCGCAGAGCTTAAGAGAGGCGCGCGAACAAATACGAAAATTGGGGTTTGTGCCAACAAAAGTTTATACAGAGGATGTGCAGCATGAGGTGAAAACGGAAACGCATGTTGCTCAAACATCAATAAAGCATTTATCTTTGTCGCAAAAAATAAGTTTTACCTCTCAATTGGAAACTCTTTTGACTGCAGGAATTCCTATATTAGAAGCATTACAGACTATTGAGAATAATTCTCCTGATGCTAAACTTAAAACTATCAGCCTTAATCTTAGAATAGGGATTATGTCGGGTTTAACTTTTGCTCAGGCTTTGAACAATTTGTACGGTAAAGTTTTCGACTCTGTTTATTGTGGTCTGATAAAGACAGGTGAGGATGCGGGTGAACTTGAAGCGACTTTACAAAGAATGCTTGTTATGCTTAGAAAACAGGATGCTATTAAGGGTAAAATTATCAATGCATCTATTTATCCCGGTGTTTTAATTGCTATGATGACAGGACTTTTGATTTTGTTTGCCAAATTTGTTTTTCCTAGATTTGCGGAAATAATGGCTTTTAATGGCGCAGATTTGCCCCTTCTGGCACAGTTAATTATGGGAGTTTTCGATTTTATTGATAATTTCTGGTGGCTTGTTTTGATGATTATCGGAGCAGGATGTTATGTATTGATCAATTTGTTTAAAAATCCGCAATTTAAAAGCAAATGGGATGAATTTGTTTTGAAAATTCCTGTTGTATCTGATTTTATCACCTTTATAAATTTATCAAACTTTATGACAGTAATGCATATTTCCTACGATGCAGGTGTACCTATTATGTCTGGGTTGGAACTTGCCAATAAGACTGTTGGAAATTACACAATAAAATCTAAAATATTTACTTCGGTAAATCTTGTTCGTGCAGGAAAAACTTTGACGGAGGCTTTTCAAAGAACTCTGGTCATTCCACAAGAACTGATTTCTATGCTTAGTGCAGGTGAAAAGTCGGGAACACTCGGGAAAATGTTTCATGACTGTGCAAATGTTATTGATAAAAAAGTTGATATGGCATTAGAAGCCATGACAAAACTCTTTGAGCCTGCTGTGATTTTGATAATGGGCGGGGCAGTATTACTTATAGCTATCGCTTTTTATCAAGCTTATGTTGGCATGTTGGGCTCACTTTTTTAGTGCTATGTATACATATTTTATTTTACATTTTGCCTTTATTAAACCAGCCGATAATTTTGTCTAACAAACCGTCGTCTTCGCTCATTTCAGTGTTTTTAAGTTTGTTTAATTTAGCTTGGATTTTTTCGTAATCAGGGTTGCCTTTGCCAATTTCAAGGTATTTTTCATAGCATTCGACAGCATTCGGTTTGTTGTGAGTTTTTTCGTAAGCTTCGCCAAGTTTTCTCACAACTGTTGAATTTCTTTTATCAAGTTTATAAAGTTTTAAAAGATATTCTGCCTGCATGCTGTAGTCTCCGATGCTTTCTCTGAAATCTGCAAGTTTTTCCAATGCTTTTTTATCGGTTTCGTCAAGTTTTGAAATTCTTTCGTAGAACTCCATAGCGTGGTTTCTGTCATTGCTTTCTTCTAAAAGCATAGCAAGTGTATTCAACAGATCAATATCGTCACCTTTGAGCTGGTATGCGTTTAAAAATTCATTTATTGCAATGTCTTTGTTTCCGCGCACCAAATTATATTTGCCCCAGTTTAAATGAGCATTGTAATCATCGTTTTGTTCCTCAAAGATTAATGCGCGCATTTGGTAGGTTAAAGGTGAATTCTTTTCAGCTTTATCAAATTCCTCAACGCTTTCAAGTGCTTTATTATATTCACCGTTCATATAGAAATATTGCGCTTTAAGCGAGTGGTATTGTGCAATATGACCGTATTGGCTTTCCATTTGCTCCAGTTTTTCAAAAGCTTCGGATTTTTTACCCATATCTAAAAGACATCTTACTTTTGTAAGTTCATCAGATGTTACCTCAAATGCTTTTTTGCTGTCACCGTTTTTAACGTAAAGGTCTGCTAAAGCTTCTTTGATATTTGTTGTGTCAAACCCTGATTTTCTGGCACGTTCAAGTACTTCTATTGCACTGCCTAGGGCATTTTCTTTCAAATAAAGGTTTGCAAGTTTTGTGTAAACTTCTTCGTGTGTATTTTCATAATCAATTACTTTCAAATATTCATCAATTGCTTTAAGGTTGTTTTTCTCTTGCTCATAAAGAGTTGCCAGTACAAACCTTGCATTTAACATATCGTTGTCTGTTTGAGCATTGTTAATTGCTTTTTTGTAATCATTAATTGCGTGTTCAAGTTTATGATCAACCATATGTAAATTTGCGCGATATACATAATATTTATATTTATCTGTTGATACATAAATATCCATTAGCTGTTCGTATGCAAGAATATTTGTTGCATCAGCTTCCAGAATTTTGGAGTAATATTCAGCTGCTTCATCTTTGTTTTCCAAAAGCATTGAAAGATGTCCAAGACGTTCTAGAATACTTAAATCTTTCGAATTTCTTTCATAAAGTTTTTTATATTCTTCATATGCTTGTGTGTATTGTTCGTTTTCTTCGTATTGTTCTGCTAATTGTAAGCTCATTTTGTTACTCCTTTGTTATTATTATATATTAAAAACAA
>CATNBA010000003.1 GCA_950096985.1 uncultured Candidatus Melainabacteria bacterium
GAAGGATTACACGATATTATTCAAATACCTTACAATCTTAAAATTGATGATGGCGGATGGCTGGTTTATATGATTAATGAGTACGGGAAATACAATAACAAGTATACTAAATATTGTGAGTGGATGAAGAAAGCTTTATTCGAGGAAGTCGGCAAAAATTATATTGCTGATTAATATACCATTCGTAGTGAGCTTAAATCCTGTATTAGTTTCTGAAAGATACTTATAAGAAGTGCATTTTTTCAGTGGCGCAGCGTACTTTTCGCGGAAATTAATATTGAATTTTTTATCTATTTTTTCGATATTAATTCCTTCCATTTTACGAAAACCTAAAAATATTTCTTCCTCTAATTGCTCTTGTTCAGTGAGGTTGTGAGAACTTTTATGTGTAATCGGATTATTTATATATTCATCTAAATCCGACGTGTTAAAATATCTTGTACCGTTTTCGTATCCGTGTGCCGCAACTCCAAAACCATAATATGTATTGTTATTCCAATAATTGAGATTGTGTCGGGAATGAAAACCGGGTAGCGAAAAATTACTTATTTCATAATGCTCAAAGTCTTTAAGGCTGCCTAATGCTGTTAAATACATATCAACCTGAATATCTTCATCAGGAAGATTTTTAGGCGGATTTTCGTAAAAATAACATTGTTCATCGAGTTTTAATCCGTAAAGTGAAATGTGCTGTATTCCTAAAGAAACAGCTCTTTTTAAATCCTCATTAAACCCTTCCGTTGTCTGTTCGGGCAAACCGTAAATAAAATCAAGGCTTATATTATTAAAACCTGCTTTTTGTGCTAATTTAACCGTTTGCTCAACATCTTGTGCGCTGTGGCGTCTGCCGATAAGTTTCAATATTTTATCGTCAAAAGTCTGGCAGCCGAAACTAAGTCGGTTAATTTTTGCATCTTTTAATCCTTCAAGATATTCATACGTAATTGTTTCCGGGTTAAGCTCCGTTGTGATTTCTGTTTTATCATCAATGTTGAATAAATCTATCAACTTTTTGAATTCTTGCGGAGTAAGAACTGACGGTGTACCGCCGCCAAAATATAACGTATCGAGTGTTTCGCCGCTATAGCAAGTTCTGATTTCTTTTGCCAGTGCCTGTAAGTACTGCTCTTTTAATTCAAGGCGCGGGAACGAAACAAATGAACAGTATTTGCATTTTGATTTACAAAACGGAATATGGATATAAACATTTTTCATACATTTATTGTAGTACAAAAGTGTTGCCCTGTAACCTGTATTATGCTATAATTCCACTAAGGAGAGCTTATGAATATATTACATATTTTAACCGATATACCTATTTTAATAGTTTTATTCACGTTTTTATTTTCAATAATTTATTGTATGAAAAATTATTTCTTTATAAATAAAAACTTGAAAATATTTCTTGCATTTATTTCAAATTTCAAGAAAACAGACTTAAATTTTCGTTTTAAAGAAATTGATGAGTGGATGTCTATTAACCCTTATGTTTCAAGCGCGTGGCTTGAATTCAAAAATACGCTCGTGTTCTCTGAATCTGTTGCGTTAAAAGACAGAAATAATGATTTGACTTATAAAGAAGTTTCTTCAACCGTTCAAAATATTCAAACTACAGTAGACCCTCTATATTTCTTTAATGAAGATACTCTTATAACATCAAAATTTAATAACAAATTTTTACAAACAATTCCTACTGTACTAACAGGTTTCGGACCTTTGTTTACGTTCTTGAACATTGCTATTGCATTCGGTAAAATCGACTTTTCATCACAAGAAAAAACTATTGCATCAGTTGCAGGTTTGATGTCATCAATGCAGACTGCCGCTCTTGTATCTGTTATTGCGGTAGGTTCATCGCTTTTATTCTTATTGTTTGAAAGATTTGCCTTCCAAAGTTTATGTAAAAAACCGCTTTCACAATGCGAAGATTTAATGGGTAAATTGTTTGATAATATTTCTTCTGAGAAGTTCTTACTTGAACTTTTGAAAGAAACTAAAATCCAAAACAATTCAATTTCAAATCTTATTACTGCAATGCCAAACCACTTTAAAGTAGCTTTGAATGCCGGTATTGCAAGCAATCTGGTACCTTATCTGGAAAACCTTATTTTCGGTATTAACCAGGTAAATAAAAATATGAAAGAAGTTGCAAAACATAGCGGCGGTGATGATGTGGATGATTTATTTTAGGGGGATTTCTTAAATGGGCTTGGTAAGCAGAAAAGCTCCGCAGGCGGAAGGTGATAACAATATATTTTGGACAACAATGGCTGACTTGCTTTTAGGGTTGGCGATTATCTTTATGACGTTGTTCGTCCTTGCAATGACCGGATTTACTCAGGAAAGTGTTGAACAAAAACAACAGCAGATAGAAGTTAATAAAGAGTTAATTGAAAAGCTTAAAGAGGCTGAAATTGATGCACAGGTTGATCCGCTTACTGGTGATATTAAGATTTCCGATTTAGAACTTTTTGAGGTCGGAAGTTATAATCTTTCTCCTCGGGGCAAAGCTTATTTGAATAAGCTCGCACCTATATATATAAATACAATTTTTTCAAAAACAGAATTGATAAATGCAGTAGAAAATATTATTATTCAAGGTCATACTGATAGTCAGTCTTTCGCAGGTATTAAAAATCCCGATGAGCAATATATGAAAAACATGACTTTAAGTCTTGAAAGAGCAAATTCCGTTGCAAATTATATTTTTCACACAAACTATGATAAACAATACAGTAACAGACTGAAAAAAATACTTGTAGTTGAAGGAAAAAGTTATTCTGAACCGATTTTAGCAAACGGCAAAGAAGATTATGCAAAGAGCAGACGTGTTGAAATGCGTCTTAAAACAAAGAAATTAGATATTACAGAAGTTATATTCCACGGGGTACAATTCCATGATTAATGAAAACCTTATATTAGAAACAATAAACATGATTAAATTATATAATCTCGATATCAGAACAGTCACAATGGCTATAAGTTTAAGAGATTGTATGGATAGCGATGTCGATGTCGTTTGTGAAAACATTTATAAAAAAATTACACATTATGCTAAAAACCTTGTGGAATATGCAAATGAGTTTGAAAATGAATATTCTATTCCTATAGTGAATAAAAGAATTTCGGTAACACCTATTTCACTTGTTGGCGAGGCATGTAAAAATCCCGATTATGTAAAAATTGCTAAAACTCTCGACAAAGCAGCAAAAGATGTTGGGGTTAATTTTATCGGCGGATTTTCTGCTCTTGTTGAAAAAGGGTGTACAAAAGGAGATAAGCTTTTAATCGAAAGTATTCCTGAAGCACTTGCTCAGACAGAGCGACTTTGTTCCTCTATAAATGTTGCATCATCAAAAGCAGGAATTAATATGGATGCTGTGTTAAAAATGGCTGAAACTATAAAAAAATCCGCAGAACTTACAAAAGATAAAGATGGGCTTGGTGCTGCAAAACTTGTTGTATTTTGTAACTCCCCGGGAGACAATCCGTTTATGGCAGGAGCATTCTGCGGTATAGGCGAACCGGAATGTGCATTAAATGTCGGGGTTTCCGGACCGGGTGTTGTTAGGGCAGCAATTGCATCGCTTCCAAAAGATGCAAGTTTAAGCGAATTGGCTGATAAAATTAAGCAAACTGCATATAAAATTACAACTACAGGAGAACTTGCAGGCAGAAAACTTGCTAAAAAATTAGGCATACCATTTGGTGTGATAGATTTGTCCTTAGCTCCAACTCCTGCAGAAGGTGATAGTGTTGCTGGAATTTTTCAGGCAATGGGATTGGAACACGCCGGAGCACATGGTACAACTGCTTGTCTTGCTATGCTCAACGATGCGGTTAAAAAGGGCGGTATCATGGCGAGCTCACATGTAGGCGGACTGTCAGGAGCATTTATTCCGGTTTCTGAAGATGCAGGCATGATTGAAGCGGCATCAAAAGGGTATTTAACATTTGATAAACTTGAAGCGATGACATCAGTTTGTTCAGTGGGACTTGATATGATTGCAATTCCCGGAGATACCCCTGTTGACACTATTGCAGGAATTATTGCGGATGAAATGGCAATCGGTATGATTAATAAAAAAACAACTGCTGTTAGAATTATTCCTGTTGTGGGAAAAAATATAGGAGAAGAAGTTATTTTTGGCGGATTATTGGGAAAAGCCTCTATTATGTCTGTTAATAATTTATCTTCTACAGGTTTTGTAAGACGTAAAGGCAGAATACCTGCCCCAATACACAGTTTGAACAATTAGAGGAATTATCTATGGGTAAGACTTTAAATGAATTAGCTTTGGAACTTAAAGACTTAATCATTAATTTGCAATCAGATGCGCATAATAAAGGGAATATTCGTAAAGAAAGATATAATAATCTGAAATTGATAATGGATATTGCAAAAAATTCAACTCCTCATGTTATAGTTAGTATGTCAATGTCCGCTGCGGAATTTAATATAAAAACAGGTGAAAAAGTTAATGGAAGTTTAGGACCTGATGAAAGATATGTGTTAAGGTGGATAGATAAACCGGGTGTTCTTGAAGATTTAAGAGACAGATGGGCTTCAGTTGAAAGAAATAGAGGTAAAGTATCCAACGATAAGGATAGTTAATTTTTAATCATAGATTTAGAGCGTAATTTTCTATGGTAAGTAATAGCAAATCTGTGCGCCTCATCTCTTATTCTCTGGAAAAGGTATAATGCACTTGAATTCCTTGGTAGAATTACAGGTTTAGATTTGTTTGGGAGGAAAACTTCTTCATGTTTTTTAGCTAAACTTACAACATCAATGTCTGTAACTCCAAGTTCTTTAATAATCTGCATTACGCTTGAAAGCTGTCCTTTACCGCCGTCAATTATTATCAAATCAGGCTTTTCCCATTTGGTTTCACCAAGATGTCCAAGACGTCTAGTAAGAACTTCTTTCATGGATAAGAAATCATCAGGTTTTCCTTCTGTGGATTTAACTTTAAATTTTCTGTATTCAGAACTCTTTTTTACACCATTTATGAATGTAACCATAGAGGCGACTGTATTTGTCCCCTGAATGTGTGAAATATCATAGCATTCCATTCGGTGAGGGAAGTTTTTGAGTTGTAATTTTTCAGCCAGATAAGAACCTATTTCATTAAAATCATCTCTAATTTTTGACATTTTTGCAATTTTAGCATTATCAAGAACAACTTTTGCATTTTTATCTGCAAGCATCTGTAATTCTTTACCTTGAGTTGATTTACCGTAGCTTATCCGAACTTTCTTTTGCGCTAATATTTCAAGCCATTCTTCATAAAGTGTTTTTTCTCCTATTGTTTCTAATTCGTTTGAAACAATTTTGTCCGGAAATTCAAGTTTAAGAGAACTGTAATATTCTTTGAAAAATGTTGCAAAAAATTCTGCTCGGTCATCTTCTTCAACTTCATAAACAAAGTCTTTTTTATCAATCAGACGTCCTTCTCTAATCATGAGAATAACAATTGCAAAAATTCCTTCGTCTGCAAGAAGTGAAATTACATCTTCATTTAATTTTGTATTTTCATAGACGACTTTTTGTTTTTCAAGAGTTTTTTGCAAATCATTATAACTGTCACGAAGTCTTGCAGCTTTTTCAAACTGAAGAGTTTCCGAGTATTTCTGCATTTGTTCTTTAAGCTGTTTCATAAGTTCTGTCTGTTTACCTGACAGAAATAATTCAGCCTGTTTTACAATATTTTTGTATTCCTCGGAAGTTACCATATTTTGGCACGGAGCAAGACATCTGCCTATATGATAATAGAGACACGGTCTGTCCTTGTGTTTTGGAGATTTGCATTGTTTTAGAGGAAAAAGTTTTTTTAGAAAGTCTAAAGTCGCATGCATTGCTCTTATGTCTGTGTAAGGTCCGTAGTAACGTCCTTTTTCGGGGTTCATGTTTTTTTTGCGAACTATTGAAATTCGTGGAAAATCTTCATCAGTAATCAAAAAATACGGGTATTTTTTGTCATCTTTAAGTAAAATATTATATCTTGGTTTATATTTTTTGATAAGGTGGCTTTCAAGGATTAAAGCCTCAACTTCTGTGTTTGTAATTATATATTCAAGTCGTTCGATTTGTGAAACAAGCACATTTACTTTTACGCTGTCATGTTTGCGATTAAAATAACTCATTACACGACGTTTAAGAATTTTTGCTTTTCCAACATAAATGACTTCTCCGTCTTGATTATAATAAATATAACATCCGGGAAGTGAAGGAAGCAGTTTTAAAGTTTGTTGTAATCCTTCATTCATCAATATTATTATAACATAATTTGATAATTTAAATATTATGTTATATAATGAAAATAATGAAGATGATTATATTTTTGATTGCTTTAATTTTAACAGTAAATACTGTTTATGCCTCAGAACGTCCTGTTTGGAAAGACAATTGTCCGCAGGGCCTTGATGATGCTGTATATAAAGAAGTTCAATGGTATTGGCCTGAGAGCACAAGAGCAACTCAGGAAATTTATAACTATTGGGCTAAAAGACGCGGTGAGTTTTATGATGCTCTTGCCCAATGTGATTTTATGGCAGATGTATTTAAAACAGCCTGCTATGATAATTTACGTTCACAGCAAGCTGTTGATAATGAGTTGTATAGACTAAAAATAGAAAATAAAAAAATAACTTCACAGGTTTGGCGTGATACCAATAAAATGACAAATTCGCTCATGTTTAATATATTGTCAAGATAGTATGCGGATATGTCTTTATTTATTTTATAATATCCGAAACTTGTTCTGTAATATCATCACCACCGAACAAAACGGTATTTTTCGGCAGTACGATATTATAATTCATAGAACGTGCTTTCTCAACAACAGCCGTTTTAATTTTATTGTCGATTGCTGTAAGTTTGCTGTTATAAGATGTGTCTAAAGCTATTTTTTGCTCGTTAATTTGTTTTCTATATTTTTCTTCAAGACTTGCAATTTTAACAGGGTCTTTTTCTTTTGCAATATCTGCTCTTGCCTTGTCAATTGTTGTCTGCATATTTTGTAGTTGTTTTTCCTGTTCGGCTTTTAGAGCGTTGATTTCTGATGAATTTGCTACAATTCTTTGAATATCTACAACTGCAACCCTATAGTCAGGTGATGATTTAGATACTGCAATATTATTTACAGAATATCCGAGTGCAAATGCGCTGATAATTGCCAATGTTCCAATAATTTTTTTCTTCATATGATTACCTCTTTTCATTTAAAAAATTAAGATAAATGTAAGGTAATTTTTATTACCCGACAGAGGTATGTTTTGCATTAAATTCATGTTTTATGTATGATTACCATGCAAAAAGTTTTTCATAAAAGAAGGAGATGCAATATGAAAAAATCTATTAATGACTTAACAGATGTTAAAGGTAAACGTGCTCTTGTCAGAGTTGATGTTAATGTACCTTTAGATGCGGACAAAAATGTTACTGATGATACAAGAATTCAGGCAATTGTTCCGACTGTTCGTGCTTTACAGGAAAAAGGAGCTAAAATTATTCTTATGGCTCACTTAGGAAGACCTAAAGGTGAATGGAACCCTGAATTTACTTTAGAACCTGTTGCAAAACATATGTCTAAAGTTTTGGGTGAAGATGTTTTATTTGTTAAATCACCTGTTGGAGAAGGTGCTGATAAAGAATTAGAAGCTTTGAAAGACGGACAGGTTGCTTTGTTGGAAAATATTCGTTATTACAAAGCTGAAGAAGCTAAAGATGACGATATGACTTTTGCAGAAGAACTTGCTAAACTCGGCGATTTCTACGTAAACGATGCATTTGGTGCAGCTCACAGAAAACACACTTCAACTGCTAAAGTTGCTCATCTTGTAAAACCGGCTGTTGCAGGTTTATTGATGGAAAAAGAAATCAGATGTTTGTCACAAGCTCTTGATAACCCTGTAAGACCTTTCACTGCAGTTGTTGGCGGTGCAAAAGTTTCTTCTAAAATCGGTGTTTTGGAAAACTTGTTAGACAAAGTTGATAATTTGATTATCGGCGGTGGCATGGCTTACACATTTGTTAAAGCTAACGGCGGTAAAATCGGCAACTCAATTTGTGAAGACGATCAAATGGAAGTTGCTAAAGCTATCGAAAAGAAAGCACAGGAAAAAGGCGTTAAACTTGTTATGGCAACTGACGTTCTTGTTACTGATGATTTTTCAGGTAACGGAACTAATAAATTTGTAGCTATTAATGAAATTCCTGATGGATTTGAAGGTGTTGATGCAGGTCCTGATTCAAGAAAAGCATTTGCTGAAGTTTTGAAATCTTCAAAAACAATTTTAATGAACGGTCCTGTAGGTGCTTTTGAAAATCCTAAATTTGCAGAAGGTACAAAAGCTGTATTGGAAGCTGTTGTTGAAGCTACTAAAAACGGTGCTGTTTCTGTTATCGGCGGCGGAGATTCTGTTTCTGCGGCTAAAAAATTCTTTAAAGCAGAAGACTTCACTCACGTTTCAACAGGCGGCGGCGCTTCTTTGGAATTTATTGAAGGTAAAGTTTTACCGGGCGTTGCGGCGCTTGACGAAGCTTAAAAAAGTCCCCTCAAGGGGACTTTTTTTTTGTTGATTTTTCCGAAATATCCATTAAATGATTGATGTGAAGTCGGTGGTATTATTATATTGTATTTATGGGGAATACCGGACTTAAAGGGATAGATATGGCAGCGGAAAAAGTCAAAACCACAGATAATAAGGAATTGTATGCCCAGTACAACTGGTTTTCGAACGCATATCCGCCTGTTATTCAACAGGCATGTGATGAATTTTTTCTGCCCGGATTTCAATTTGTTCTTCTTGGAATAAGCAAAAATATTAATACATTGATGGATAAAGATGCTTATTTTGTAACTAAAGTTATGATTGATAAAGTTCACGATATGTTTTTCAGGTCATCTGAAAAGGCTATCGGACTTATTTTGGAAAGAGTTTTAGGCAAACCCGAAACCAGATTTAATCTTAACAGATTAACTGATTTAGAGGCAAAGATTATAACAGCATTTAATGATTATATGTATAATGCGGTATCAAAACTTCTAAGTCCTGCCCCGCCGACATTGAAACGTACAAATTTTGACGTTGTACACTTGACATTTTTGATAAAAGATACTGAAAAAAATACTTGCGGAAAATTTATTGTAACTTTGCCTGACGTTTTGTTAACGCCTGATGTTGTTGAAAGTACAGATGATAAATTTGATTATGCAGACTTTGCATCAAGCACTCTTGACGGGTCAATCAGAATTGGCACAACCAGACTTAAACTTATAGATGTAAAAAATATTGATATTGATGACATAGTTGTTTTTGACAACACTAATACAAATCATATGGTATTAAAGCTTGAAGATTATGAAAAAGACATTAATCTTAATCCAAATCTGGGGCTTGTTTTACCTTTTGATAACGACGATGAAGGAGAGGATGAAATGGCTGAAAACACTAACCTTTGGGACAGCATTGAGGTTGAAATGAGTGCGCAGTTTGACACTGTTAAAATTACCCTCGGCGAACTCAAAAAAATTGAGGAAGGATTGGTTGTTGATTTAACCTCTATTTATGATAATAAAGTAACTTTGAGTGTTGAGGATAAACCGATTGCGCGCGGTGAACTTGTGATTGTTAATGACAGATATGGGGTTAAGATTGACGAAGTTATTGCAAAAGGTGCGCAAAATGCGTCACAGCCTCAGCCAACGGAAAGCATTCAGGAAGATTTTTCAGATGCCGGCGACAATTTTGTTCAGGAAGAACTTCCTCAGGAACAAATTTCAGAACCGTCTGAGGAAGATGAATTTGATTACAGCGACTTTGAACTGGAAGATGAGGATATTTAAGGAGAATAAAAATGAGTACATACTTAGTAAATTTCATAGTTTATACAACGGCAATGATTGGAATTATTTTCCTTGCCGTTCTTGTGTATAAAAAATTCTCTTGCAATTCTGTTTCAAAATCACAGTTTTTGAATGTTGAAGATTGCATAAGCCTTGCTCCGCGTAAAAATCTTTATGTTGTAAGAGCGGGTAATGAGAGATTTTTGGTGGCATCAGATGCTGAAAGAACTTCATTGATCTCAAAATTGGACGGTAATGAAACTCCTGCGGTTTCTGTAGATGAACTTCCATCAATTGTGAACTTTCAAAGACCGAACGGTTCTAAAAAGGTTTTCAAAAATATAGTAAATAATTTATAAGGATTAATATAAATAATGGATACAATAATTAAGGATATGAACCCGGTATTGCAAATGCTGATAGTTATGACGGTTTTTTCGTTATTACCGTTGGTATTTTGCTGTATGACAAGTTTTTTGAGGTTTGTTATAGTATTTTCAATGCTTAAAACAGCGATGGGTACACAACAAGTGCCGCCGTCTGTTGTAATCGTCGGACTTGCAATGATTTTGACATTTTATACTATGGGCGGTACTTTCCAGAAAATGTATGAAATGGGTTCTGTTCCTTATCAAAAAAATCAGAATATTGTTGAGGCGATAAACGAGGGGTCAAAACCTTTAAAAGAATTTATGTTGAAACAGACAAGAGAAAGCGATATTGCGTTTTTTGTCCAGATGTCGAAAGGTGAAGCACCTGCAAATCCTGAGGAACTTACAGTATGGCAGGTTGCGCCCGCATATATTATCAGTGAATTGAAAACAGCATTTGAAATCGGTTTTATCATCTTTGTACCGTTTATTGTATTAGACCTTGTTGTTGCAAATATTTTGCTTGCATTAGGTATGTTCATGTTGTCGCCTACAATTATTTCAATGCCGTTTAAACTGCTGATATTTATTGCTGTAGACGGTTGGGCGCTTATAGTTCAGGGTCTTGTGACGAGTTACAACTAAGGTATTTGAGAGAGGACGAAAAAATGGAAGTAATGATTGAATATTTAGCAAAAGGATTTTTATTAATGCTTTCTATTTCTATGCCTTGTGTACTTGTTGCTGCGGGTATCGGTCTTGTTGTCGGTATTTTGCAGGCGGTAACTCAGGTTCAGGAACAAACAATTGCGGCTGCTCCGAAAATTTTGGGTGTATTTTTGGTAATCATTATTGGCGGTATAGGTTTTATCAACCTTTTAAAAGGTTTTGTTATTGACGGTATGTCAATGGCGTTCAATCTTGTATCAAAAAATGATACATACGTTTTGCCTGCTGATTATTACAAATATACAAGTCCCTTTGAACACGAAATGTCTGACAAGTTTAATAACCAGCCGACAATTAATGAGATTATGAAAAACCCGGGAAAAGTTCCGTTTATCGATAATCAGCAAAAGACTAAATATATTCCAAGTCCGCAGACACCAATGCCTAAGCCTGATTTTGTAGAAACTAATAAAATATTGGGGAGATAGATGGAGCAAATTTTTTCAGAATTAATGAAAATGTTTCCTATGATGAACGCTTATCTGGCGGGCGGTATTTTTATATTTGCAAGACTTTTAGGCTTTTTTAGATTTGCTCCTGTATTTAACAGAAAAGAAATGCCCGGGATGGTAAAGATTGCACTTGTATTGCTTTTGACTATTGTTTTAACAGGTGTTATCAAGCCTGAGGTAACGATTATTGATAACTCGTTTATGCTTTCGCTTGTATTGAATATGGTTGTCGGGGCAATGCTCGGGTATGTTGCGCAATTAATTCTTCTTGCTATTGATGCGGGCGGTGACATGGTAAATATGCAAATGGGTCTTTCATCAGCTATGGTTTTAGATCCTACTACATCTTCACAAGTTTCGATTGTGGGTAAATTATTTTCATTTATGGGACTAATAATTTTTATGCAGTTAGGCGGTGTTTACTGGCTTTTAAATGCATTAATTCACAGTTTTGAAGTATTCCCATTGGATGGGACTTTAATCCCGTTGGCAGAGCTTGTGAACTTGGATTACGTTGTAAAAATGTCATCAAATGTATTGTATATGGGATTGCAGATTGCATCTCCGATTTTGCTTGCAACATTGGGGCAGGATATTATTTTGGGTGTAATCTCAAAAACAGCACCTCAGGTAAACGTATTCCAATTAAGCTTCTTGTTCAAACCGGTTTTGGGCGCGGCGATAATGATATGGATTTTGCCGATGCTTGTGAATATTATAACTGATTATTTTATTTCGTATTCTCATATTGTTTGAGCAATCAAGAAGGGGACTTGAAATCGCAAAAAAATATGTTATAATAAAAATAAGGGAGTTGGCTAAGCTCCAGATAAGCTTAACCAACTGTTATCACCCCTTAATTGATTAATACTAAAATCAATCTGATTAAAAGCTCTATTGCCAGTAGAGCTTTTTTAATTGCTCTTAGTTTCATCTTTAACCTCCTTTCCGCCCATATTTATCACTATATGTTGTGACGTCGGAGGTTTTCAGGGCTGCCCTTATTTATTTTTCGTGTTCTTCTATGTAATCGTTAATAAGTTTATTTGCTAGGTTGCTTGCAGAACGTTTTTCTTTATCTGCAAGTATTTTGAATTTTTCGAATGTTTCTTTTTCAATAATAACAACAAATCTATGTTTATCTTCTTTTATGACCATTGCAAACCTCTTGTACTATATTTGTAAACCTATGTAAAATATTACAATTAAATGCTGGACATTTCAATTGCAAAGGGTTTATAATAGGTTTGCAAACCAAAAGGGAGACCCACATGATTGATTACGAAAATATGGATGATTTGATTGATGTTGATGACAAGACAAAATTGAAAATTGTTAAAAGAGAGATTAAAAAGATTGTTTATATGAACAATTTGTTATACCACGCACTTCATTATTACGAAATAGAGGATGTTTTTGAAGCATATATATATGCCACGAAGCTTATTGGTTCTGCTGCGTGGCATATTAGAAAAATGTTTCCGTATTAATGGGTTACGCTTGACGTACCCTATTCATAATCTCTTCAAATTCTTTATCTTCGATAGTTTCTTTGTCGAGAAGTTCTTTTGCAATCGCCTCAAGGATATCGCGATTTTCGCTCAACAGGCGTTTTGCCTCTTCGTATTTTTCATCAACTATGCGTTTCATTTCTTCGTCGATTTCAAACGCTACCTGTTCGGAATAATCCTTCTGGTGTCCGAAATCTCTGCCCATAAACACATTTTCCTGATTTTTACCGTATGCCATGTTGCCCAATTTGTCAGACATACCCCAGGCTGTAACCATTTTTCTTGCGATATTTGTTACGTTGATTAAATCCTGTGATGCGCCTGTAGAAACGCGGTCTTTACCGTAAATAATTTCTTCTGCAGCACGTCCGCCGAGTGATACGGTAATCTGTGCAAGAAGTTTTGCTTTATTGGTGTGAACTTTTTCATCTTTAGGTTTTGTCCACGTTACACCGAGTGCGTATCCGCGAGGGATGATTGAAACCTTATGAAGTTCGTCAGCGTCTTTCAAAAGTTTGGCAAGAAGTGCATGACCGACTTCGTGGTAAGAAGTTAATTCTTTATCCTCATCTGTCATTACTTTGCTTTTCTTTTCAATACCTGCAATAACTCTGTCGATTGAATTATCAATATCATCCATTGAAATCAAATCTTTATTGTTTCGTGCAGCAAGCAGTGCCGCCTCGTTAAGCAAGTTTTGCAAATCTGCGCCAGTAAAGCCTGGTGTACGTTTTGCAAGTGTTTTTAAATCAACTGCTTCATCAAGTTTTTTATTTTTAGCGTGAACTTTCAAAATCTGTTCTCTGCCTCGAACGTCAGGTGCGTTAATATAAATCTGTCTGTCAAATCTGCCCGGTCTTAATAATGCGTTGTCCAAAATGTCAGGTCTGTTTGTTGCGGCGATTACAATAATATTTGTGTTTTCGTCAAAACCGTCCATTTCAACCAATAACTGGTTAAGTGTCTGTTCGCGTTCGTCGTGTCCGCCGCCCATACCTGCGCCGCGCTGTCTGCCAACCGCATCGATTTCGTCAATAAATATGATACAAGGCTGGTGTTTTTTAGCCTGTTCAAACAAATCTCTTACACGGCTTGCACCTACACCCACAAACATTTCAACGAAATCTGAACCGCTGATTGAGAAAAACGGAACTCCTGCCTCTCCTGCAACGGCTTTTGCCATCAAGGTTTTACCTGTCCCGGGAGGACCTACGAGAAGTACGCCTTTTGGAATTTTTGCGCCTAATTTTATATATTTGTCGCCGTTTTTTAAAAAGTCAACGATTTCTTCAAGTTCTTTTTTCTCCTCATCAATGCCTGCAACATCTTTGAAAGTTGTTTTTACTTTGCTGTCGAGAAGCATTTTAGCTTTACTTTTACCAAAAGACATTGCCTGTGACCCGCCTGCCTGAATACTTTTTGCCATAACTGCAAGAAATACCAAAAATAATATAGGCAGAAGAAGGAAACTTAAAGCACTGCCAAGAGCTTTTGAAGGGTCTGTTTCTCTTGTAACCTGAATGTCTGATTTGGAATTATCCAATCTTTTCATTAATTCAGGGTCATAAGCAGGGGTTAAAACTTTATATTTCAAAGCAGGGGCTTTTACCTGAGGAATTCCAAACGGGTTGTCCATTGTCGGAGCTGTTGTCGGTTTTTCCTGTTCTGGCTGATTTTTAGGTATTGCAATTAAAAAGTCATCTGCTTTTTCTACTCTGCTGAATTCACCGTTATCAAGTCTTTCAAGAAAATTTGAATAAGAAATTTCTTCAGTCTTCGTGGTGGGACTTGACATCATAAATGATGATGCAAATGCAAGTATTACTATGCCTAAAACTATGTACATCCCTGCAAATTGATTTTTTTTCATTAAAACGCCCTTTCTATCTTATCGCCAAAGGTCAAAACCTCTGTGTTTTATTATAACTCAAAAATCAATGTTAGTGCTTTAAGAATTGTAAACAAAACTCTATATTGTGAAATCAGGTTTGTTCGGAATTTTTTATTTATACAGATGAGAGATAAAATTATGAAAATTGTTGATTTTGAGAGTTTCAAAAAAAGTGTGAATAAATTAGATGAAATGGCAAAACCTGTGCAGCCAAAACTTAACACTGTTTTTCCTGATGAGACGGTTGCAGATAAAATGAAACGTTTTT
This sequence comes from uncultured Candidatus Melainabacteria bacterium, assembly GCA_950096985.1. Classification (GTDB taxonomy): domain Bacteria; phylum Cyanobacteriota; class Vampirovibrionia; order Gastranaerophilales; family Gastranaerophilaceae; genus Stercorousia. The sequence continues at coordinate 15,074 of CATNBA010000003.1, forward strand.
TTGACGTTGCCGATGGAAATTCTATCTGGACGGATTAAATCTGATCAACAGAAATACTTGTTATTCCAGAATTCCTTGCGCTGTCCATAACTTTTACCATCGCACCGTGTGATGAATCAGCATCGGTTTTAATCAAAAGTCCGTCAGGATAGTTTTTTGCCTGTGATTTTATTGTATTTTCAAGTTTTGCAAGAGGAATTTCTTGTCCGTCAAGGTAAAAATTATCGCTTGCATCAACCATTATTGTCATAATTTTGGTTTCTTTATTTTTAACCTGTTCTTCTGCAACATTTTCCGGAACAGTAAGATTTAACCCCTGCTGATCAAGCATTGGAGCAATTACCATCATAATGATTAACAGAACAAGAAAAATATCTGTTAAAGGTGTTATATTTATTTCGTTGAATGAATCTCTGTTTCGTCCCATTATTATTTTTTATCCTTCTTGGTTTTTTAATTTTTCTTGTTCTTTTTTACTCAATGGTTCGCCTGCTACGATAAGTTTTTTATATTCCGCATCCTGTGCAGAATTCATAATTTCCATAATCTTGGCACTTTTAACCTTTTCATCAGCTTTTACTACAAGTTCGGGTTTTTCAAGCTGTTCTTTTAGGGCAACGAGTTCCGATACTAAATTTTCTTCCGTAACGGGATTGCCGTTAAGATACATGCTGCCCTCTTTTGTAACCGATACGGTTGCATTTCTTTGTTCTATAGTTACACCGCTGTTAATCTCAGGCATTGCAATAGAAGTGTCATTTGATTGAAAAGTCGGTGCAACAACCATCATTATAATTAACAGAACTAAGAAAATATCTGTCAACGGAGTTATATTGATTTCTGTAAAAAGAGCCTCTTTGCCCTTGTTTGTTTTCATTGCCATTTTTTCAACACAGCTTACGGTTTCGCATAAGCCGCCTTTCATATTTTTTTGTATGTATTTAGCCAATTTTGGTGTTATAGGCTTTGTTTGGTCAACGCACTCGGTGCATTAGCAACCTCGCATCTGTTTTGTTTTCCCAACCCTACAAGGAAATATTAGCATTGCTTGGAGTTGTTGATTCATCATTTGAATCTACAAAGCTCAAGAACAATAATTTGATTAACTGGAAATCATCTTCATAGCGTTTTACAATTGATTGGAATGAGTTGTAGAAGATTACCGCTACAATCGCAACACCAAGACCGAAGGCTGTGGCAATCAATGCTGATGCGATACCTGATGCAACAGCTGCTGATTGGTTTCCTTGTGCCGCTAAATCCTGGAATGTGAAAAGAATTCTTACAACAGTACCGAACAAACCTAAGAACGGAGCAACGCCGCCGATTGTACCGAGAATTGTCAAGTGGCTTTCAAGTTTTCTTGTAGCTAATGATGCTGCAATGTCAAATGAACGTGAAAATCCGTTTTTTTGTTCAGAAAAAATTCTGACAGCTTCTTCGGTTACTTCACCGATTACACCACCGCATTGGATTGCAAGATTTTGAGCTCCGTCTAAATTATTTTTCACCAATTCTTTTTGTAATCTTGGAATAAATAACACTACATCTCTTTTGTTTTTCTTGTAGAAAGAAAATCTGTTCATAACAACAGCCACTACCAGAATTGAACAGACCAATATCGGTAATAATACAGGCCAGTCCATTGCAATTGATTGTAATAATAGTTCCATAATTTTTTATCCTCTTTTCTGCTTGTATTTTGTGTTTGCCTCAAAAGTTTATACAAAATCTAATGTGGCGGATGGAACGGCTACGTTCCCTAGTTGTATCCTGATGCCCCGAATACGTTATAGTCAAACGTAAACTGAATATCTATACTTTGTCCTTTAAATTCGGCAGGCAGCGGTCTGAAAGGTGCTGTTGCCTGTACTGCATTAATTGCGGCTTTATCCGCTCCTGGAAGTCCCGAAGATTTAAATACACTGCAAGATAATAATCTGCCGTCTTTTGCAATTTTAAATAACAGAACAACACGTTTACTTTCGTTGCCCTTTGGCGGATCCCAGTTCATTTTTATACGTCTTTGCAAATCTCTCATGTATGGACCGAAATCAGGTTCTCTGATTGCATCAATGCCCGGTCTGCCGTTGGGATTTCCCGGTCCCGGATTGCCTACACCGCCGGTTCCGCCGCCGCCTGTACCTTTAGCTAATTTACTGCCTGAGCCGCCTGTCGGTGCAAGTGAAGGTCCGGGTGCATATTTTCCTGCTGATGAGCCGGATGTTGAACCTCCGCCTTTTGCAGAAGTTCCTGAGCCGCTGATTGGACCTGTTGTATATCTGCCTGTACCTGTTCCACCTTTTGGTACGGGAACGGTAAATGGTGATGTCGGTTTTACTGCCGGTTTTGGAGTATTTGGCGGTTTTATTGACGGACGAGCTGTTGGTGGTGCGGGTTTAGCCTGTTGCGGCTTTTGCACCTGCTGTGGAGCTTGTGTTGGTTTTTGAGCTTGTTTTGGCTGCTGTTGCGCCTGTTGAACCATTTTTTGTATAGGATTCTGTTTTACAGGCTGTTGTTTAGCCGGCTGTTTAGAAGGCTGTGATGCCTTTTGTTGTGCTCCCGGTGCAGCTGAAGGCATAGAAACTTTTCTTTTCGGGTCGTGATGACCTCCCGCGCGAGAGTTTCTATCTGAACGGTAAGGTGTATTTTTATTAATAGGTGTGTCTTCTTTATCAACAAGCACAAATTCAATATCGTTCATTTTTGGTTTTGGTTTGTCAAATAAAGTGAAAGTAATTCCCATTAATGCCAAAATAACAGTTATAAGCCATACCAGAGCAGGCACTGTAATGTGTAAACCTGTTGAGATTGCAAAAGATTTTTGCATACTCAATTCTTCGTCGTTTTTCAAAACGGCGGGTGTTGTATAACCTGTATTTTGTTCATCTTCTTCTATAATATTATCTGTATATTTCCCGATTAAGGACATCTTTTTTCCCCAATGTCTGATATGTGACAATTTTATTTTAAAACAAAAATAAAATTATTACCCGATTTACTAATAATTGTTGTTATATATTGCAGGGTTAACTGTAATTGGTTGTGTTAAAATAAGTTGGATAGCTGAATTTGCCGGTATTTCCACATCATTACCTTTATCCCAGATTGATTTAACAATTCCGCCGCCTGCGCCAACTGCTGTAGCAAGTGCTGTACCTTTGCCTACGTTACCTCCGGCAAGAGGTGATATAATAACCCCTGCGAGTGCACCTGCGCCTGCCCCTATTGCAACATCTTTTCCATAATCCTTTACAACATCCGTTTTAGTTCCGCCGACAAGAACTCCTGTATTATCAGTAGTTTTAATTACTGCTGAAATTGGAATTTGTACACCATAAGGAGTTGTTATTTGAGTAAATCTTAAAAGCAGTTTGCCGTTCATACTGCCATGTTTTGCTTTTGAAACTTCAATTGCAGTACCCGTGATTGAACTTCCTGCCGGTGCAATTAAATTTCCATTGTAGTAGAAATCAGAACCTAGTGCAAGAGATACATTTTGTCCAGCTGTTATATTTGCAGAACTTATAGGTGTTGCAACTACAGCAGAAATATTTTGTCCCGCAGGTACTGTTACCACACTTCCTTTTAATGTGTGGTTAGCACTAACAGTATGTGTTGGAAGACTGTAATTGTTTTGGTTATATATTGGAGCGGGATTATTTTGTGAATAATCAAAATTTGGTGCTCCAATAGCTGAAGTTCCTATTAAAAGAATTGTTAAAGGTATTATTTTTTTCATAATTTACCTGCCTTCCTACATATTTTATTTTGTTATTCTTATTAAGTCAATTTGTTAAGGTGTATGGATAATCTCTGCCGGAGCAATTAAAACAACAATTTCATTTGAACCTGTTTCTATAGTGGTGTGTGTGCCCATTTTTCTTTCGTATACAGGTTTTACCTGTAATGTTGTATAGTGAACTTTTTGCTGGCGTTGAGCAACTTTATGGTATTTTACAGGTTCTGAAATTCCGCCTCCGAAAATATTATTGTTTGCATTATATAAATATCCTTTTATAGGGATTTCACATCCGTCTTGACAAACTATTTTTGTAAGTCGAATTTTCATTGATGCATTTGTGCCGATAACCGGGTCGTTAATTTTTTCAATATATCCGTAAATTTCGGTATCTTTAGGGATTATGATTGTATCGTACATGAATAAATCAGTTGTAACGATGAATTTGACTTTATAACCTTCGGAACAATATTGAGTAGAAATTTCCTGAGTATTCATAACTGGGATGAAAGTTCCCGCTGGAATTTCAACGGTGTCGTAATCTCTCATTTCAAGCTGAATATCTTGAAGTTCGGCACAGTTTGCAAAACTTGTACTTAAAAGTATTCCCAGTATAATTAAAAGTTTTCTCATAATTAGTATTATAACATTTTTTTTACAATTGTAAATAAAAACGCAATTTTTACCTAAAAAAATACTTTATATAAGTGTAGTGTAGTTTATAGGTGAATTATAATGTTCAGTGCAGTAGCATCAGGAATATTTGCAGCGCGAAATGTTGACAAGACCGCTAACGGTGATGTCGGGAGAAGTGCTGTTGCATTAGGGCAGACAGCAGGACTTATTCAGGAAGTAGCAAAATACGACGGTCTTGCTGCCAAAGCTGCAAGAAGTGCATTGAGTGTGTTTTCTGAGCTTGCAAAAGAGAATAAAGCCTTTGAATATGCCGGTAAAGCTACAAAATTTGCTGTAAATAACGTAAACCCGCTAATTTGTGCATCCGGTGTTATTAAAACTGCAATGTCTGATGATAAAGTTAAAACGGGAATAACAGAAGCTGCGGCATTATCAACTATGTTTATGGCAGAGGCGGCAGTTAAACATAATTATGAAAGAGTTGTAAATTCAAATTCATGCAAAAATGCAGTTTCTAAAGCCTCAAAATCAAAATTATTAAAGCCTGTATTTAAGTTTTTGGAAAAACACCATTGGACAGGAAAAGCAGGTACGGTTGTTAAAGGATTGGCATTCGTTGCGGCATCAATGACGGCTTATTCGGCAGGACATGCTGTTGGTGACGACATTGCAGATAGAGTTAAAGCAGAACTTAAAATTCCTAAAAAAATCAACCAAAAAGCTTAATGAATTTAAAACCCCTTCTGTGTTATAATATTATTTGTGAAGAAGATTTTACTCATACTAACAATCTTGATTTTTGCAAATCCGTGCCATGCAATTAAAATTGGACTTCAAACGGAAGTTAATTCTGCATCAGTGGGCACATCTGTTAAAGGTACAATAATTGATGCCAATACAAATAAAACAGTATGCGATTTAGATGCAATGAAAGGTTATGAGATTAAACCTTATCATAACTTAATGGCAATAAAATATAAAGGTACATATTATAAGGTTGAATCGGATAATATTGTTATAAAGCCTTTAAGTGCAGGGTTTGTTAGTGCAAAAGGCAGATGGTATCGCGGCATTATAATGATACAGAATAAAAACGGCAAGCTCACCGTAATTAATAATGTACCGCTTGAAGAATACATAAGAGGTGTTGTTCCTGCTGAAATGCCTACAGGTTGGGCGTTTGAAGCGCATAAAGCTCAAGCAATTGCAGCAAGAAGTTATGCACTTGCAAATCTCGGCAAACGTGCAAGATATGGTTATGACTTAAAAGATACTCCGGAAGACCAGGCGTATAACGGTGCATCCTCAGAAACTGCAAATACTAATTCCGCAGTTGAGGAAACAAAAGGTATCGTTTTAACATATAATACAAAAGTAATATGTGCTTATTATTCTGCATCTGCCGGCGGGCAGACAAATGTAAACAGTTGGGGAAGCTCTGTGCCATATTTGCGTTCGGTGCCGTCCTTTGATGATAATGTGAAAAAAAATGGTCATGGCGTTGGCATGTCACAACATGGTGCTAATAATCTTGCTAAACAAGGATACAATGCTTACCAAATTTTACAATATTTTTACAAAGATGTTAAATTTGCGAAAGTAAATCCTCAATCTTATAACTAGTCGAAATACTTTGTATGACTACTGTTTCGCGTTCGTGTTAAGCTAAAAGCCTGTCGACAATTAGGATTTATGAATATTTTTTCTCAAAAACACTTGCTAAATTTAAATAAAATGTTATAATAAGTCTGTCGATAGAAAAGCATGCGTAAGAGAGAGAATGGTTTCATTTACTGTATGCACAAGGTAGAAGGAGGTTCATAATGAACAAAGAAGAATTAGTAAAAGAAGTATCAAAAAAAGCAAAAGTTTCTCAAAAAGCTACTGCTGATATTATTGCAGCTACTTTAGAAACAATCGAAAAAACAGTTTCAAAAGGTAAAAAAGTTACTTTAGTAGGTTTTGGTACATTCGAACCACGTAAAAGAGCTGCTAGAACAGGTAGAAACCCTCAAACAGGCGCTCCTTTGAAAATTGCTGCAAAAACAGTTCCTGCTTTCTCAGCTGGTAAAAAATTCAAAGAATTAGTAAAATAGTTATTTGAACAGATAATTTTAAAAAACAGAGTTGAATTTCAACTCTGTTTTTTTTATTTATTTAAGAAATGTTATAAACTTATCACCATATTTTTTCTGTTTGATAACTTCAAATCCTTGAAAATTAACTTCCGTTACGTGTTCAAGAATTATAATTCCGACTGAATTATTTTTGACGGCATTGAGGCTTGCTTCATAAATTCCTGAAAAATACGGCGGGTCTATATAAATTACATCAAATTTTTCTGATAATTTTGCCTTTAGACTGTCTGCAATTATTAATTTGGGTGGATTGTCGAACTTTTTGAAGTTTGATTTAATTGCATTTGCGGCTTTCAGATTTTTTTCAATAGCAACAACATTAGAAAATCCGCGCGATAAAGCTTCCAGCCCCATTACACCGGAACCTGCAAACATATCAAGAAAAGAGCTGTCATGAAATTGCACAAGGGACTGCAATGTGTTAAAAACGCTCATTCTAACTTTTGAAAGTGTCGGACGTGTTATATTTTCGTCCGGTACGGTTATTTTTCTTCCTTTAAATTTACCTGCCGTGATAATCATATAGCTATTTTACAATGAATATGATTTGGTGTATAGTTATAACAGAGGTTTTTTGATGAGAGAAGAAAATAAAACTCAAGTTATAGTTGTCGGTGGTGGTCCTGCAGGGATTTCGTGCGCTGTAACTATTGCACGCGCAGGAAAAGAAGTTGTTTTAATCGAGCGGGGCAAATTTTCAGGCAGTAAAAATGTTTTTGGAGGGGCAATATATGCTCAGCCTACAAGAGAAATTTTCCCTGATTTTGAACAATCGGCACCTTTGGAAAGAAGAAATATTGAACACAAATTCGCACTTCTTGGTGAGGATGACGGTACGGTCATTTCTTACCGCAAAAATGAAACTGTCAGCTATTCTGTAATTCGCGGCAAATTTGACCGTTGGATGGCAGAGCAGGCTGAAAAAGAAGGTGTGATACTTGTTGAAGAAACTGTTGTTAAAGACTTAATTCTTGAGAACGGATGCGTTATTGGTGTAAAAACCGAAATTGAAGACTATTATGCAGATATAGTAGTGCTTGCCGATGGTGTAAATTCACTTCTGGCAAAACAAATCGGATTGCGAGGAGATTTGAAACCTCAAGATGTTGCACTGAGTGTAAAAGAGGTTATAAAACTGCCTGAAGAAGTTATTAATGACCGTTTTCATGTAAATTCTGACGAGGGGTGTATTTATGAAATTTTTGGCGGACCTATGTCTGAAATGCTCGGACTCGGATTTATGTATACTAACAAAAACTCTGTAAGTATAGGGCTTGGAGTTGCGTTAAATGAACTTGTTGAAAAAAGTTTAAGACCTTATGATTTGCTTGATAAATTAAAACAGCATCCTCAAATTGCTCCTTTAATTAAAGGTGGTGAGCTGCTTGAATATTCAGCACATTTAATTCCTGAAGGCGGTTACAAAAAAATTCCTGCAATTGTAAGTAATGGTGTAATGGTTTGCGGTGATGCTGCTATGCTTGTTAATAATATGCATTGGGAAGGCACTAATCTTGCAATGATTTCCGGAAAACTTGCCGCTGAAACAGCCATAATTGCACTTGGTAAAGGTGATTACACCGCTCAATCTTTATCACGTTATCAGGAAATGCTTGAAAATTCATTTATTATAAAAGATTTAAGAACATATAAGGATTTAATGGGAGCGATTGCGGATAGGAAAACTGAATTTCTTGGTTATTACCTGAAAAAAATAAATTCATTTTTTGAAATGTTTACCTCAGTTGACAGTATTCCTAAACGTCAAAAATATCACAAGTTCATAAAAAGTATTTTTACTGACAGAAAAATTTCTGATTTGTTTAAAGATATGTGGACAATTGTAAAACTATTATGGAGTATTTTGGTCAAATGAGTGATTTAGAAAATAAATTATATACCGTAAAATATACGCCTGATGTAAAATCTCATTTACAACCTGTTCAAGAGTGCTGCCGTGTTTGTAATTCAAGAGTTTGCACAATAATATGTCCTGCGGCAGTGTATGAATGGGATGAAACTGCGAAGAAACTTATTGTTAATTATGAAAATTGTCTGGAATGCGGCGCTTGTAGAATTGCATGCGAAAGCTGTTCTTTGGGTTGGGAATATCCTAAAGGAACTAAAGGTGTCACTTTTAAACAGGGTTGACATATTTGCAAAAAACCTTCATAATACATTTGTATAGTGAGGAGAGGCATTATGAAGGAAGAATACACAAATCAACACAGAAGATGGTATGACAAAGATCCTGTTTTATCCCAGGCGGTAAGCACTCTTGAACAGTCTGATGATGAAACCCAAATCAGAATTGCATTAAATCTGATTAAGATTATTATTGAACATAATATTGAGGATGAAAAATTTGAGGCAGTAGAAGATATCATTAACGCAGTCGGCTCAGGACTTGACGATAACCGCAAAGGTCGTTGGTATGATATTGATACAACATTAAGAACAGCTATGAATATGTTGCAAAATTGCCCTGCTGCAACACAGCATGTTATTGCAAAAGAAATGGCAAAAATGGTTGTCGATAGTATAAAAAAAGATGAGGACTTAGACGATTAAAGTTGTAACTACTTTATAAATTAATTCAATATTTTCATCAGATGCATTTTTAAAGATTTCATCCATTTCTTTTATTAATGCATCTTTTGGCTTTTTATGGTTGTATTTAAAAAATTCATAAATTTCAACATCTAATGTTTGGGCAATTTTTTGTAATTTATCAAATGTTGTAAAACAAGTACCATTTTCGATTCTGCAAATTTGTTTAGGTTCAATTCTAATACTTTCAGCTAATCGTTCTTGAGTAAAATTTTTGCTTTTTCTTATTTCTTTAAGTCGTTTGCCAAATAGTTTTAATTTATTCATGACTATTATATTAAGATATTTGCATCTTTATTTATATACCGTAAAATGGGAATTTTATTTGACAAAGTTGGTATTAAATGGTAGCATTTTCTCGAAAACGAATATCAATTGTTAAGCACTTGACAAATTGGGTTTTTAAATGATAAATTCATTCTTGTCAAGAAGAGGTAATTTTATAATGAAAAAAGTTAATTTGTTGTATGATGCAACAGTGGTTTGTAACATACTTTTAAGAGATTCATCAAGAAGCGGTATTTTCTTTGTTGCTTATAATGTTTTGTTAGAGTTTTTAAAACGTCCTGAATATGAAGTTTATTTGTATGCAGAAGATCTGATAAAACTTAAAGAAGTTATTGATACATATCCTGAATTTTCGAATTGTAAAATTTACAAGTTTTCGCGTGTGCAGGATTGGGTTTCTTTTTTCAGGAATTTAAAAAATCAAAATAAACAACAAAACGGATTAAGCTTGCTCAGAGGTGTTTATGCATTAACCGCATCAATACTTAAAAAGTTTTATATGGTTTTAGAGGCTAGAGCACGACTTAGTGAAATTGATGTATATTTTACGCCAATGAGTGCTGTTCCTAATTTTATTAGCAAAAAGAAACATATAAAATGTTTTACTATATTACATGATGCTATTCCTATGATTGATGATGACAGTATTAATCCGAGAATACATAAATGGTACGAAAAACTTGTACGTTCAATTAATGACCAAAGTTTTTATTTTGCAAATTCGAGATATACTAAACAAGATTTCTTAAAATATGTACCCGAAATGGCTGAAAAAAATATTTCAGTAGTTCCTCTTTCTACAGGAAAACCATATTCAAATATTGCTGACTTTAACGAAATTAACAATGTAAAACAAAGATATAATATTCCTTTAAATAAAAAATATATATTTAGTTTGTGTAGTTTGAATAAAAGAAAAAATTTAATATTTGCAATAAGAAATTTTCTGGAGTTTACAAATAGAAACCAGCTTAATGATTTTGTATTTGTACTAGGCGGTGCATTCTTTGATGACTTTATACCTGTTTTAAAGAAAAATCTTCAAGATTTTGGAAATGTAGAAGGTAGAATTCTTCACATTGGGTATGTTGAAGATGAAGATTTATCAGCATTATACAGTGGCGCTGAGATGTTTTTATATCCCTCTTTGTATGAAGGTTTCGGGATGCCGGTTTTAGAGGCAATGAAATGCGGTGTCCCTGTTATTTGCTCAAATTGCACATCAATACCTGAAGTTATTGGTGATTGCGGTATTCAAATTGACCCTCACAATGATGAAGAAATGGTTTGTGCTATGGAAAAAATGTATTTTGACAGAGATTTTCGTGCAGCATGTATTGCTAAGGGAATGGAACGTGCAAAATTATTCAGCTGGGATAAGTGTGGTGAAGTAATTGATAATAAAATTCGGAGTGTAATAAATGGAATATAAGAATAAACTGGCTTTTTTTATAAAAGCTTGTGTCAGAGATATAGATTGTTTTAAACAACTTGTAAAATCAATAAAAGAATTTAACAGGGATAATATACCAATAAGTATTTCGGTTGCGCAAAGTGAGTATGAATACTTTCAGAATTGTTTACAAAAACTGAATATTGAATGCACTATATTTATTGATGAAGAAATTGCAGGTAAATATTGTTTTAGTAATGACAAATTTCAACAAGCATGGACTTATCAGCAATTAGTAAAATTAAATTTTTATAAAACAAATTTTTCAGAACATTATATTCTTATTGATTGCGACGGTTATTTTATACAAGATTTCTATTTGTCTGATTTCTTATATGACAACAAACCTTGTCTGCCAATTACGGGACATACAAAAGCTGAACGTCTGCCTATGACTTTATTGTATAAAGAGGGAGCTAAATACAATTCTTATAATATAAGAAGTGTTACAAAGACTAAAGGTTTTTTTGATAAATCATATCCGACTTTAACTTTAGATATGCCCTTTGTTTTAACTTCAGAATATGTCAGAATGTTTGAAGAGTATTGTCTAAAAAGGGATAAGACTTTTTTAGATATGTTAAATATTGAACCCGGTGAAATGCAGTGGTATGTCGATTTTATATTAAGCTGTAATTTGCCTTACCAACAGACAACTGCTTATTTTATGCCGTTTCATGTGCACGCACAATACCAGATAATAAGATTAATGGGTTTTGAAGAAAAAGATTTTATACCTAATTATCTGGGAATATTGCTAAATAAAGGGTATGTTAAAGATATTAGGTTTAAACCTAGTTTTATAGGTAAACATATTATCAGACCTTTATTGGAAAAGTATTTCAAATCAACAGAAAGTCGATATGATTTATAGTTGAATTGTTCTTAATATCATATAATATCTGTGGCTTCCCCAATAAATTATTATTGAAACGAAATTATCTTCCAAATCAGTTGCCTCTAAAAATGTTTCGGGAGCAGGTTTTCTCTGAGAAGATTTTACGTGTTTACCAACGAAGTCATGGAATTTTAAATGAAATTTTTGTGCAGGGGTTAATTTAATTTTTGGCAGGTTTTCGTCATAAAATCCCATAGGAACTATTTCTCTGTTATAAGCAGGGATTATGTATTTTACCTTACCCTGTTCTTTGAAAAGTATATACCAGCTTCCCTTATGTTCGCGTGGTGTTAAAAGATAGTAACCAGGTTCAATCATGGTTTTTTTGAAAAACAAAGGAGCTGTTAATCTGAATAATGGATATGGTGACCAGGAGGTATCTTTTACATCATACATTTCACCAGGATCAATGTTGTGTATATATGAAAAATCAGCAGGTTCAAGTTCCCTGTATATTTGTTCGTAATCCGTATCAGCATAAGCTATTCCGGCAAACAATAAAATCAAAATTAATAAAAACTTTTTCATATTTATATTTTAACTATTAAGTTGAAAAAAGCAAGTCTTTTTGTTAGTATTCTTTTATATGATTTTAAAGGAGAAATTTTATGTTGACAGGACCGTTTTTAGACAGAAATTGGATGGGACAAAATTCTGATTACAATTCATCAGACATCGTAATGCTGGGTATGCCGTTTGACGGCACTGTATCATACAGGAGCGGTTCTCGCTTTGCGCCTGAACAAATCAGGCTTGCAAGCTGGGGGTTGGAAGAATATTCTCCGCGTTTTAACAAACACCTTGAGGATGTTAATTTTCATGATGCAGGTGATTTGGAATTTCCTCTTGGCAACACTTACAGGTCGCTTGAGCTTATCGAAAAAAATGTTGAAGAAATTTATAAAGACGGAAAAAAAGTTTTTGGTATCGGGGGCGAACATCTTGTAACTTTACCTGAAATCAAAGCTGTTTCAAAGTTTTATAAAGATTTGGCAATCGTGCATTTTGATGCCCATACTGATTTGAGAGAAGAATATTTGGGCGAAGAAATGTCGCATTCTGCCGTAATCCGTCACGCATCAAAGATTGTCGGTCCTGAAAATCTTAAACAAATCGGTATACGCTCAGGTATGAAAGAGGAGTGGGAATTTATGAGAAAACACAATACTCTTATTTCTGAATACTCTGAACTTGATTGCTTAAAGGGCAAAAAGATTTTTGTAACGGTTGACTTGGATTGTTTAGATCCGTCTGTAATGCCGGGTACGGGAACTCCAGAAAGCGGCGGAATGCAATTTAATGAACTTATCGGTTGGTTTGAATATCTTAAAAACTTTGATATTGTCGGCGCGGATGTTGTAGAGCTTGCTCCTGATTATGACGCATCAGGTGTTTCAACTGCCGTAGCAACAAAAGTTATCAGAGAATTACTCATGGTGATGTAATGTTGGAAAGAATAAACTTTTTAAAAGACGAGATAAACAAAGCAAACTACAAATATTATGTTGAGGATAATCCGACGATTAGTGACTTTGAATACGATAAAATGTTTGCTGAACTAAAAGAGCTTGAGGCTCAAAATCCGCTTTTGATTACTCCTGACAGTCCTACACAAAGGGTCGGGTCTGTGAGTGAAAAGTTTCTCCCATATAAACATAAATACCGTCTTTACAGTCTTGATAACACTTATGAGTACGATGAACTTGAAGATTGGTACAAAAAAATTGTTAAAGAATACGGTGAAACCGAACTTGTATGCGAACTTAAAATTGACGGTCTTGCTATCGCTTTAACATATGAACAGGGAGTTTTTGTGCGCGGAGTTACCCGCGGTGACGGTATTACGGGTGAGGATATTACAAATAATCTTAAAACAATTAAAGCAATTCCTTTAAAGCTTTTTGAACCTGTTGATGTGGAGGTCAGAGGCGAAATTTATATGCCAAAATCTTCGTTTGAAAAATTGAATGAAGAAAACCTGAAAAATGGCGAAAAATTATTTGCAAATCCGCGAAATGCAGCAGCAGGGTCAATAAGACAGCTTGACAGTAAAATTACCGCAAAACGCGATCTTTCAATGTTTTGTTATACGGCAATTTTTACGGGGAATGTCGAAAATCTTCCTAAAACTCACTATGAAAGCATTTTATATCTGAAAAAGTTAGGATTTAAAACAAATCCAAATGTAAAACTCTGTAATGACGCGAAAGAAGCTATTCAATATTGTCAAATGTGGGATGAAAAACGTTTTGGGCTTGATTATGCAACAGACGGTGTTGTAATTAAGGTAAACAGTCTTTTGACACAGGAAGAAATGGGATTTACCTCACGTGCTCCAAAGTGGGCAACAGCGTTTAAATTTCCGCCCGAGGAAGTAACTACAACACTTGTAAGGATAGAAGAAAGTGTCGGTAAAACCGGCGCAATTACACCCGTTGCGATACTCGAACCGGTACAATTAGGTGGCAGCACGGTATCAAGAGCAAGTCTGCATAACTTTGATGAGGTAGGCAGGCTTGATGTAAGAATTGGCGACAAGGTTTATATAAAAAAAGCAGCTGAAATTATACCAAAAGTTGTAAAAGTTATAGATGATGAAGAACATTTTAAAAGATCTGTCTATACACCTCCTGAACTGTGTCCGTCTTGTGGAGCAAAATTGAATACGCATGAAGATGAGGTTAATCTTTATTGTGATAACCCTCAGTGCCCGCAAAAAGTTTGTGCGGGAATTGAATACTGGGTGTCTAAAGATGCCATGGATATTGACAAAGTAGGACCGTCTGTTATTGCACAACTTTATAACAAAGGTTTTATTAAAAGTGCTGTTGATTTATACAAACTTTCTATGCAGGATTTTATGCAGTTAGATTTGGTAAAAGAAAAATCAGCATATAATATGTTTACAGCAATACAAAACAGTAAAAATCGTCCGCTTGCAAGGCTTTTAACTGCTTTTACAATAAGAAATGTCGGTAAAGAAACTGCAAATGTACTTGCCGCTGAATTTGGTACACTTGAAAATTTGATGAATGCTTCTGTCGAAGACCTTGCAGGAGTTGATGGTGTCGGTGAAATTATTGCAAAAGATATTTATGAATTTTTTAAAAAAACTGAAAATATTGCAATGATTGAAGAATTAAAAGAACTTGGAGTTGAACCTGCTCCGCCTGCTGAAAACGTTTCTGATGAATTAAAAGGAAAAACCTTTGTTTTGACAGGAACATTACAAAATATGACAAGAGATGAAGCATCCGAAAAAATTAAACTTTTGGGCGGAAAGACTTCATCTTCGGTATCTAAGAACACTTCTTTTGTTATTGCGGGTGAAAATGCTGGATCAAAATTAGACAAAGCTCAAAAATTAGGTGTTATAATATTAACAGAAGATGATTTTCTGAACATGATAAAAGGTAAGGTTTTATGAGAAAAAAGATGCGAGTTATACAAATTTCAGGGTTTCGAGGACTGTTTATGGCAATATTTGTTGTAACATGTTTGGCTGCCGGATTTATAGCTTTCCCTGCGATTATTGCGATGAATACGTGGAACTGGGTTGCAAATTTTGTTGCAATTCCCGTTATTAATATAGTACAGGGATTATTATTGTGGGCTATCATTGCAATAAGTGGTTTTATTGTAAATGACAGAAAAAAATATCTATGTGCTTTTAGTTCAAAAAATCAACTTAGCGATGCGCAGCTACAAAGAATTTTGGACAATGTTAAAGCTCAGAGACAAATTTTAGAAAAAACTGAAATTACAGAGGAAAAAGAAAAGGAGAATGTATGAAGAAATTCTTATTATTAACTGTAGCATCAGCACTTGTACTGGGCTGTATGTCAACTCAGGCTATTACAACCAATACCGGTATTGAGAGAGGTTACATTGCAGTAAGCACAACGGCTAATGCAGAACTTGCTCCGGATGTTGCAGAAGTATCTATTGCAGTTCAAACTTATGACAACAAATCTATGCAAAAGGCTACTATCCAAAATAAAGAGATTTCAGAAAAAGTTATAGCTGAATTAAAAGCAATGATTAATACGGCAAACGGTGATTTTATCAAAACAACTGATTACAATGCATCTCCTCTTTATTCTTATTCCGGCAGTAAAAGATCGCTTGATAAATATCAAGTATCAAATTCTGTAATTGTTCATACTAAATCAATTGATAAACTTGGAGCAATGATTGATAAAGCAATTGCTCTTGGTGCAACAAATGTTAATAGTCTTACTTTCTCAGTATCAAATTATGAAAATGAGTGTAACAATTTGTTGGGAATTGCATCTAAAAGAGCGAGATACAGAGCTGATGCTGTTGCAAAGGCTGTACCTACATCTATTACAGGAATTAGGTCAATGGATGTATCTTGTAGTGCAAATAATGCAGTACGAACTCAATATCGTATGATGAAGTCAAACATGATGATGGATGCTGGAGGTGCAGCTCCGGAGGCAGCATCTACTTCAATTGAAAGCGGTGTTGTTAAAATATATGCAAATGTAAACGCAAGCTATTTTGTAAAATAATAGCGAATAGGTTTTAAAATAAAAAAAGCGGGTATTTACCTGCTTTTTTTATTTTACTATCATAAATGATTTTAAACTTCTTCCTGCACCATCGCCAATTGTAGAAGTTATATTATACTGTTTCAGGTAATTCATTGAGGTGGAGCTTCCGCCATCAAATGCCATTGCTCTATCCCAACCAAGTTTTTTTACATATTCTTGAACTTCATACAAATCCATTGGGTGTTCGTCTGTAATAATTAATATTTGAGCATCTTCATTTTTTATACCGATAATAGTTCTTGAAGTTTTATGCAATACTGAGCAGCTTTCACGAATAATATTTCCTTCAGCATCTTTCACTATAAAAAATTCTTCTTCCAGTCTTAGCTGCGGGTAAATTAACGGACCTCCCTGTGCTGATGTTATAATATTGCATCCGAAATCAACAGAACTTTTATGGGGAACAATTTCATAATGGCGTTTGCCATCAGAACATTCTACAACGCGAAATTCTGTTCTGTTTAAAATTTTATCAATGTTGCGTCTTAAAATTGAACTTGATAATAAACTCTGGTTTACAAGAGGGTCTTCAACAGTGTTTCGGTCGGTTACAATATAAGAAATTGATTTTTCGTTATTAGGGTCAAAATACCCTGCATTAATCGTAAGCTTTGCTTTAGCTCTCTGATGTGCCTCTTTATTAGTTATAAGACTTTCTGAACTAATGAAATGAATACGTTTTTTAATCTTTTCACCGGTCAAAGATATATGGTAAATCCCGTCATTATAATCAATATTAATCCCTGCATTTGCACTGCATGATGTAAGAATTAATGCCAATATCAATAATAATTTTTTCATATTATAAATCCTTTGATTTGTAGAATGCTATGATTGCGCAAAGAAATGCGAAAGGTGGAAATACTGCTGTTATAAACGGATGGAGAACACCTTTTTCTGCTAACAAATCGAAGAAAGGCAAAGTTATGTAATATACAAAAATACATCCGATTGCAATTGTAAACCCTATTAATTTCTGTTCTCTTGGTTTGCTGAAACCTAGCAATGTACCCATAATTGCAAGTAATACGCACACAAAGGGGTGGAAAAATCTTTGCAGGTATTTATTAAGCATATATCTGTATTCTTCATCTAAATTTTCTTTTTTAAGAAGTTTTATGTAGCTTTTGAGATTACGATTATTTATTTCGCGTTCTTTTTTGACTGAATGGGTCATAAGCGTAAAGGCATTTTTTGCATCTTCACCCTCAAGAATATTCATCGTAGGGAATTTGTTTATGTCAATAAATATGCCGTCGTTTGATATTTGATATTGTGTAATATCGCTTAAAACCCATTTATCCGGGTAATTTTTACCTGTTTTTGCATGATAAATATTGTTCAATTGATGAACATCATTATATTTTTTTGTTTGAAAATCCAAAACAATTACGTTGTACATTGTGTTTTTAGAAAATTTTGAAACAATAACGGACTTTGTAGGCACGTCATTTTTATCTTTCTGTGTATAAATATATTGTGTAGAAATATATCCGCCTTTTATGGCTATTTTTTTGTTTACCGCATATGGTATAAGCTTATCTCCCGTAACAAAACAAAGTCCTGTGACAATAAAGCTTAAAACAAGAACCGGTGCCAGAATTCTCTGGAAAGATAAGCCTACTGCGCGAAAAATTGTAAGTTCGCTGTCTTTACTAAGTTTATCAAACGTAAAAAGTGTACCTAAAAGTAACCCTACAGGAAATGCTTTTCCCAGAATAAGCGGGAGTTCGTAAAATATGACGAGTATAGCTGTTTTAACACCATATTCGCCTGCAAGGGTCTTTTTAATTGTGCTTAAAAGCATTTCAGGAGCAATCCATACAACAGTGAACAGTAATATGGACACAAAAGTTGCCATCATTACCTGATTAAATATATATCTGTCATAAATAGTTATTTTAGGAAAAAGTTTCATTATAAAGCAAAATCCTTTCCTAAATAGAATTCTTTTGCAACAGGGTCAACTGCTACATCTGTACTTTTACCCTGAATTTTAATTTTACCGTCGAAAATTACGTATGCTCTATCAGTGATAGAAAGAGTTGCTTTAGGGTTGTGGTCGGTAATCAATACACCCAAACCTTTATCCTCTGAAATTTTTCTTATGTTGTCTTTAATTTCACCTATTGCAATAGGGTCAATACCTGCAAAAGGTTCATCCAAAAGCATAAAATCCGGGCTGGCTGCAAGTGCTCTTGCAATTTCTACCCTTCTTCTTTCGCCGCCTGATAATGCGACAGCCGGAGAAGTTCGAAGTTTTGCTACCCCAAATTCAGATAAAAGTTCTTCTAGTTTCTTCCTTTTTTCATTAACAGTAAGTTTGTCGTTCATTTCAAGAACAAGTTTGATGTTATCTTCAACAGAAAGTTTTCTGAAAATAGATGCCTCTTGCGGGAGATATCCGATACCTGCTTTTGCACGTTCATTCATAGGCCACGCTGAAATATCTTCACCGTCAAGGAAAATATGACCTTTATTTGGTTTAACAAGTCCTACAACCATATAAAATGTAGTTGTTTTACCTGCCCCGTTAGGTCCTAAAAGACAAACAACTTCGCCTTTATTTATATCAAAAGTTACATCATTAACAACACTTCTGTCACCGTATATCTTAATTAAATTTCTAGCTTCAATCCTCATAATACCCCTCGCTAATAATATTATATTGTACATTAAAAAAATATTTATTCAATGTAAATAAATGTAAATATATCTGCGATATATGTTATGTATATATAAAACGTAGGAATAAATAAAATATAAACCATTTTCTTTTTCTTTATTTTCTCCTACACACACTTAAACCTTTTACCAAATATGAGATTGGCCGTTTAGTAAACCAAAACGGCTTTTTTATTGAAATTAATTTGTGTAGGTACTATAATGAAATAGTAGTTATTTTAATAGGAGTAGGATTTATGAAAAATCATGAAACATTATTAAAAACCTTCGGGGGGGGGGGGCCCTCGTAGCAAGCATTGCCGCTTGACCCGCCACCTTGGGCTTTGTAAAAATTTTAAAGGTGCATTTACGTTAGCAGAGGTTTTGGTTACACTTGGAATTATTGGTGTTGTGTCTGCAATGACCTTACCGACACTTGTAAAAAATCATCAGCGTCAGGTTTATGTAACTCAGTTACAAAAGGTTTATAATGAGTTGGCACAAGCTATGGAAACTGCAATTACGGATCGTAATGCTGTTTCTTTCAAAGAAATAAATATTAGTAATGCAGATTTCTTGCGAAATTATTTTAAAACTGTAAAAATGTGTAATGATAGCGAAGATGGATTAAAAGAATGTTTTGCTGATGAATACAAAAATTTAAACGGTAAGTCAATAAGGCTAAGGAATTTTGTGCATGGAGACTGTGCTGTTTTAGCAAGCGGAGCAGCGCTTTGTATTTATGGCAATGGTTGGCCATATATAAATGTGGATGTCAATGGAAAGCAAGGTCCAAATATTTATGGTCGTGATTTATTTAATTTTATAGTTGATGAACATGCAACTATTCAATCAGCCGATTATTGGTTGAGTGAAGAAGAACTGCGAACAACTTGTTCTTCAGCTACAGAAGGTCAATATGGTTCTTGTTTTGGGCGTATTTTAAATGACGGTTGGAAAATGGACTATTAAAAAACTCCCGAAAGGGAGTTTTTTAATACATGCCAATGATGTTTCTTACCTCTTGAAGTATTTTTTGAGCTTCTTTGCGGGCTTTTTCAGAGCCCTCACGGATAATTCTTTCAACTTCTTCTGGGTGTTCTTCGTAATATCTTCTTTTTTCTCTTATTGGTGCAAATTTTTCGTTGATTAGTGCTCCGAGTTGGCGCTTGCAGTCTGCACATCCGCGCAAGCCTTTTTCACATTCGCATCTTACTGTATCAATCTGTTCTTTATCGCCGAAAATCTGCCAATATTTGAACGCAACTTCGCAATCAGCGGGGTGGCCCGGGTCATCTTTGCGCATTCTGCTTCTGTCTGTTATTGCACTCATGATTTTCTTTGCAGTAACTTCTTCTGTATCCGAAATTTTTATATCATTTTGGAAAGATTTACCCATTTTGTTACCGTCAAGTCCGCAAATCAGTGAGCATTCATTTAGGATTGGTTTTGGTTCATTAAAGAATTCTGTTTTATAAATATTGTTGAAACGTCTTGCAATATCTCTGGTAATCTCAATATGTGCAACCTGATCAATGCCTACAGGTACTGCTGTTGCATTAAACATCATAATATCTGCACTCATTAAAACCGGATATCCCATTAAACCGTAGCTGATTTGAGAATTTGCTCCCTCTTTAGTTCTTAAAATTTTTGCCATATCTTTAAGAGTTGGGTCACGCTCAACCCAGTTTTGCGGTGTTACCATACTAAGATATATATTTAATTCAGCTATTTCAGGCACTAAAGATTGCACATAGATTGTAGAAATTTCAGGATTAATCCCGCATGCTAACCAATCTATTACAACATCTTTTACATCCTGTTTTAAGTTTTCTGTTTTATCGTATTTTGTTGTAAGTGCGTGCCAATCAGCAACGAAGAAAAAGCTTTCATATTCATGTTGAAGCTTAACCCAGTTTTGTATTACACCAAGATAATGCCCCAAATGTAATTTCCCTGTTGATCTCATTCCTGATACTATTCGTTTTGTCATTCTTTTATCTCCTACATATTTATTATACCAGTAATAAATTTTTATAATTTAATAATAAATTATCATAATCTAGTAATAGATTATCATAATTCAATAATAAATTATTATAACTTAATAATAAATTGACTAACAATCATGATTATCATACGTTTATAGATAAGAGGAAACGGAGTGAATATCTCCGACTGCTGCCGCAGCCGTAAAAGTCGGAATACTTGTTGCATTATCTACGTGCAGAATAGATATGTGAGGATTTAATGTCACTTGGCGCAGTAAAAACGAATAGCTCGAGAGTAGGTACGTGTCCGCACGGACTGCCGCTCGGTGCATGCCCTATCTGTAACGGCATGGGCGGAGGAGGAATGAAAAAAGCCGATTTCTCTGCAAAACCCGGTGAAATGAGTTGGAGCCAATGCGCCGCAATCGGGGCCTTTTTAAAAGCTCAGAAAATGGCACAACAAGCACGAGAACAGGATGCCGTAACATTTGCACAAAAAGCACAGGCTTTTCAAAATGCAATGATGAATAATTCGCAAAAACTTGCCAATATCGCGCAAATGATTACGCAGACTATGCCTTCAATAATTGCCAAACCTGTAAATTTTGTACTAAATACAATTCTTGGCGGTGCAGTCAGGATGGTCGCAAATATTGCAAATTTTATTCAAACTGTTCATCAAAAATTGGCTGATATTTCTGATAAATTAACTGCAATGATGGGTGAATTAAAAGCCTCTATTGAAAAGAAAATATCTGAGGCATTAAAGGATTTTAAAAAGAAAATAAAGTCACTGTTTTCAATATTTAAACCGTTAGATGCGGAAAATGAAGAAAAACAAATTGATGAAACAAAAAGAACATTTGAACTGAAAACATTTATACATGATTTGTATAAAAAATTAACCGACAAGGAAGAAAAAGATGATTAGTCCACTCCATGATGCAGAAATGGTAAGACAGCAAAGAAATTTAACTAACTCTCAAAAGCGCTCAAGTATGGAAACGCGCGAAGGTGTACTGGTTGCAAATTTTATAAAAGATAAAGATTGCCCAGAGTGTGCAGTAAACCTGAATGATACAATGGACACGCTTGTAATTTCCAAAAATACAGCAATGCCGGAACAGTTATATAAAAAAGATAAAGCACAAAAAAGTTTAATCCCGATAAGTGCTCTGTCATTAGGAGTAATGAGCGTAATTGCAGGAGTTGCGGCTCTAGTGCATCATACTTCAAAAATTAATCTTACAATGGATAATTTGAAACGTGTGCCGCCAACTGTTCGAAATGTTGCAATTAACAGTGAAACAATTCAGGCATTATACAGAATTGTAGAATGTCCGAACTATAAGACAATCCAAGCGGGTGTAGGTGTATTTTCACTTACGGCAATGGCTTTTATGGGCAAAACATTTTTTGACGGGTTTAAAGATGTCTGGGTAAGAAAAAAAGAAGCGGATATTCAAAAAAATCTTCAGGAAAAACTTATTGATATTGAAACCCAATCTTTTGCCGGAAAAATTCAAATTACAAGAAGTATGCTTTCTCAAAAGGCTATTGAACTTGGAAAATACTTGAACTATGAGCCAAAACACAGGTATGAAGAAACTTTCAAAGCTTTAATGTTTAAGGGTAACGGTAAGGAAAATTCTGAAAAACAAAAAAATATTAATTATATACTTTTGGGTCTGGGAACTTTAGCGGGAATTGCCGGCTTGGGCTTTTTATCTTTAAAACTTCTTACAAGAAGTAAAGGTCATATAGAAAAATTTATTAAAGAAACAAATAACGAAATTACAAAAGTAGTTGAAAATTCCACGGAAAAGACAAAAGCGCAGGATATGCTTAACCTTGAAAATCTTTTTAAAACAGCTGAAACAAAAGAAGATGCAATAAGAGAGTTCTTGAAACCGCTGAATTGGAGTGATAAAGAAGAATATATTAAACGTCTGTCACGCGAGATTAATAAGTCTACGGTTGATGCAAATATATATTGTGGCGGCGGCAAAACCCCGAAACCTACATTCTATTCGCACGTTGACGATTACAGAGCATTTTTATATAATTATCTGCTTGATACCGAAAACAAACAATTCAGAGCATTATTCCTCGGTACAACAGGTCTGACCGCAATCGGATACGGCGGTAAACTCGCCGGTGATGCAATAAAAGAAGTTCAGGTTAAAAAACTTAATGCTGATACAGAGGCAGAACTACAACAAAGACTTGTTTCAACTGAACTTAAAAACTTTAAATCTAAAAAGGATTCTGCAATTCAGCCTCTGATGGATGAATTTTACAAACAGGCGCGTGAAGGTAAACCTAAAGAAGAATTAAAAGTAATGGCAGAGAATATATTGTTTGAAATCAAAAACGGACCTCCGTTTGTTTATTCGTAAGGCGGTAATTATGTACGTTCAACCTGTTCAATATAATCAATATAAACCTTGTATGCTTCCGGCAGGAAAAAGAAATTATACTGTATTTGACCAAAATAAGATAGACTGTTTTGTTTCGCAAAAAGAAGCTTCTTTACCATATCTTGCTGATATTTTAGTGCACTCGAATAATGAGGCTCAGATTACCGAAACGCTTTATATTGTTGATAGAATGCTTGATGAAGGGGTGAAAGGTATTGATAAAATGTATCCTGTGTTGGCTCGTTTTAATAATACAACTTCCCCGAATATCCAGACATTTTTAGCAGGGATTTACAGAAAAACACAAGTTCCCGACGCGTTCGGTCCATTAGTTAAGATGTTAATACAGAATTCTATGCGTCCTCACACTTCAAACTTCGACCCTAATGAAGAAATAGGCGGGGCTATACTTTCATACATATCGGACAGATTTAGAAATTGATGGTTTGTAACGATTTTGTAACATGTATAAACACATGTTTAAAGTTTTAGCTGACATGTGCCGACAACATGACTACGAGTACTAAAACCAACGAAAGGAAGTTCGACAGCAATGGGAATGGCAGCGTCACAAGCTAGATTTTTAGGTCTGACAGCCAGAAAAAACAATGTTGAATTTGAAGGTCAGCAGATTAACCAACAAAGAACAACATTGTCTAACCAGTCTGCAAATTATTACAATAATTTGCTCGGTATGTCAGTACCTGTTCCGCCGTCTGTCGACGACTACACCAAAACGGTGTACACTTTTCAGGACGGTGCATTAACAAACCAGATTACCGCAATGATGGCTCAGCCTAACGGTGAGTATACTGTAAGCTATTTAAGACAATGGACTGATGATTTTTCAGTAGTATCAGCAACTACAAGTATTGTTAACTCAAATGCTGCAAAAACTGTATTTAAAGTTGGTGCAACTACATTAAGACAAATGGGTGTAAATATTCCGACTACAGCTGAAGGCACTTATGATAAAGAGGCAGGCGGTGCAGATGACTATCTTGAATCTCTTTCTGCAGACCAGCTTAAACAGCTTGTTAAAGAAGAAAAGGAATATATAGAATTACTTAAAAATAAATACGGTGCTGATAGCGAATATATGGTTCGTTACATTAAAAATACAACTACAGGCGAATATGAACCGTATTTTTATAAGAAAACAGATTTGACAGGTGCAAACTATGATAACAACGGTAATTCATTGTCAAATATCAACTGCTATAAAGTTGGCAGTGAAACAAAGTCAGAAGAAGTTAAAGCATTAACAGGCTGTAAAATTGAAAAAGACAGCTCAGGCAGATATATTAACTTAACTATTCCTGCTTACAACGCAGATGGAACAGTTGATAAAGGCGGACATTCAATTACATACGCATTAACTACAGAAACAGCTACAGATCAGGCTGCTTATGAAGATGCTATGAACCAGTATGAGTACAATAAATACGAATACGATCAAGCAATTCAAGAAATTAATGCCAAAATTGCAATTGTTCAACAGCAGGATAAAGACCTTGAATTGAGATTGAAACAGCTTGATACAGAGCAAAAAGCAATTTCAACAGAAATCGATGCTGTATCACAGGTTATCCAAAAGAATACCGAATCATCCTTCAAAACCTTCGGATAGGGAGCGTAGCCGCTCCACCCGCCACATAAGGCTTTGTATACATTTACAAAACATCGGTGGCAAAACAAAATTTTTTCCTTTCCCTTTTTCCTATTGATTTTCTAACGACGAGCAACAGCAAGTCGTTTTTTTTTGCCGCCTAAGCGGCTCTCCTTGCCAATAAGTTAATTTATAGGTCAAGAAGTAAATAGCAAGGAGAGTTTTGGTAAGATTTTATTCGATTAACCCTATTTTCATAGCTTTATATACAACTTGCGGCATAGTCCTTGCTTCTAATTTTTGGAATAATCTTATAGCAAGCGCGTTGTATGAGTCTTTGGCATAAGATATTTTATTTTCAGAATTTTCAATAGCTTCGTTAAGTTCATTTTTATTTCTGCCTTGTGTAATTCCGACAAGCACCTCAAATTCCAAATCAGTTAATGTAACATCAGGACAGCTTGTTCTTCTTCTTTCCTGTTCATTAATGTTTATAAGTGCTTGTTGTACAAAGTTTTGTGTTAGTAAAGTAAATAATTTGTGTCGTTCGTCCATTGTGTCCTCCATTTTATCTTATTAATGGTGCTTATACGCTAGTGTTTGCGTATCGTTTTCTGTCGTAAATTTATAATATGGATTTTGAACAAGAAGTATATTCAACTTTAGGTAATAATATTCGCAAATATCGATTGAAAAAAGGAATTACTCAAGAAAAACTTTCTGAGTTATTGGAAGCGAATTCTAAATTTATTGGTCATGTTGAAAGAGTTGAAAGGTATATAAGTTTGAAAAAACTTATTGCTTTATCTAAAATTTTAGATGTCCCAATGAACAAATTTTTTTAATGTCTAATATAGCTTCTTGACTATCATTATCATGTCTGAATTACATAATATTCTCCTGAATAGTGCTTATGTGGCAGTGGTGCTATATAGGTATACAATTATAATAAAAATATGTCAAGCTTTGAACAATATTTTTATAATCAAATAGGACAGCAAGTTCGTAAATACAGGCAATTGCATGGTTTGACGCAAGAAAAATTGTCAGAATTATTAGGTTTGAATGATAAATATATCGGACACGTGGAACGTTCTGAAAGAAATATTAGCAGTAAAGTTTTAATACAAATCTTAGATTTTTTTCATGTTACTCCACAAGAGTTTTTCGATTTTAATGAATTATATGTTTGGGATAAATAATAGTTTTCTGGACAATAAAACGGATTTATTATATAATTTATATGTAGGGCTTGGCACATACGCTAACTTCCGTCACACACAGTTTACGAAGAAATTGGACGAAAGGAGGGCTAAGCTATGGTTGATAAAATAATAATGCTATTACTAGCATTTTCAATAGCAGTAATAGCATTAAATTTGAAACCGTAGGGTGCGAAGCAGAGTCTTTAATCCACCTTAAGCATTAAAGGCTCTCGCCCTACACCTATATTATTTACGATTTTGTTAGTTTTGTCAAGTGTAGTGAGTTATGCAGAAAAAATATATTAATATTTTAAATATTCTTAAAGATGAAATACAGCAGGTTATAGAAGAAATGACGACAGGTGTTGACGTTCAAGAACCTTTGAAATCAAAACTTTTCAATCTTTTAAACGCGCCTTCAAAGCATATCAGACCGCTAATCTCTTTTTTATTTCTAAAAGCAATCGGTGAAAATATTGATGAAAAACAGGTTTTATATCAATCAGCAATCGAACTTGTTCATAATGCCTCGTTAATTCATGATGATGTAATAGATGAAAGTAAAATCCGCCGTAACACTCCAACTCTTAACAGTGAATTCGGCAACAAGCTGGCTGTGATTTGCGGGGACTATTTACTTTCCTCTGCGCTTGATAAAGTTCTTAAAATCGGGTCAATAGAGCTTGTAAAAATGTTTTCAAATACTCTTGAAGTTATGAGCACAGGTGAAATAATTCAGCATTTTAATAAATTTAAAATTCCTACAGTGGATGAATATATTAAAAAATCTGCGCAAAAAACAGCGAAACTATTCGAAACTGCACTATGTGGCAGCTTGTTAATTGCACACGCAAAAATTGACGGATTGCAGTTTGCTCGTAATTTTGGCATAGCATTTCAAATCCGCGATGATTTGATTAACTGTAAAACTACAAATTCTGATATAAAAGATGGCGTTTATAATGCGCCTGTTATATTTGCCGGCGGAACACAAATTTCTCAAGTTGCTATTGAAAAAACACAGACTTTGTTAAATAATTATATTAATTATGCACTTGAATGCTTGCAAGATATTGATGAAAATAAATATAAACTTGCGCTTGCAGAGCTTTTGGAGCTTATGAGATATGAATAAAATAAAAGAATTTGTACAAAAATATAAAAATGAATATATGAAGTTAAACCCGACTGCCAGAGAGATTATAGAAACTGTTGTTTTTGTAGTGGTAATGGTTATAATAATAAGATTTTTTGTCGGGGAAATCCGTTGGATACCTTCAGGTTCTATGCGTCCTACATTGATTGAAGGTGACAGGATTATTGTTGAAAGATTTTCCAGATTTTATAAAACTCCTGAGCGTGGCGATATAATGGTTTTTTATCCGCCGTTTGAAAAACTGCCGAATACCCCCTGGCGTGTATTTTCACGTCTTACAGGGTTTTTCTGTAAGGATATTGCATATATTAAACGTGTAATCGGGATGCCCGGCGACAAGTTTGAGATTAAAACCGATGAAGAAGGCAAAAGCACTGTCTTTATTAATGATGAACCGTTAAAAGAAGATTATATCAGAAGTGATTATTACGATAAACCTTGCACGGATGACATGATTTGCGGACCTGTTGTAATCCCTGAAGGGCAATATATGATGATGGGTGACAACAGAGGTAATTCTCTTGACAGCAGATGGTGGGGGTTTTTGCCCGAAGACAGATTTATTGGTAAAGCTGTTGTGCTATTTTGGCCGTTAAA
Source organism: uncultured Candidatus Melainabacteria bacterium (assembly GCA_950096985.1). Taxonomy (GTDB): domain Bacteria; phylum Cyanobacteriota; class Vampirovibrionia; order Gastranaerophilales; family Gastranaerophilaceae; genus Stercorousia. The sequence goes on from CATNBA010000003.1 coordinate 43,061, forward strand.
CCGAATTAAAACATTAAATTACAGCAAATGATAAAATTTCATATAATCAGCTAAAATCTGTGAGCTTGTGCCATTGACAACAGTTGCTTTTAACTGTTGCTCTCTGTCAGTTTCCGAAGATTTTTGCACTTTATCGGTTTCTTTGTTTTGGGGTTCGGTTTGTTTAATTTGCTCTTGTGCTTGGATTTGAGCAACGTACTGCTCTGTAAGTTCTTGTATTTCTTGCAACCTTGCTTTGTCGCCGGAATATGAGCCTGTACTTTCTATGCCATTTTCTGAAAATTCTTTCAATATTTCTGCCCATTCTGAGTAATTTGCGATAGAAGTTCCTTGTGCCTGGGCTGATGCCTGGGCTTTTTGTAATTCATCCTCTGATTGTATTCCGTCAACTTTAATGCTCATATAAACTCTCCTTAAATATATTAAGAATATTATTCCCGTTTAATTTCAAAAAGTAATAATATTGTAAAAAAAGTTAATATTTACAAGATTGAATTTTTCTTGTAACTATTTTATAATATTAGTAATAGTTAAAAGGAGTTAAAAATGAGAAGATTAATATTCAATACTGTCGGGGGGGGGGCTTTTTTACGTCTGACTCCGAAAGCAGGATTTACATTAGCGGAGGTGTTAATAACATTAGGGATTATTGGTGTTGTTGCAGCATTAACTATGCCTTCACTTATACAAAATCATAAAGTAAAGACAACCGTTGTTAAACTAAAAAAAATGAATTCGGTATTGTCCCAAGCATATCAAATGTATTTGAGAGAAAATGAAATGATGTTTATTGAGGCTGATGAAGGAGGGGCGGTCGATGCATTTAAGGTTTTTGAACCTTATTTGAAGATTGCGAAAGATTGCGGTACATCTTCTGGTGACGGTTGTGTGTATAAAGGTGCTTATCATTGTAAAAATGGAACATTGACCCATAATTATTCTAATAATAATTTTTACTATAAAGTTTTGCTTGCTGATGGCGCTTCAATATGGTTTAGGGGTGGTGGTAATCCAGATTTTAATATTGATATTTTTTACGACATAAATGGTGATAAAGGTCCAAATAAGTGGGGGCATGATCTTTTTGAATTTCTTGTAACTGATAAAGGAGTTTATGCAAACGGTAGTTCTGCACTTATGGAAACAGCAAGTTTTGATATTACTTGTGCGCCTGAAAATGCTGCTGGTTATGGCTGTGCGGCATGGGTAATTTATAATGAAAATATGGATTATTTAAAATGCAGTGATTTGTCGTGGACAGGAAAACGAAAATGCGATTAGTATTATTTGTTTAATTAAAAATTAAATAATTAAAAATATTAAGAAAAATTTACAAAAGCCTAAAAAGTTCTTTTATTAGGCTTTTTTTAACACGCAGGCTAATATTGAAACTGTGCCATATTTAAAAAAACAACTAAAACCTGCCTGCATTATTTATATGAAAAACATGCTCAAACTGCTTGCAAATGAATATTTTGCAAGTATGATTATTAAAGTGCATACATGTGCACAATGCCGAAATTTGAAAAGGAAAACAAATGTCAAAAGACGTAATAGAATTAGAAGGAACAATTTTAGAAGCTATGCCGAATGCTATGTTTCGCGTAAAGCTTGAAAATGACCACGAAATACTCGCTCATATATCAGGTAAAATCAGAAAAAATTTTATTAGAATTTTGCCGGGTGATAAAGTTAAAGTAGAAATGACACCTTATGATTTGAGCAGAGGACGTATCACATTCAGACTTAAATAAACAGTACATCTCACTTAATATAAAGGAAAAACAAAATGAAAGTAAGATCATCAGTAAAACCAATTTGCGATAAATGCAAATGTATCAAAAGAAAAGGCAGAATTGCCGTAATTTGCGAAAACCCTAAACATAAACAAAGACAGGGATAGGCGTAAATGCTGAAATCGCGGGCTTACAGCGATTGGTGAGGAAGTATTTATCCCTCATACACAAAAAAATCTAACAACAAGAAAGGAAAAAGAAAAATGGCAAGACTATCTGGGGTAGATTTACCTCGTAACAAAAGAATGGAAATCGCGTTGACATATATTTATGGCATCGGACCTACTAGAGCTAAAAAAATTCTTGAAGCTACTAACATTTCACCTGATTTAAGAACAGATGATTTAACAGATGAAGATATTAAAGTTTTAAGAAATGAATTAGCTAACTATCACATTGAAGGTGACCTTCGTCGTGAAGTTACAATGCACATTAAACGTTTACAGGAAATCGGTTCATACAGAGGTATGAGACATAAACGCAACCTTCCATGCCGCGGTCAAAGAACAAAAACTAACGCAAGAACAAGACGCGGTAAAAAAGGTATGGCAATCACTAAGAAAAAATAGTAAACATAAAAAATAGAGGAAATAAAAATGGCAAGACCAGTAAAAACTAAGAAAAAAGAAAAAAAGAACGTATTGCAGGGTGTTGTACACATTCAATCAACATTCAACAATACAATCGTAACTTCTACTGATACTCAAGGTAATGCTATCGCTTGGGCAACAGCAGGTGCTTCAGGCTTTAAAGGAGCTAGAAAAGGTACTCCGTTTGCAGCTCAGTCAGCAGCAGAATCAGTAGCTAAAAAATCAATTGACCAGGGTATGAAAAAAGTTGAAGTTCATATCAAAGGACCTGGTTCAGGTAGAGAAACAGCTATCCGTGCTATTCAAGCAGCAGGTTTGGAAATTACATTGATTAAAGATGTAACTCCTATTCCTCACAACGGTTGCAGACCGCCTAAGAAAAGACGTGTATAGTACGAGCCTGCAACAGGGCTAAGGTTCAGCTGCAATAATGTTTTGAAGCTCATAACTCACTCCCGCAAATGCTAGCAGGCAAAACAATCATAATGTACTCGGGGGCTTGCTTTAAGCCAAAAAGCAAACCGTAGATGCCCCGAAAAGAAAAGGAGAAAATAATGGCAAGATATACAGGACCAACAAATAAATTATTTAGAAATAAAAAAGTAAAAGATTTGTCTAATAGAAAATTAACTTCTTCTATGAGACAAACAGCATCAGGGCAGCACGGTGCAGTTAGAAAAAAACTTTCTGAATACGCACTTCACCTTGTTGAAAAACAAAAAATCAGATTTACATATTTAGTATCTGAAAAACAATTTGCTAAATATTATAACGAAGCAGCTAGAAGAAAAGGCGTTACTGGTACAATCCTTCTTCAATTATTAGAATCAAGATTGGACAATGTTCTTTTCAGAGCAGGCTTAGGTATTACACGTAAACAAACAAGACAAATCGTTAACCACGGGCACGTTCTTGTTAATGACAAAAAAGTTGATATTCCATCTTACCTTGTAAAAGCAGGTGATGTAATTACTATTAAATCAAAAAGTGCAGCTTTCTTGAAATCTGTAACTGAATTGATTGATATGGCTTGTGCTCCGGCTTGGATGACAATCGACAAAGATGCTCTAAAAATTTCTTTCGACAGAATTCCCGAAAGAGAAGAATTAGACCCAGAATTCAAAGAACAACTTGTAATTGAGTACTACTCTAAATAGCGGTGCCTGAGGCACATCCCCACATAAGGTTTTGATAAAATTTTACAAAACCTGAGTGGAAACCGGTTTCGCCGGCAAATAGTTAATAAAAAACTAGGAGATAAAAAAACATGGAATTAAAAATTAAAAATGTTAATACAACAACAAGTTCTGACGGATCACAATACGGTAAATTCGTTATTGAACCGTTGGAAAAAGGTTTCGGAACAACAATCGGAAACTCTTTAAGACGTGTATTACTTTCAAGTTTAGAAGGAACAGCTGTTACTTCTGTAAGAATTGAAGGTATTACTCATGAATACACTGCAATTCCCGGTGTTTTAGAAGATGTTATCGATGTTATGCTTAACCTTAAAGGATTAGTTGTAAAAACTGATTCCAAAGAAGCTCAAACTTTGAGAATTGATGTTGATCGTCCGGGAGCAGTACTTGCAAGTGATATTCAATTGCCGGCAGGTGTTAAAGTAGTTAACCCTGATTGGTTAATTTGTACAGTAGCTGATGGCGGCAGTTTTCATGCTGACGTTACAATTGAAACAGGTAAAGGTTACGTTGCTCACGATGTACCTAGAGATTCTAAAGGTGTTTCAATTGATGTTCTTCCTATAGATGCAACATTCATGCCTATCAAACGTGTAAGCTATACTGTTGAAAGCACTCGTGTTGGTGATTCAATTGACTTTGATAAATTAACTTTAGAAATTTGGTCAAATGGTTCAATTGACGTTACTAATGCTTTAAGCCAAGCTTCAAACTTGTTGATTGAGCATTTTATGCAAATTTCTTCAATTACAGGACAACCTGTTATTACACCTTCAATGACTATTGAAGAAGAAGTTGAAGATGATGCAGATGCTCCAACAATGACAATTGAAGAATTGGAACTTTCAGTAAGAGCTTATAACTGCTTGAAACGTGCAAGTATCAATTCAATGAGTGAATTATTGAAAAAATCAGAACATGATTTATTAAATATTAAAAACTTCGGTAAGAAATCTTCTGACGAAGTAATTGAAAGACTTCACCACTTCGGTTTAGACCTTGCTCCAAACCCGGAAGTTGAAGAAGAAGTATAAGTAAAAGTAAAAAATAAAAGGATAAAACAATGAGACACCAAACTAAAAAACATACGCTTGGAAGAGCAAAGGATCAAAGAGATGCTTTGTTACGTTCTTTAGCTACTGAACTTTTTGTACACGGTGAAATCAAAACAACTATGGCTAGAGCAAAAGCTTTGAAACCATATGCTGAAGAAATTATCACCCTTGCAAAAAGAGGCGATTTACATGCTCGCCGTCAAGCTGTTAAATTCATTTTTGACAAAGAAACTGGCAGATTTATGGATTTAGCTTCAGGAGAAGTTTTTGATGCACCTGTTGCTGATAAAAAATTAGCTGAAGAAACAGTTTTGAGAAAACTTTTTGTAGTAATTGGCAAAAAATATTCTGACCGTCAAGGCGGATACACTAGAATATTCAGATTGCCGCCAAGACGCGGTGACGCTTCTGAAATGGCTTTAATACAATTGGTATAAGCCATGCGTTATACGCTTCAAGTTCAATATATCGGTAAGAATTATGCCGGAAGTCAAATTCAGTTTGAAAAAGGCAAAGAAATTGAAACTCCGACTATACAAGGAGAACTTGAAAAAGCAATCAGTACATTGTTATTCGGGAATACCGAAAATATTAACCGGCAAATAAAAACAGTCTTTTCAGGACGAACTGACAGAGGTGTAAATTCAGAAGGACAGGTTATTCATTTTGACACAGATAAATCTATTGTTGCTTCAAAGTTTGTCTACCAGTTGAATGAAATTCTGCCTAGTGATATATCTGTCACTGACTTGAATGAAGTTGATGTAAAGTTTCATGCTCAAAAGTCTGCAAAACGCAGATATTACAGATACGTTTTTATTAATCGTAAATGTAAAAATGCTTTTGATGGTGATTTGATGAGAGTAAAATTTGATATCGACATCAATAGAATTAATAAATCTTTAAGTTATATTATAGGTGAACATGATTTTTCAAGTTTTAAAAGTTCTGGAACGCTAAACCCAAGCAAAGTCTGTTTTATAGAAAAAGCTGTCTGTTTTAAAGATGGTGATAAAGTTATTATTGATATTGTTGGAAACAGGTTTCTATATAATATGGTAAGAACAATTGTCGGTACCCTTTTAGAAATAGAAGGGCATAATCGTTCTGCCGAGCATATGAAACAGGTACTTGATACTTGTGACAGATGTAAAGCAGGGCATACAGTTAATCCTTACGGATTGACATTAATGAAAGTAGAATACTAAATAGAAGGATAAAATATGAAAACATATTCAGCAAAACCTCTAGAAGTAGAAAGAAAATGGTATTTAATTGATGCTGAGGGTGAAGTACTTGGCAGATTGGCTACCAGAGTTGCTAATATTTTAAGAGGAAAAAATAAACCTGAATACACTCCTAACGTTGATACTGGTGATTTTGTTATCGTTATCAATGCTGAAAAAGTTGTTGTATCAGGTAAAAAAGAAACTGATAAAATTTATTATCACCACACAGGATTTCCAGGTGGTTTGAAATCAGCAAGCGTAAAAGAATTACGTGAAAAAGATGCTAGACTTTTAATTGAAAAAGCAGTTAAAGGTATGTTACAGCACAATACTTTAGGTGATACACAATTCACTAAATTAAAAGTATACAACGGAGCTGAACATCCGCACGCAGCACAAAAACCAATCGTGCTTGAAAAGGAGGCTAAATAATGGCAGATAAAGAAATTATGGCTACAGGACGCAGAAAAACCTCTATCGCAGTTGTTAAGCTAGTAAAAGGTAAAGGCAGAATTTTTGTTAACGGTAAAACATTGAAAAATTATATCGGTAACAGACCTGCTATTGAAATGTTAGTATACAGACCATTAGTATTGACTGATAATCAAGAAAAATATGATGTAAAAGTAAAAGCAGTAGGCGGCGGTATTGTTGCTCAATGCGGTGCTATGAGACATGGTATTTCAAGAGCATTAGTTAAAGTTAATGAAGAATACAAAAATGTATTACGTTTAGAAGGTTTATTAACACGTGATCCACGCGTTAAAGAACGTAAAAAATACGGTCGCAAACGTGCTAGAAAACGTTTCCAATTCTCAAAACGTTAATATATATACCAAATCAATATTCAAAAGAACGGCAGAAATGCCGTTCTTTTTTATTATTATAATATACATCCTTGTAAAGAAATGTAACGAAACGCGCCTCTTGTGAAATTAGATAATTTCAAAATACTTTATATGTGTAAGAGAGCATAACAAAATAAGGAGAGATGAGATGACTTTTTTAGCGATTGATGCACAGAAAAATTTATTTACATTGCAAAAAAGCCAATTGCAATTTGAGCAAACTTTGGTAATGAGCAGAACAAATTATATCACAAAACAAATGGGATATAGGGCTCAGGAGCTTGAAGATACAGAGATGGATGTGGATAATGACCCTACATATCAAATGCTCCAACAGCAAGAATCTTATTTACAAACCCGTCAGGATTCTCTGGATTCTCAAATGTCAATTCTTGATAATGAAATTAACAGTTTGAAAACACTTGTTAACAATAATATCAAATCATCTTGCAGCTTGAACCTTATCGGCGGCTAGGCGAAGCTTAGTAACTCAACAGTATTAAGCATCAAAGATGCTATGGTCATAGGGCCTACACCGCCCGGAACAGGAGAAAGATACGCCGGTGAAACGTTTTCAACATCGCCGCGAACTTTTCCCGACTCATCTCTAAAAATTCCAACATCAACGATAACACAATCAGATTTTATTATATTTTTTTCCCCTACAACATTTTTTCCTACTGCTGAAACTACAATATCAGCAGTTTTTATTATATCTGCTAGATTTTTTGTATGGCTGTGACACATTGTAACTGTGGCATTTCTATTTAATAACATCTGGGCAACAGGTTTACCGACCAGATTTGAGCGTCCGATAACCACTGCGTGTTTACCCTCAATTTCAATATTATATTCATCAAGTAATAATAAAATTCCTTTAGGCGTACACGGGTAAACATAAGGTTTTTCGCCGGCAAAGAGTTTTCCGCAATTTGTTGTTGTCAATCCGTCAACATCTTTTTGTGGTGCTATAGTATCAATAACTTTTAACTTGTCGATGTGTTTAGGTAACGGAAGTTGAACAAGAATTGCTGTTATCTTATTATCATTGTTTAGTTCTTGGATTTTTTCTATAATTTCTTTTTCTGTAACATCTGAGGGGTACTCGATTACAATCGAATTAATACCAAGTTTTTCTGCACATTTTTTCTTATTGTTTACATAAATTCTGCTTGATGGGTCATCGCCTGCAAGGATTACTGCAAGTGTTGGTTTAACAGGCATTTTATCAAGCTTATTTTTTAAATCTTCAAAGATTTTATCTCTTAATTTTTTTCCATCCAATATTGTTGTCATTATTCCCTCACCTGCGGTAAATTTAGTCTGAAATAAAATTGCTTGATTGCATCCTGAACTAGTTTTGATGATTTTTCTTTAATTTCTTTATCTGTTGGAATAACTCCAAAAACATCTAAATCATATCGTTTTAGCATTTCATAAACAGTTTCAAGGTCGTTATTTTCTACTTTGTTAATTATAACTCCAAGTTGATTGCCTGCTGCATATTTTGCGCTGAACTCCTCTATACGTTTAGCAAGATGTGCGCTTTCATCAGTCGGATTAGCAATAATTAATGTTGTATCTATATCTGTATCAACAAGTTGATTTAAGTATTTTAAGTCAAATTCACAGTCAAAGATTACTATGTCATACCGGTCAATAAGTTTCAAAACAGCATCGTTAATCTGTTCTGTAATCGGACATCTGCAATCTTTTGAACCGACAAACCAAGATACAATTATGTCAACATTTTCATCCAATGAAACTACAATATCTTCCATTGCCCATTCAACATATTCTTGTTTCGACATACCTTCAGGAATTCCTGTTTTGTATTCATGTTTGCCGCTTCTGATACCATAGATTGTGTTTCTGATATCAAGTCCAAAGCTGTGCCCGAGTTCGCTTGTTAAGTCGTTATCAAACAGCAAAATAGACTTTTCGGGAAAGTATTCTCGAAAAATATTTAAAAATGCTTTTACAACTGTTGTTTTACCGCTTCCGCTTTTCCCTGTTATTGCAAGTTTAAATGCCATAATGCCTTTCTGTTTTCTGATAACTGTTTCGTTAAATTCATTGCTTTTTCTGCAAGTTCTTCACTCAAAGCTCCTGCTCCGCAAGAAGGGGTTATGAGTGAATTTTCTATAATAATTTTCTCATCAATTCCTTTTTTGGTCAAATATTTTACACCATTCTCAAAAACTTCTATCATTTTGTTTAGATTTGCACTTTCCAACGCCATTTTATCCTTAGTCGGTACAATTCCCCAGGCTATTTTTCCACCATGTGCCAGAAATGTTTTTATCTCATCACCGAGAGTTCCAATATATGAATAAGCATCAAAACTTATTATATCAATGCCAGCGTTTAATGCAATAGTCCAGTCACAATTTCCACAGCAATGTAGTCCGCTCATGCCGCCATTTTCCTTAATTCTGTCAGAAATTGTTTTAATCATTTTAACAGGAGGCTTGCTTTTAAGATTTGAAAGTGACGGCTCATCAATAAAAATTATAGGTATAGTATGAGGGCTTACTTTTTTGATTTCGTTAATCTGCCATAAAGCTTTTTGCGTAAGTCTTTCAATTACATCTTGTGTTTGAAGTACAAGAGAAAGTGTAAATGGTCCTGTGATTTGCCCCTTTGCGTATTTTGGTTTTGTTTCTTTTATTAGTTCTAAGAATTTATTAAAGCTTACAGAATAAAAAGAAGACATTTCGTCCGAAAATTGGATTAACATGTCTTCTTTTTTACTAATATTTGTTAACTGAGGCCAAAATGGAATATTGTTAAAATCTTTTCTTACAATTTCCATTGCTTTATCTAAATTGTCACAGGGCAGAGAGCCTATAGCTAAGCATTCCAGTGTCAATTCAGATGCCATCAATCACCTATTCTTCAACTGTTTCAACTTCTTCTTCAACAGCTTCTTTTAAAACTTCAGAAGCTGTAACTACAACAGCTAATTCACATTTAACTTTTGAAGTCAATTTGATTAACATTGTATATTCGCCTACTTTGTTGATAGGAGCGTTTAAAGAAACATTTTTTCTATCAACTTCAATACCAGCTTTAGCAGAAAGTTCTTCAGTTAATTTTTTAGTTGTGATAGTACCAAATAATTTACCGGATTCTCCAGCTTTAGCAGAAAGTTCAAGTTTACCGAATTCTTCGATTTTCTTAGCAGTTTCTAAAGCTTCAGCGTGTAATTTTTCTTGTTTAGCTTTAATTCTTGCCAAATTCTTTTCTCTGTTTTCTAAAGCACCTTTTGTAGCTGCCTCTGCAACTGCTTGAGGAAGTAAGAAGTTTCTTGCGTAACCGTCTTTAACTGTAACGATATCGCCTGCTTCTCCAAGATTTTGTACGTCTTTTTTTAATATAACCTGCATTTTTAATTCTCCTTTGCTATTTATACTATCATGTAGTTTCAGCCTACTACAAACAAAACTCTTTGTCGAGAGTTTTTTTCGGAATGTAAACAATATTGTTCGGCAGGGTTACGTGCGTAGCACTATTTCATTGCAGGAAAATAGTATTTAACACCATTGGAAGAACGCCATCTGATATAACCGGTTTTGGGTGTTCTGTCTATGTCGTAAACGCTTACCAGTGCCCAGTTGCCTTTAATGGCTGTTACATTTATCTTTTGAGGCATATTAATATTACCTACTACCTGTGATTTTTCATCGGTTGCGGTATGTATATCTTTTGCTTCTGCGGGCGCTTCTTTTAAAAGATTCAAACCGTATTTTTTGCCGTACATGTTATAAAACATTATCCAGCTCATAAATCTGTAAGGATCATCTTTTTTTATCCAACCTTTTGCACCGGTTTTATTATTATAAATTACCTCAACCCAATTTTCTGTTTCGTCGGTAACTGCAAGCAAACCTAGATTTTTATCAGGAAGATAAACGACAAAAAGCTGTTCGGGTTTTACTGTTTCAGGAAAAATTTGATTTCCAATCCAACTTATACTGTGTAAAATTGTCGAAGTTTCATCAGGCTCTTTATATAGCACAATTTCATTCGGAGCTTGATATAAACCGAGAGTACTTGTCTGTTCAACGCTGACGTATTGTGGAACAACATTGGCACATAATGCTTTTACAGGTATTAATAATATTATTGCAAGTATTAATAAGATTTTTTTCATATCATTCTCTAAAACTTATTTCTGCGTATGTTTTTTGAAGTTTTGCGCGTACATTTGACATCTGGCGTTCGATAACTTCATCTGTCAATGTAGCATTTTCGTCCTGCATTTTTATGCGGAATGCAAGACTTTTGAACCCTTTTTCAATATTTTCACCCTGATAAACATCAAAAACTTCACTACCTTTAAAGATGTTTTGCTGTACTGAACCTTTAATAACTTTTTGGATATCATCAAAAGTTACGTCATCGTTGATTACGAATGCAAGGTCTCGACGAACTTCAGGGAATTGAGCAAGTTTTTTATATCTTGGTGTATGTTCTTTAATGATTTCTAACAGAGCATCCAAATCAATTTCGAACATAAATACATCTTGACCTTTGATTTTCATTTTGTCTTTTAAAATCGGATGAATTTGACCGAAATATCCGATGCATGTAAGGTTTTTGCCTAAAATATTAACTTTTGCGCTTCGGTATGGATGCATATAGTCAACATCTTCGCAAGGTGTAAGTTTAATTCTCTTTGTAACATCAAGTTCATTGAACAGATTTTCGATAATTCCTTTTAAAGTATAGAAATCTGTTTGAGTTTTAACCTGCCATTTTGAATTTTCAATATCGCCTGTTAAAACACCTGCAAGAACTCTTCTTTCAGCAACACCTGCTGATTTTTCATTGGCTTCGGCAACTTTGTTATAAGTTGTACCAATTTCGTAAGCCCAGAAGTTTTTCTGTCCATTGTCATAGTTGTATTTTAAGCAGTTTAAAATTGAACCTGACATATTTTCTCTGAGCATTGTGCATTCTTCACTGGCTGAATTTAGAACTTTAACGGCTTTTGTTTCATCAAACGGAACCAAATATTTTTCCATCATGGGTTTGCCCACAAGCGAATTTGTAATGATTTCATTTAAACCGGAAGACAGCATTAAGTTATGAACTTTTTTAATAACTTTTTCTTCTAGTGAAATTGTTGCCGTTTCACTTTTGCTTGGTAGTGTCGGAGTAATTTTATCATAACCGTTAATTCTTGAGATTTCTTCGATAAGGTCGATTTCGCGAGTTACGTCACCGCTTCTGAATGAAGGAACTAAAAATTTTGCAGCCAGTTCGTTGCCGCCAAGCTTTTCAAATCCAAGGTTTTCCAAAATTGAAACACATTTTTCGGGAGCGATTTCACATCCTAAAATTCTTTTAATCTGTGCATATCGGAGTGTAATTTCAATCGGTTCAAGTTTATTAATACCTGTTTCTACAACCCCCTCGATTTTTGCATCAGCAAGTTCTACAAGCAATTGCATTGCACGCATCAAAGCCGGTTTGATTGCTTCAATATCAATTCCGCGTTCAAATCTTGAGCAGGCTTCGCTTTTGTAGCCGACACTTCTTGAACTTTTTCTGTTACTTTGGGGAGTGAAATATGCAGCTTCAAGTGCAATATTTTTCGTATTGTTATCAATTTCTGAGTTTTCACCGCCAAATACGCCGGCGAGACAAACTCCATTTTCTCTGTCAGCAATAAGTACGCTGTCAGTTGTAAGCGTGCGTTCTACACTGTCAAGAGTAACGATTTTTTCGCCTTCTTTTGCTCGTCTTACACAAATATAACCGTCAAGTTTGTCTAAATCAAACGCGTGGAAAGGTGTTCCATATTCAAGCATTACATAGTTTGTAATATCCACTACGTTATTAATCGCCCGAACACCTGATGCTGTAAGTCTTTTTTGCATCCAATCCGGTGAAGGCTTGATTTTGATATCTTTTAATATACCTAAAGAATAATATTTGCAAACATCTTCGTCTATAATTTCAACCTTAAAACTATCTGTAGATAAATCTCTTGTACATTCAAGAGGAGAGAATTTCAGCGGTCTGTCAAGGATTGCGCTCAATTCTCTTGCAACTCCGATAACAGACATCTGATCGCCTCTGTTTGCTGTTGGTGCGACATTTAGGACGTAATCTTTGTCAAATCCCAGAACATCTTCAACATTTTCACCGATTTGAACATCAGGGAAAATTCTGTTAAGGATTAAAATGCCATCTTCTTCTTGATATCCGCGTTCTGATACTCCTAGCTCATCGGCAGAGCAAAGCATTCCCTGAGATTCAACTCCGCGAATAACAGCAGGTGTCAATGTAAACATTTCGCCGGATTTTCTGTCTAAAACTTGTGAACCGACTTGTGCGTAAGGAATAATTTGACCTTCCGCAATATTTTGTGCACCGCATACAACGGTTTTTAATCCGTCTTTTGTATTAACGGTTACAAGGTGAAGTCTGTCAGAATTGGGGTGATTGTCGATTTTTTCGATTTTAACTGTTTGAATATTAGTAAATTTTGGTTTTACTTCTTCAATTTCTTCAACTTCCAGCCCGCTCATAGTAAGTTCGTGAGCGATTTGTTTAACGTCTATATCTGATATGTCTACAAATTCATTTAACCAGTTTAGTGATACCTGCATTATTTATACCTCTTTCTCTGTAAACATTTTATAACAAAATAAATTTATTGACAAATATGAAAATAAATTATAAAATAAAAAATACTTTCAATAAGGAAAGCATGGGTGAAAATCCCACACTGGACCGCAACCGTGATCTTAAACTAAGAAAGTCGGAATGCTTATTGGAATTAATGTTACCACGGAAATCTGGGAGATTTTTTTATGAAAAACACTATTTTGCACGACAACAAAGTTGTCAATTTGGACTCAGCGAAATTAAGCTTTATGTCCAATTCTTTGGCATCCGATAAAGATGCTAACATCAATCTTGTAGAGGGGTATTTGAAACAGCTTGACTGGAAAGTGAACGAAAATTCAAATATGTCTTATTCAATTCAAGGGCTGAATAACTACATTGCATCAGAAATCAGCAAGCAATATTGGTTGAACAAAATTTATCCGACAGAAATTAAAACTGCTCATGTAAATGGGGACATTCATATACATGATTTAAACATTATTTCTGTATATTGTGTAGGATGGGATTTAAAAGATTTATTAACAGAGGGATTTACAGGTGTAAAAGGCAAAGTTGAAAGTGCACCTGCAAGACATTTCAGAACTGCTTTGGGGCAGGTTGTAAACTTTATGTATACAATGCAGGGAGAAGCAGCAGGGGCTCAGGCTTTCTCAAACTTTGATACACTTCTTGCACCATTTATAAAATACGATAATTTGGATTATGCTCAGGTAAAACAGGCAGTACAAGAATTTGTATTTAACATGAATGTGCCGACACGTGTAGGTTTCCAAACTCCGTTTACCAATATTACAATGGATTTAACAGTGCCGTCTTATTATGCAGACCAGTCTGTTATAATCGGCGGAGAATATATGGAAGAAACTTATAAAGAGTTTCAAAATGAAATGGATATGCTGAATAAAGCGTTTTTTGAAGTTATGATGGAAGGCGATAATTCGGGCAGAGTGTTTACATTCCCTATCCCGACTTATAATATTACGAAAGATTTTGACTGGGATAATAAAAATATCGAAGGTCTTTGGGAAATGTCTGCTAAATACGGCATTCCATATTTCTCAAACTTTATTAATTCTGATATGTCACCTGAAGATGCGCGTTCTATGTGCTGTCGTTTGAGAATTGACAACAGAGAACTGGAATACAGAGGAGGCGGATTATTTGGCTCAAATCCTCTGACAGGTTCTGTTGGTGTTGTAACAATTAACCTTCCGAAGATTGCCGAAACTTGTGAAACTAAAGGGGAGTTCCTGCAAAAACTTGCCGAAAAAATGGAACTTGCAAAAGAAAGTTTGGAGATTAAGCGTAAGTTATTAGAAGATTTGACCGACAAAAACCTATACCCGTATACAAAATTTTATTTACGAGATATCAAATCCCGTTTTGGTGTCTACTGGAAAAATCATTTCTCAACAATTGGTCTAATTGGAATGAATGAAGCTTGTTTGAACCTTTTGAGAGATGGTATTGGAAGTTTTAGAGGCAAACAATTTGCAATTGAAGTTATGGATTTTATGAGAGCAAAAATTGTTGCATTTCAGAAAGAAACTGGCAATAACTATAACCTTGAAGCAACTCCCGGGGAAGGAACTTCTTACAGGCTTGCAAAACTTGATAAGCAAAAATATCCATACTATACAAATTCAACACAGCTGCCTGTAAATTATACTGATGATATTTTTGAAGTTCTTGATCATCAAGACGATTTGCAGACTAAATATACAGGCGGAACTGTTGTTCATATTTATGCAGGTGAAAGAATTCAAAGTACTGAAACAATGAAAAATCTTGTTAAAAAGATATGTAACGGTTATCATCTGCCGTATTTTACATTTTCACCGACATTCAGTACCTGTCCGAACCACGGTTACGTTGCAGGTGAACATTTTACCTGTCCCGAATGTGGAGAGGAATGTGAGGTTTATTCACGGGTTGTGGGGTATATAAGACCTGTTCAGCAGTGGAATAAAGGTAAGAAAAAAGAGTTTAAAGACAGAACTGAATTTAAAATAGGAGAATGTCAATGCAGATAGGCGGAGTTCAAAAAACTTCTCTGCTTGATTTCCCCGATAAAATCAGTGCAATTGTTTTTACTCAAGGCTGTAATTTCAGATGCGGGTATTGCCATAACCCCGAACTGATAGTATTAAGAAATGAGCCGTCTGATGACGGCTTTTTCGAATTTCTTGAAACGCGCAAAGGAAAGCTTGACGGAGTTGTGATTACAGGCGGTGAGCCATGTTTGCAAAAGGACTTGATAGATTTTATCAAGCGGATTAAAGAGATGGGTTTTTTAGTAAAACTTGATACAAACGGCTCTTTCCCTGAAGTTTTGGAACAAGCTTTATCGTATATTGATTATGTCGCAATGGACATAAAAGCTCCTGTCGAGAAATATTCTGATATTGTGCGGGTTAAAATAAATCCCGATAAAATCCGTGAAAGTATTTCACTGATTATGAAAAGCGGAGTTGATTATGAGTTTAGAACTACGGTTGTAAGATCTCAGCTTTCTTATGGGGATTTTGAAAAAATCGGAGTAATGATTAAAGGTGCAAAAAGATATTATCTGCAAAAATTTGTTCCGTCCATAACGCTTGATGAGAATATGATGAAAGAAACAACATATTCAAATGCGGAGTTTGAGGCAATAAAAGATATTTTGAGTGAGTATATTGATAACGTGGTTATAAGGTAATAACTCTTTGCTCAAATTGTAATCATTTTTCAAATCAGTTCGGCATGGCTACGTGCGTAGCACCCTGGCGGAAAATGCGTAACTCATTACCCATCACGCCAACAACCGTGGATTCCAAACCCTTGCAGGTATGACCGTAATCAGGGATTATTAAATCCGCAAGCCCTTGCATATTGTCTATTGCCTGTTCATAAGTCTTTGCAGACGGCTGATGCGAAAGGTTTGCGCTAGTGGTTGCAAGAACGTGACCTTCTGCCGCTTCGCAAATCTGCCTAAAAATCTCGTTATCGGGAACACGTATTCCTACGGTTTCCATGTTTGAAGTTATGTAATACGGCGTTTTTTCGCTTTTTTCCGTAACTATTGTCAAAGCTCCGGGAAAATGCTGTTTTATCAAGCGGCATCCGATTTCAGGGATTGGTTTAACATATTCAAGCAAGTGATAAATCTCGTTTGACATTAAAATCAAAGGCTTTTGCGCTTCGCGTTTTTTTATTTCATAGATTTTTTTGACAGCTTTCTCTGATGTGGGTAGACATCCCAAACCCCATACAGTGTCTGTAACAAAAGCAATCACGCCGTCATTATTTAATACTTTTCTTATTTCATCTTTGTTCATTTGATAATCCTATTTTTTAATTCCTGTGCGTATTCCATCCTAAATAATAAATTGAGTGCGGTGTAAACCGCAAAGCAAACAACTGCAACAGTTGATATTTTGCATAATTCAAACGCATATTTCGGAAGTTCGACAAATTTGTCGAATCCGAATGCAGTGCCAAAACAAATACACAGCGTAATTCCGCCTGCAATACACATTTTAAATAAGTTTGTGAAAAGGCTTTTATAGTCCATTCTGACTTTTTTGTAAATCAAAGCCCCCAATACTAAAGCATTAAATAAGGTTACAAGCGAAGTCGAAAGAGTAATCCCGCCAATTCCCATACCGAGTTTTGTTATAAAAATTACGTTCAATAAATATTTTAAAACGATTGATGAAAATGCTACAACAAACGGAGTTTTGGAGTCATTAAACGAATAATAAACCCTTGTTATGCTGTCTCTGAACACATAAGGCAGAATTGAAACAGACAAAAACCATAAAGCCTCTGTTACCATAAATGTCGCGGTTTTATCGAATGCTCCGCGTTCAAATACTAATCGCACAGCATCATACCCGACTGTCAAAATGCCGATGATTATAGGTATTCCTATAAAAAACAGAACTCCTACACCTTTGTTAAAGTAATTTTTAATTCCTTCTAAATCCTTATCAGCAACTAATCTTGAAAAAATAGGGAAAAGAGGAACTAGAAAGGCTGTTACAAGAATTCCGACAGGGAACTGAAAAACTCTGTTTGCATAACCAATTGCAGTCCACGCTCCTTCTGATATTGATGATGTGAAAAACATATCAACATAAATATGGATTTGTCCGACGGTTGAACTTAAAACTGCAGGAAAGAGGAGCTCTGTAATCTCTTTAAAATTCGGATTATTCACGAAATTGAAATTCGGCTTCCATAAAAATCCGAGTTTCCTGACATTCGGATACTGGATTACAAGTTGTAATATTGCACCGATTGTAGTTGCCCAGGCTAGTGCGTACCCTTTTTGGTCATCAGGTACAGCCATTACAATTCCGATAATTGCCGCGCTCATAATAATAGGTGATAAATTAGGCAGCATAAACTGTTTATAAATAATTAAAATGCCGTAATAAATACCGACAATACCGCCGATTACTAAAAGCGGTGTCATTATTTTTAGATGTTCTGCCGCTAACGTAATCATTTCAGCAGACCCGCTTGAGATAATTAATTCCATTATCGGTTTTGCAAACACAAACATTAAGCCTGACAGTAAAAGAAAGAAAATTGTTGTTGCAGTCATAAATGTAGAATATAATTTATTTACGCATTCCTGTGGTTTTTCCCCTAGATTAGGGATGAGTTTTGAAAATACTGCAACTGTTGCGCTGTGAAAAGGTCCGCCAACCCCGCCTAAAAGGATTAAAGAAAGCGATGGGATTTGATATGCGTAATAGTAAGCATCTGATACCATTGATGCACCGTAATAGTTAGCTATAATAATATCGCGCACAAATCCGATAAGCTTGCTCACAATAGTAACAACCGCAATAATCCATGCGGCTTTTAATACTGATGTTGTTTTATCATTCAATCCAGTCATTGTCTCGTTTTTCTACCAGCTCCACATACAATCTTACACCCTTATTAAATGCGCTCGTTTCCAAATCGGGAGAGCTGAATTTAATGGTGTTTCTTCCAATTTTGATATGTTTTGAAATATCAATTTCCACATTCCGTTTATACCCAAAAAGGTCTTTGGGCATGTCAAACAATTGTTCTTTGCCGTTAATATCTACAATTAGCTTACTTACTCCAAATTTGTTATCAATAATTATTTTTGCTTGATTCTGCGGCGCGTAAAAGCTTTGTTCTGCAATGATTTGAGATGCATTCGTTGATAGAATAACCGGTTTTGTAGCAAGTGTAACCCCTGAATAATAGTGTTGTAAGATTTTGTCATAGGACTTATGAAGTTCAGAGCCCATAAAACCTGCGCCGTATTGACTTAAACCGACACCGTGCCCGAAACCGCCGCCATAAGCGTAAACTCCGGTCAAATTGCCGTTTTCATCCAGAATATTATCAAATACAACATTTGCACTTGGCAGTGCTTTGCCGTTATTTGTCATCAGACGACGTATTACAAGCTCTTTAAATACTTTATAGGTTTGAGAACGTGTAACAATTTCCATCTCAACGATTTTGCCCGAGTCTCCGCGTTTTAGCACCTTAATTTCAGCCAAATCATCAAGTTTATCACCTTTTTTGAATGCTGGTTTTATAAATCCAGTTGCTGATTGTGCTGGTAAAGTTGTTTCAAGTGTGTTTTTTAATTCCTCAGCCGTCCACTTTCGTTCCCATCTGAAATAAGGCGAACGGACATCATAAGCATCAGGCTTAGATTTGTAGTAAACACTTGCTTTTTCTTCCGTGTTTAAAGGTTCTTGACCTATAATATCAGGTTTTGCTTTTAGATAAGGCTTTTCTGACGATGGGAATGCTTTTGTTACCGGGTCTGAAAACGCATTGGAATAACTTTCTGTATAACCGCCTGCTGTTGATGAGTATTGTGCAAGAATTAAATCCCAATTGTAAATCGCAACAACCCCTTCTGTTTCTTTTACAGCCTGATTGGACAAAGGTTTTTCCGTATTTGCGCCGAAATAAACCTGACTTGCAACACTGTCTACTACATCGTAATTAGGAGATGCTTTGGTGCGAGGTGAAAGCACGTAATTTCTTGCAGCAACGCTTTGTGCTTTCAACGCTTCCAGCCCGAAAGAAACCGGCATTTCGTTGGGTACAACCCCTTTCAGATATTCCTCAACTTCAATCATATTAACAAGATTGAATGTATTGTCATTATTTTTTAAAAGTTCAAATGCACCGTGATAAAGAGCTTGTTTGCCGGCACGTTTTAAACCTGTTACACCCAAAAGCCCGTAGTTGCTTGTAATCTGAACTGGTCCTGCGAGTTTTTCACTATATTGCGGGCAGGATATGGTAAAATATCCGCCTTTATAAGTTATTCTGATACTCTGATTTGCACCGACATTTGCAACCAACATTTTATTATCATAAATTTGAGTGTCGCCAGTGCCAAAAATTGTTATGTCATTGTACTGATAAGTTCCGAAATTTGTTGTACCAATCCCGACACGAATAACTTCAGAGGTTGGATTTTCTCCTTTTACAACAGCCTGACGTGCCGCTGCAAGTGTAGTTTCAGGAATGTACGGAAGTATCTGACAGCATACAGGTAATGCTGTACACATTGCCAGTAACAACAAATATATTTTTATTTTACTTCCCAAGTTGTACCTTCTTTTGCATCTTTTATGACAATATTAACCTCATCAAGTGCATTTCTGATTTTGTCCGCAATATCCCAGTTCTTTGCATCACGGGCAGTCTTACGGTATGAAATCACATCTTCCATTGAACCGAAATTTTCTCCAAGTTTTTCTGAAACATGTTTTACTGCAATTTGTAATTCTTCTTCGCTTAATGTCGGTTTATCGAAAGTAAAACCTAAGGTTGAAGCTAATTTGTACAATATTGTAAAAGCATCTTTGTCTTCTTTGTTTGCTTTATTTGTAAGGTCAAAAAGAACAGCTAGCGCTTTTGATGTGTTTAAATCATCGTCCATAGCCTCAACAAACTGCTTGTATTCTTCAGTTTGAGTAATGTCCAAATCTTCATTAATTTTTGTTTGTTTTGCATTAAGCATACGTTTTACGCCTGCTTGTGCAGATGTTAATGCTTCATCTGAAAATTCTACGGGCATTCTGTAATGGTTTGTAAGAATGAAAAATCTTATTGTATTGCTGTCGTATTTTTTCAAAAGTTCGTCAATAGTTAAGAAATTTCCTAAAGACTTTGACATTTTTTCTTTATTAATTGTTACAAAACCATTGTGTAGCCAATAATTTACAAATTTACAATCGTTTGCGCATTCTGATTGAGCAATTTCATTTTCATGGTGTGGGAAAATCAAATCCGCGCCACCTGCGTGAATATCAATAGTTTTACCCAAATATTTTCTGCTCATTGCAGAACATTCAATGTGCCAACCCGGTCTGCCAACACCCCAGGGGGATTTGTAGCCGAATTTTTCGTCTTTTTTCCACAACGCAAAATCAAGAGGATCTTCTTTAAAATCCCCGACTTCAATTCTTGCTCCGCTTTCAAGCTGGTCAATAGGCTGTTTTGATAAATATCCGTATTTAGAGAATTTTTTAACTCTGAAATACACATCACCATTAGCCTCATAAGCATAACCTTTATTTATTAAATCTTTTACTATAGAAATCATCTCGCCGAGTGTTTTTGTCGCAAAAGGTTCAATATCCGGTTTTAGGGTATTTAAAGCCTGCATAGAATTTGCAAATTGTTTATACCAATATTGTGAAACTTCTTCCGGAGTTTTCCCTTCTTTTGCTGCTTTTTTTAGAATTTTATCATCAACGTCTGTTACATTACGGCAGTAGGTGACATCATAGCCTTTGAATTTCAAATATCTGTACAAAACATCCCATGTAATATAACATCTTGCGTGTCCCAAATGTGCAAAATCATAAACAGTCGGGCCGCAGACATACATTTTAACTTTGTTATCAACAATCGGAGTAAAGTCATCAACTGTGTTTGTATAAGAATTGTGTAATTTCATATAAAAATCCCTCTTTTTGATTTAATTTTAGCACAAAAAATATTAACAAATGTAACTAAATATAATATTTCTAAAATTTTGTATTTTGAAAATACTTTATATCCATATAACGCGAGTGCAATAAAAAAATAAGGAGAGATTTTATGGGCAGTAATGTGGGCGCAATCAGTGGTAACAATGGAAATTCAGTTGTTATTAAACAAGGAGATACTCTGGAACAGATAGCTCGACAATATGGAACAACTGTAAGTGAATTATTAAGTGCTAATCCGGGTATTGATCCGAAAAAGTTGCAAATAGGTCAAAGTATTAATATTGAAAATCCTGCAATTTTGGCATCAAAACAAAACATTAATAAGGCTGTTGAATATGGTTATGGTGAAGATTATGACTTTAGTCTTGCAAAAAATGGTGACGTTATATTATTGTTAAAAAATGGTAAAACACTTGGTGAAATACGGGAAGATTTTCAAATTGAAGCAGGTTCACTTTCCAGAACAAATGATGTAAAAGGCAGGTTTAAACCTAATAGTTATTATGATATAGATCGATATGTGCGAATAAATGATTATGACGGAGCAGACGTTAAAAAGGGCGAAAATATTGTTGTGGAGAGACAACAATTTAACCCTAATCCTAATAAATCAGGATGGGATCGTTTCTGGCATAGAATTACTCATTAAATAAATCAAAAATTTTATGTATAGGTTCAATTAAATCTTCAACGGGACAGGTTTCGTCAAGCTCTAAAGTGATTGTCGGAATCTGTCTTTCTGTGCCTGCCCAAGTTCCGAAACTCCCTGGAGTAGGATAACCTATACTTTCTTCAACAGGGTATTTGATGATTTCTGAAATTTTTTCTGCAATCTCACGCGCAGGTCCGTCGTAGTTTACAACTTTGTATGGCGCATGGAGTGTTATAATCAATTCAGGTTTGTACTTTTTAATAACATCAATTACAAATTGTGTTTCAATTTCACTGCCTGCCGTTATACCGCCAAAGTAGTCTGCGGGGTTGTCACCTGCAAGGGATGTATCTTCACCCCAATTTTTTGTAGGAAAGTTTCTGTTTAAATCCACCCCGTTGGCATTTGTTCTTTTTCCAAGCATCATCCCGTCGGGATTTAGACATGGAATAAACAACAAACCGTTTGTGCCACGGGTTTTTATATATTCCTCAATCAAAAATTTCCCCTGAGGCTCGTCACCGTGAACAACTCCGATAATAAGAGTTTTTCCGTTATTGCCGATAAGCTCTGTTTTATTTCCGAGTTTTGTTGTTCTATTCAAAAAGTGCCTCTATAAATTCTTCTGAATTAAATTCTCTTAAATCTTCCATTTTTTCGCCAACCCCGACAAGTTTAACGGGTAATTTCATATCACGTGCAACTGCAATTACTATTGCACCTTTGGCAGAGCCGTCAAGTTTTGTGAGGGCAACAGATGTCAGATTGACCGCCTCTGTAAAAACTTTTGCCTGCTGTAAACCGTTTTGTCCTGTATTTGCATCAAGTACAAGTATACATTCTCTTAATGCTTCTGGAGCTTTTTTATCTATAACGGATTTAATCTTTTTTAATTCTTCCATAAGGTTGAATTTATTTTGTAAACGACCTGCTGTGTCAACTAAAAGAATGTCATATTTGTCTTTTTGCGCTTTCTCGATTGCCTCGTAAACAACTGATGCGGGATCTGCTTTGTCACGGCGAACAATATCTGCTCCCGCGCGTTTTGACCATATATCAAGCTGTTCTTCAGCCGCTGCTCGAAAAGTGTCTCCGCAGGCAATCAGAACTTTTTTACCCTCATTTTTAAACTTGTATGCAAGTTTACCGATAAGTGTAGTTTTGCCCGCCCCATTAACACCTGTAATAAAATATATATTTAAACCTTCCTCATAATTTAATATGTTACTACCGGCATTTTTAAGTGTTTCTAAAAATTCGGTTCGGAAATATTCTTTTACCTGTGCAGGTTTTATTCTTGTCTGTCCTCTTAGATTATCAACAAGTTCTGATGCGTAATTTACGCCTAAATCAGCGCTTATAAGTGTGTCTTCCATATCATCGAGAACAAAGTCCGAAAATTCTTCTTCTTGTCCTGCCGCATCAACAACATTCCCTACAAGCGCCTGAGCTGTGTTGGAAACAGTTTCTTTCAGATTATTAAATTTATCTTTAAAAAATCCAAACATTTTGACCGTTTTAGTTAATACCGTAGTCAACAATAACTTTTGCTAAAATACCGTTAATAAATGATGCACTGTCATCTGTCGAGTATTTTTTAGCAAGTTCCAAAGCCTCGTCAACAACAACTTTCATCGGTGCATCTTTGATGTATAAAAGTTCAACGATTGCGATACGCAAAATATCTTTGTCCATTTTAACTAATCTGCCTAAGTCCCAGTTTTTGGCATATTTTTGAATTGTATCATCCACTTCTTTTTGGTTTTTCTGGAAAAATTCCGCGATTTGAATTGCATAATTTTTAACATCGTGTTGAGAATCCAATGTTGTAAATTCTGCAATTTCCAAAGCAAGAAGTGATTTTTCTGCAATATCAATCATTTCATTAATTCTGCCTGTCATATCGGATGTCATAGGGATAGGTACAGGGATGTTTGCAACACCTATAGGGCGATTAAGATTTACTTCAGAATCTGCCTCATAGTTATCGATTTGATCTCTCATTGCAATCAAAGAACCTAATGCGATTTTAAGTTCATCACTTGCACTGCCGGTCAAAATTCTTACTGATTTCAAAATAATATCTTGTAAATTTTCTCTTGTATAATTTGTTATATTTTTTTCAAACTGTGAAAACAGGATGAATGCTAGTTCTCTTGCTGCTCTGCGCGCTTGCATATTTTTACCTCTTTTACTGCTATACGCTGTTATGTTAACATGAAAATATTAAATCTACAATATTTTCAGATGTTTGTTTTCTGAATTTTTAATTCTCAAATCTTGCAGTCTGTTTTTTACAAATTCTGTTTGTGATGAAAACGGTTTAAGCATAAGGAATTTTTTATAATATCTTTTGGCTCTTGAAAATTCCCCCAGTTTTTCAAAGCAAACTCCTAAACCGGCATAGGCTTTGTAATATTCAGGATTTCGTATGATTAGTTGATGTAAGATGTCCAGTGCATCTTTGTATTTATCAAGTTTCATTAAAAGTGTTGATTTTTGTTCATAAGCTTTCAAAAAGCCAGGTGAATTTTCTATTAATTTTTGATAAATCATTAATGACAAATCATATTCTTCGCATAATTCGTGGGAAATTCCAAGCTGTAATATTGCGTTAGGGTTTTCGGGGTTTATTTGTATTGCGCGGACGAAATTCTTGATTGCTCCGCAGTTTTCTCCCTCAAGCTGATGGCAGATACCCAGTTCATAAAAAGCATCATAGTAATCTTTTTTTATTTGTGATGCCATATCAAGATATTTTATTGCTTTTGAATACTGATTTAAATTTTTATAACAAATTCCAAGTCCGAAATAGCTTTCAGCATTGTTTCTGTCTATTAAAATTGCATTAAGATAGTTTGCAGCAGCCTCTTTATATAAGCTGTCGAGGCGCAGGGCATTTGCTTTTTTATAAAATTTGTTAAGGGTATTATATTTTTTAGTATTCACAATTTTTCTCCACCTGTTTATAATAGATTTTTTTCTGTATTTGATGAACATCCGTTTGATGTAGAAGTTTATCAATCATTGGATTTATTATTGTGATTGTGGTATAAAGTTGTTATGAAAAAGTATCTGGTTATGTGTTTAATATTTTGTTCAATGCCTGCTCTTGCAGACGAAATTATGCTTGGCGGGGTTGAAACTCATTCTGTTCAACTGCCGCAAACCAAGATTAATCAAAAACAGTCTCTGCTTATTAATGATGAACAGGTCTTGTCAGAGCTTATAACACGCCAGAAAGAAAAAGATTTAGAAGATATTGAAAATCTTTGGAAAGGTACTGTTGAAAATAATCAGGTTATAGGATTTGCTTTGAAAAAATTGGCAACTCCCGAAAGTCAACGCAGAATTCATTCATCGCTTATGGCAAAAACTTTATCTGCAGTTGTAGCAGGCGCATCTTTTGCTCCGTCATTAATCGGTGCTGATTATGCAGTTCAGTCAGGAGCGTTTGCAGCGGGAAGGCTAGCGCAAAATCTAATTAACAGAAAAAATATGCCGACAGAAATTCCTCTTACTGATACTGAACTTATTGAACTCGCAGGATTAGTGGAAAGTTTGCAGGATAAGATTATTACAGCATATTATAATTATAAAAGTTCTCTTTCTCAATTGAAAGAAACAAGGCAAAAATTGCTTTTATATAATAAAAACTATGCGAAAGCACTTGATGATGAAGATATGATGGAAATTGCAATT
Organism: uncultured Candidatus Melainabacteria bacterium; assembly: GCA_950096985.1. Classification (GTDB taxonomy): domain Bacteria; phylum Cyanobacteriota; class Vampirovibrionia; order Gastranaerophilales; family Gastranaerophilaceae; genus Stercorousia. The sequence continues at coordinate 68,774 of CATNBA010000003.1, forward strand.
TCTTCATCACTTTATGATAATATGCGCGTTGAAGAATTTTACTATATGGAAAATGCAAAAAAATACCATCTTGAACTTCAAAGACTTGCGGGTAAAAAAGTTGTCGACAAATTGAATTTATATCAATTTAACTATAATTCCACCCTAGTGGGAGAAAAGGCGGCGGGCAGATGAAAAAATTATTGACTATGTGTTTAATATTATTCGCTTTGCCTTCATTTGCAGTTACTTATGAAGATTTACAAGTTCCTAAAAGTCCTGCCTACCGTACCGGCTTGTCAGAAGATCCGGAGAAAGAATATCTTGAAGCAAAAGCTCAAAATGTTTTGCATCAGGAATATGTAAAAAAAGAGGCTCAAGCATTTGATGTTAATGATTTAACATTTGCGGATTTAAGTATCAAACAAATATCAAGAGAAGTTTCGGCGGATTTGGAACTTGATCAGGAAGATATGGTCGGTGACTTATCAGTATTGTGGCAGGGCGCTGCGTCACAAAGTGATACAATAAATTTTGCATTATATAAACTTGCAAATCCTGATGAGGACAAACCTGATGAAAAATCAGTTAAAAAAGTTCTTACAACAATTGCAAGTATGTCAACTCTTGCCGGTGCAAGTATGGGAAACCCTGTGGTTGCAGCAGGTTCACTTATAGGCAGTAATGTACTCGGGATTATGTCACAGGATACAAAAGCTTTAAACTATAAATATACTAAAGTGACAGATGCCGATATGATTATATTGGTTAGAAAGATTGAAGATTTACAGCAAAGGACTGTAGACCTTTATTATAATTATATGACTTCGCGTAAAAAACTTAAAATGATTGATAAAATTGTTGCTGAGCGTAAAAAAAATTACGAATATGCCCAGGATATGTCAAGAGAAGTTATTTTGATTACCGATGCTTATTACAGAACGGCTCTTGATAATCAAATGAAGGCTCGTTCCGAATTCTTTGCAAAACGCGCATCACTTGAACAGTTTGTAGGTAATGAAGTTTTTGCTCAGTTTGAGCAGGATCTGAAGAAAAGAGAAAACAAATGAGGTTTATACCATTTGAAGTAAAAACCGGTTTTGAAAATATGCAGATAGACTGCGGTCTGCTTGAAAATGCAATAGCATCGCAAACTGATGAGCCGATTTTCAGACTATACGGATGGTCGCCTGCGTGTGTTTCTCTTGGTCGTAACCAGAAAAATGATTTTATAGACGAAAATTTATTGAAAGAAAATAATATCGATATAGTTCGACGTCTTACAGGTGGCAGAGCGCTTTTACATGCTGATGAAATTACATACAGTTTTGTATGTCCGGTTTCATATTTGAATAATGGTGAAAATATTGTTGCATCATATAAAGAAATATCGCAAATTTTAATTGATGCGTTTAAAAAAATTGATATTGAACTTGACTTTGGCGGTAAACCGAAAGCACACGGTAATTTTTGTATGCTTGTTTCAACAGGTGCTGATTTGTGTTATCAAGGTCGGAAGTTAATAGGGTCTGCTCAATTCAGACGAGAAAACTATATTTTACAGCATGGTTCTATATTATATGATTATAACCGTGAACTTTTAGAAAAAGTTTTTAAAGAAAATGTTAATATATCCTCAATTACTACAATAAAAGAAATTAATCCCGTATTGAAAAAGGAAGATGTTATACAAATATTAAGAAATATTAACTAAATTTTAATACTTTAAGCAATTTTTATAACACAAAATACTTTATATAAATACGGGGAATAACTTTAAGGGGATAACAAAAATGTTTGGCTCAATTTACGGACCAGGAGTTTTAAATGATACTATAGTTCCAGGGTATGGAGTAACTAAATTTCCGGTTAATCTTAATACATTTTGGTCACTTCCTAACAGAACAACAAGAAACTTCGGTGAAGCTACTCAATATGTAACTTATCCGGTGGGTCGTCCTCAAACTATGTATGACTTGGCACAAAATTTTACAAGTCCTAATCATATCAGCAATTGGAATCCAATGTTGATTGGTATGGATTTGACAAATAATAATGGTACTAATCCTTATTTAACACAACAAGGTCAAGTTAGTGCTTACAACTGGGGTGCTAATTTAGCAACGCAAATGCAAATTGAACAATCTGTTCAAGGAATCGCAGGTGCATTAAACTCTATGCTAAGCTCTTTGGAAGGGCTTGTTAAATCAGAAAATTTAACAAATGCACAAAAAGCAACATTGCAAGGTCTTCTTGAAGAAGTAAAAGCTTTGAAAGAAAGAATTGCAAATCAGTTGAGAGCTAAAAACCCTACACAGGAAGAAGTTGCAGCAATGCAGCAAGAAGTTCTTGAATTACAGAAAAAAGTTGGTGAAGCAGCTGATAAAATCAGAGCAGAAGTAAATGAAGCAGTAAACAATGAAAACTCTCCGGCAGCATCTACACCTTCTTCAAATTCAAATGAAACTCATGATAACAATGCTGATTTGGCAGGTACTGAATATCAAAATATTGATCCTGAAACAGGAAGACATACTTCCTTAGGTAATGTCCCATCTAAAGCTGAATGCCGACAATTCTGTGCTACAATTTTTGACGCAATTGACGGAATCGGTACTAAAAATGATGTAATTGAACAAACAATTCCTGGATTGACTGCAGGTAATATTGTTGAAGTAATTTCTTACTGGAATAAAAATTATGGTTCTGGTGATCAAGGTATGATTAGAAGATTAATTGATGATCTTGGTCATGGTGAAAAGAAAAAATATGTTCCAATGTTATTGAACGCGCTGCAAACACGTGCAGAAGCACTAGGCATAGATGATGAAATTGATACATATGTAACTAATATTACTAAAGAATTAAGTGATTGGAATATTTCTGACGGTATTTGTTCAAAAAACTTAACGGCTATTTATGACAAGATTGTAGAAAAAGAAAATGCTAACAAAACAGGTGCTAAAACAACAATTGAAGGTAAAGAAGCTGAAAATAACAGAAAAGTTCAGGAAAGAAGAACTCAAGTAGAAAACGAAAAAAGAAACGAAATTGCTAATAAAATGAAAGAACAATTAAATTTAAATGATGTTCCTCAATTAGCAGCCGGTTTGAAAGTTGAAACAGATGATAACGGTGAATTCACAGGTTACTCTATTGAATTAAATACTGAAAACGGCAAAGTTAAAGTTAATGGATGCACATATCAACAGTTAGTTGTTGAAATTGAAAAAAACAATCTTAAAGCAGAAGATGTTTTAATCAGAAATACAAATGCATAAACAAGATTTTAATTGATTCCTCATAGTGGTAAAAGGCAAAAGAGAGCTTAATTATGGTTAGGTAGAAGTAGTAAAAGCCCCTGATAAATCGGGGGCATTTTTATATATAGATTTTCGCAACGTCTATATCGTTTTGCGTTGTGATTTTAATGTTTTTGTAACTTCCGTTCAGGATATATACATCAACTCCCAGTTCTTCAAGCATTCCTGCATCATCAGTAAAATTTTGTCCGATAAGTTTTTCATGTGCTGATTTTATAAGTGAATATTCGAAAGCTTGAGGTGTCTGTGTGTTATATAGCTTTGAGCGGTCTATTGTTCTGATAATTTTGCCGTCAACAACTTCTTTTATTGTATCAATGGTTTTAGTGGCAACTGTAAGAGCTTTTTTGTCTTTAACCATATCGATGGCACTGTTTATTAAATCTGTCGTAATCATTGGTCTAGCACCGTCATGTATTAAAACGTAATCACATTCGGATGCTTTAATACCATTGTAAACAGATGCCTGACGGGTTTGACCTCCTTCAATAATTTTAACTTTTTTGCTCTCTGCAAAAATTCTTTTAAGTTCATCCATAATTGATATGTTGGCGCAAATTATGATTTCATCAATATTTGAGTTTTCAAAAGCCTCTATTGTATATTTTATGACTTCTTTGTCTTTAATTTTTTCCATTAATTTGTTTGTATTTCCAAAACGTGAAGATGTGCCCCCTGCGGGAATTATTGCATTTATTTTTGTATTCATTTTTTCTCCTCAAAATGGTTATATAATTTATCTTCGATATCAGAATAAAAGACACCGTCAAGTTCTATACCTGCCTTACCATGTTTTACCTCTCCAATGCAAACGTAACCTTTGCTGTCAGGCACAATTGCAACAAGCTGATAATCCTCACCGCCATAGAGAGCGGTTTCAATATCAACCGAAGGATCATGCGGGATTTTAGTTGTATCAACAGAAATTGTAACCCCGCTTGCTTTTGCAATTTGCATTAATGCATCTGCAAGTCCGTCTGAAGTATCCATCATTGCATAATCACAGTCAATATTTTTTGCAATCTGTTGTGAAAATTGTCTTTGTGCGACAGGCATAAGATGAGCATTAATGAACTTTTCAGGTTCTTTTTTACCTGCAAATAACAATTCCAACCCTTTTGCGCTGTTACCGTGTTCGCCTGAAACAATAACTTTATAACCTTCTTTTGCACTTGAACGTGATGAAATTTTTCTGTTTTTGGCGGAGCCGATTGCTGTTACTGATACAAAAATTTTATCGCTTCCTGTTATGTCACCGCCTACAATTTCAACATCACCGCATGCTTTTTTTGCTCCTTCATAAAAATTTTTAATAAAATTTTCATCGATATATTTTGGCAAAGAAAGTGCGATTGTCAGATATTTTGGCTTTGCTCCCGAGGCGCAAACATCACTGATATTTACCATTGCAGATTTATAGCCCAATTGGTATGGTGTCATATAAGCCATTTTAAAATGGACATCTTCTACCAAATTATCTTGAGTTATTACGATACCCAAATCTTTTAAATATGCACAATCATCTCCGATATAGTTTGAATTCAGAGTTGATTTAATTATTTGGATAAGTTCTTTTTCTTTCATTATGTATCAATATCAATAATAGTAACAAATTCTTGAACAAGAGCCGAGTTCCATTTTTTGCCCGCATCCTGTTTTATGACTTCCACTGCTTGTTTAGGTGTCAGTTCTGCTCTGTAAGTTCTCGGTTCTATTAAAGCATAATAGGCATCTACAATCAAGATGATTTGTGATGTCATCGGAATTTTTTCACGTGCTATTTTAGCAGGATATCCGCTGCCGTCCCAATTTTCGTGATGGTGCTCAATAATAGGTATAATATCTTGAACTGCGCTTATTGGTTGTAAAATTTCTCTTGCCGCAATAATCGGATGTTCTTTAATCAACTGGCGTTCTTCATCAGTAAGAGGTGTTGTTTTTTGCAAAAGTTCCTGCGGTATCATCAAGTTTCCGATATCATATAAAAGCATTGCTATTTTCAACTTGTCGATTTCGTTTTTAGGTAAATCAAAACGTTTTGCCAGGCTTACTGCAAGCAGAACTTTGGATTTTACAATACCGTTTTGGTGGAGCGGATTGTATGTCTGTGTGAGCATATCTGCAACAGTGTATAGAGCCTCTTTAGGAACTTCATTATCTTCTTTTTGCAGTTTGTTTTTTATGTGTTCAGATATTTCGTTTCCTATCTGAATATTATGTTTATTCAGAATGTCCATAAATGTATTAATTGCTATTTCCTGCCAGCTTGTTTCGGAAATTGGTTTGGCAAGAGTAACTCTGTTTCTGCCGTTGCGTTTAGATTGGTACATTGCTTGGTCGGTTAGCTCTAAAATATCTTCTATGTTGTCTGAGTGTTCAAGGAATGTTGCGACACCGATACTTGCAGTGATACGTTTGATTGTATCAAGATTTTCGCTTTCCAAAGCTTTTCTAATTCTTTCTGCAGCAATCATTGCACCTTTGGAATCAACACCCGGGAGAATTACATTAAATTCTTCACCGCCCATACGTGCTGCCGTATCAATCGAACGGGCATTTCTTTTGAGAACTTCCGCAACTGTTTTGATTGCTAAATCGCCGTATGCGTGACCAAATTTATCATTAATTTGTTTAAGATGGTCTAAATCAAGACCTATTACACTAAAAGGTTGTTTTTGACGCATAGCACGAGTAACTTCTTTTCTCAGATATTCTTCAAAATATCTTCTGTTATAAAGTCCTGTAAGACCATCTGTAACGGCTTGTGCTTTAACTTCTTCAAACAATCCTGCTATTGTTATTGCCATTTCAATTTGTTGGGCAAATATATTTAAGAAATCTGTTTCACCCGCTGTTAATTCTTTTCTTGATGAAAATACGTTAAACCAGCCAAAATGTGAGTTTCTTGAATACAGTGGAATATTAATTATTGCTTTGCTAGGGCTGCCGTCAATAACTTCTTTTAATATATCATCAGGAATTTCTGGGATTACTGACTTTAAAGTTCCGCCGATATCAAGTGTTAAATCAATTTGTTTAGTTTTGGCAGTTTTTGCGTAGATGCTGTTTTCATTATAAACAAGTTTTCTTGTTTGAATTGGTCCTTTTATTAGTTTGTCAACACGTTTAATTGAAGTATCGTTTGATTGTGCAAGAACTGTCAAATAAATTCCATGTTCATCTTCGCATTTTTTTATTATGTTGCAATGAAGATACCCGAGTTCTCCCTGAATGCTGTTCACAATTGTTTCAAGAACGCTTTGCAGCGGACGTGATGCATTCATCATATCCCATATGTGCTGTAAAGTAAGCATTCTTTTGTTAGCAATGTTTAATTCTCGTGTGCGTTCTTCGATTTCTTTTTCAAGCTGGAGATTTCGTTCATAAATTTCCAGATAGTCTTGTTTCCCGCTATAGATAGTGTTTTCAACTTCTGAAACTTTTTTATAAATATCTTTTAAATTTTTGAAGAAATCCATATATATATTATACACTATGTTAGAAATTTTACAAGCGACGAAGTCGCTTTCCATATCATACTTTGTTTAAATTTTTTTTACATTTAGTGCTCTAAAAAAGCCGCGCCGATAACTCCCGAATAATCACCAAGCATAGCTTTTTTGAATTTAATTTTTTCGGCAGGTATAGGCAGTGATTTAGCTCTGGCTTTTTTAATTGTTTTATCATAAAAATAATCAACAGCCTCAATCAAGCCTCCGCCAAGGATTACAAGCTCCGGATTTATAAAGTTGATTACACTTGCAATGCCGCCTGATAAATATTCTGATGCTTCTGTGACATATTGCAGTACAAGTTCATCTTCTCTTTCGATTGATTTTTGTATCATGCTTGAAGTTATTGATTTCCCGGATTCAAGGTATTCAAGAATACAAGATTTTCTCCCCTTTTTTAAAGCTCCTTCAATTCTTCTTTCAATTGCGGAACGTGATGCATAAGCCTCTAAGCAGCCGTGTCCTCCGCAAGCGCATTGTCTGCCGTTTAAATCTACTATCATATGTCCTATTTCGCCCGCAGTACCTGTTGCTCCGCGAATAATTTTACCGTTTTTGATAATTGATGAACCAACACCAGTGCCCACAAATATACAGATAAAATCATTACAATCTTTTCCCGCGCCGAACTTTTGTTCACCAAGTGCAGCAACTTCAACATCATTACCTACAAACACAGGTATATTAAAATGTGAATTTAAAATTTCTTTAATATTTAAATCATAGCAGTCTAAGTTTGGAGCTGCCAGTATAATACCTTTTTCCCTGTCAATTTGACCTGCCGAACCGACACCGATAGAATACACTTCATCAAAGTTTGCCTGAAGTTCTTCTATCCCCTCAATCATTTTTTTTGTAATATTTTTAGGACCTTTGTCTTTTTTTGTTTTCTTTTTAATGCAGTCAATAACCCTTCCGCTTTCCCGTTCTATAAGCGCAATAAGTATTTTTGTTCCGCCTAAATCAATTCCTATTGAATACTTTTTCATATACCTGAAATTATATATTAAAATGTTAGAATTTGCAAAAACATATTTTATTTGTTAGCATAATATTTGAGGGGGTATTATGAGATTGAAAAACAGAATATTGACTGCTTTAATATTAACTGCATTATCCGCGCAATGTGCGTTTAGTGCTGATGTATGGGTAAATGATTTGAGAAGATTATTTTCAAATAACTCAGCAATAATTTACGAAGTTAATTTGAGAACTTTTGGAGCGCAGGATACAAATAAAAACGGAATTATTGATTTTGATGACGGTGAAGAAAGCGGTACTTTTTTAAATGCAATCTCAAAACTTGATGAACTTAAACAAAAAGGCGTCAATACCCTCCATATACTGCCGATTACACCAATTGGTAAAACCAAAGCTTTGGGAACAGCAGGTTCATTATATTCTGCTTTGAGTTTTAATACATTAAATCCACAGCTGGGGAGTAAAAATACGGCTTTATCACTAAAATCACAAGCAATAAAATTTATTGATGAGGCACACAAAAGAAATATTCGCATAATAATCGATTTACCTTCTTGCGGCTCTTATGATTTATATATGCAGCGTCCCGAGTTGTTTGTAAAAGATAAAACAGGTCAGGCTGTAATTCCAGCCGATTGGACAGATGTAAGGTTACTGGATGCAGGAACAGAAAATGCCGTAAATAATAATGTTTATACATTGTATAAAGAATTTGTTGATTTGGTTATGGGTATAGGTGCTGACGGTATAAGGGCTGATGTTGCAACAAACAAGCCGGCTAAGTTTTGGAAAGATTTAATTGACTATTCCAGAATGAAAGACCCGCAATTTTTATGGCTTGCCGAAGCTTCAGAAAGTTGGACTGAACCTGTAAGTGAAAATGCAGTATTTACACCTTACAATAAACTTCTTCAAGCCGGATTTGACGGATATTACGGAAGTTATTTTAACTTGAAAAATTTTAAAACTGGTAAAGAACTTATCAACCTTATACAAAATACAAAAACAAATATTGCAGGATATTCAGACCCGAAAGCTGTAATTGGAAGTTTTACAACACATGATGAAATGAGCCCTGTATTAATTAACGGTACAAAATACTCGGAAATGATAATCTGGCTTAATGCTACTTTGCCATTGAATTCTTACTTTGTAGATGGATTTGATACAGGTGATAATTATATTTATTTATGGGCAAATAAAGATGCTTTCAGAACATTTACAGATGATGATTATTATTTTGTCCATCGCGGGAAAATAGATATATTTAATTTTTCAAGAGCTCCCGGCGGCAGAGATGACAAACTGCTTATCTCATTTATTATGGGTAATAAATTAAAAAGACAATTTATTCCAATGATTAATAACGGGAAATTTATCCCGTTGAAAGCCTCAGTCCCTTCGGTATTTGCTTATGCAGTTAGTTATAACGGCAAAAGTGTTATAGTGATAGGTAACCTTAATTTTAGAACAAATGCAGATGTTTTTGTTTCAGTTCCAAAATTAACTCCTGATAATATGGTTTTACCTGTCAAAATTGACAGTATTCCAATAACTCAAAGAGGCGGATTAAAAATGACATTAAATGCAGGAGAAACAGTTGTACTAATGCTTGAAGATTTTGAGGTCAAATAATTAAGCATAGTATCTTTGAGATTTTGCCAAAGCTTGAACACGTCTTCTGCGGTATAGTTCATTCTTTCTCATGATTTCTTTAGTGCGTGCTGTTAATTTGCCTGGAGCAGCAGCTTTCTTTTTAGTTTCGCCTTCTTGATTTTGTGACATAAACATTCCTGCAACTTGCATAGTGCTATTTGCAGTTTGTCCTGCAATATCAATTATTTGACCTATTTTGTCCATTTTTGCTTGTTTATCAGCATTTAAGAAAGCCATTTGATCTTTGTATTGTTGACGACTATCAAGTTCACCTTGCAATTTTGAAGCTCCGATACTTGTAGTGAATTTTTTCGCATCTTCTTTTTGTATTTTTGTTAATTCACCTTGTAGTTGGTCGTTATTTTTATCAGAGTAATATTCGCTTGAACCATTTAAGATTTCTTGTTTTTTATTTTTATCATCAGTTTTTTTAGCTAAACCTTTTTGTCTTTCTTTTGCATCTTTTGCTTCTTTAAGTTGTTGTTGATGATCAGCTTTAAGAACTTTGCCATTTGAATCAAGTTTAACTTCTTTACCATTCGGACCAATAATTTTGTCACCTGAAACTTTATAACCAGCCGGAAGTTTAACTTCTTTGCCATCAGGTCCAATAATTCTTCCGTCTTTTACTGTTGCTTTATTGCCATTTTCAGCAGTTTGGTTGTTATTTGTATTTTGTGTATTTGTTTTGATTTTACCGTCAGTACCAACTTTAACTTTGTTGCCGTTTGCATCAATGACTTCATTGCCTTTAATTTTGCAGCCTTCAGGAAGTTTAACTTCTTTACCGTCCGGACCAATCAATTTGCCATCTTTTACAGTTGTTTCATTGTTATTTTTATTGGTATTTTTAGTTTTGTCTTTATTGTCTTCGCTATTATTGTCGGTATCTTCTTTGTTTTTATTAGCTGCACTGTTAGCTAACTGACCGATTGAACCTAAGGTTTGCATACCACCGCCGATTGTTCCCAAGATGCTTGCAGTTTTTTCATCCCCGCCAAATTCTGTCATAATTTGGCTTGTTGATGATAATGCAGTACCTGTTGCACTTGTGATTGTAGCAATTTTACCAAGAGTATTTTGACCACCCATATTGCTAACGCTTGATGCGGCACCTGTAACAGCGGAACCTACTCCTGCAATTGTACCAATTTTGCTTGCAATACCACTTGCTTCTTTACCTTGGACTGCTCTTACGTTGTTAACCATTTCTGCAGAAGATGATACAATCTGCAAACCTGCAGTTACAAAATTCAAAGCACTTGAAGATGCTCCACCTGTACCTGTAGCAGCAGTTACTGCGCTTATTGCAGCTGAACCTATAGCCATTAAACCTGCTGCTAAATTTCCGTTTGCAATATTGATAATACCTTTAGTTACACCACAAGCTACTGTACCATAAGTACCTATAGTAGTTAACAATTCACCTTTAACTTCTAATGTTGCACCTGTTGAAACTAGAGCTGCACCTGCAGCAGCGGTAAATGGGTTACTTAACATTGGTGTGCCTGTTGAAATACAAATTTTACCGGCTGTACTTAATATTGTACCAACAGAAGATGTTATAGAAAATACGTTTTCAGCTATACCAACAATCGCAAGTTGTTTTGCAAGCCTTTTTTGTTTGTCTTTTTCTTGCTTTTCTGTTTCTTTTAATTTTTTTGTTCTAAGTTTAGTTGTTTTTTCGAATTTTTTTGTTTTAGTTTTTATAGATTTTTCAATTTTTGTGATTTTTTTTCTGTTTCTTACAACAATTCTATCCTGACTTTTGAACTCAATACCTAATTCATTGATTCTTTGACTATTTTGATCAAGTTTACCTTGATTGTCAGAACCACCTGATGATGTGATTGTAAAGCTGTTTGAAGCAAGAACACCACCTTGTCCTCCTTCCTGTTGAGCAGGTTGTTGATTTGGTTGGTTCATTTGTTTTGCTTCTTCTTCAGCTGCAACTTGTTCGCTTTCAGCAGAAAGAGTTTCATATTCTACCAGTAGTACTTCTTGTTTTTCTACTGCACGTAGTGATTCTTCATTTAATTTGATAACTTCTTCTTGTTCTTTTTGTATTTGTTTTTCAAGTCGTTTTGCTTCTTTTGCTAGTTGTTTTTCATCTTTTTCTGTATTTTTTCTGATTTTTTCAGAATCTTTACCATCATCAGTTGCACTGTCAGCAGCATCATCAACGATATCTTGTTGTTTGTCTGCAGCACCTTCTTGTTTATCACCTGATGCTTTGACTGCATCAGGGTCTTCTTCTTTTTCTTCTTTCTTACCTGTGCCTTCAGTTACTTCTGTATTTTGTGCGTCTTCTGTTTCTTCAACAGCATCTGTTGAATTTTCCTCTGCAGGAACAGCAGCTGTTTCAACTCCTGTATCTTCAGCAGTTTCTTGAGCTTCAGTTACAACTTCTTCTTCTACAACTGAAGAATTTGTATCTTCTGTTGTTGGGGGGGGATCTACTTCTTCTTCATTTTCTGTACCTTGCGCACCTTCTGCATTTTCTTCTTCATCTGCAGGTATTACAGTGGCATCTTCGCCTGTTACTGAAATGATTTGAGCTTCCAAACTTGTTAAACTATTGAGTGCGTTGTCTTCTTCTTTTACAGATTTACCTGTAGCTTTTTCTGCTATTGATGGGAGAGGACTATCGCCTTCTGCTTGTGCAACAAGTCCGATACCTGTACTAATAGTACCTAAAACAATATTTCTAAGACCTTTTTCAAGTTGCAAAGCCATAATCTGCATCATGCCTAATTCAACACGATACATACCGATTTTTGAAAGTGTTTCACCGCTTGCATCTGTAAAGTTTAATCTTTCTTTTGCAGCAGGAATAACTTCTTCTTTGTATTGTGTATCTTTTTTCAAAGCTTCTGCTTGTGCAGGTATTGCTTCAGAAATGATTTCACTTTCTTTTGCAGTTGAATTCTTAAATTTGTCTTTTGCATCTTCTGATTCAGATTTAATATTAGTGATTTCTTCGTTGTTAGATGCAATTTTTTGTCTTAATTCTGCAACTTTTACATTGTCTGTTTTATTATCAGTTTGTTCGTTTTTAGTTTCTTTATCTGCTTTTTCTGTTGGCTGTTGTTTATTAAGTTCGTCAGCAGATTTGCCTGTCAAGTTTTCTAATTCTTGATTAGCTTCTTTGTTTTCTTGTTCCATTTCTTGAATTCTAGCTTGGCGTTGTTCTTCTTTTTTCTGGAATTCATTTACAAGTTTTGTAACTTTGAAACCTGCTATTTTAGCAAATTTTTTGTCATTTTTAGCAACTTTAATTGATTTAATAGCGCTTACAGTTTGTTTCAATAAATCAACGTTAATATCAGAAGCTTCTTTAATAAGTTCTTTTACGTTTTTGTCGTTAATAACAAAGTCTTCTTGTTCTGTAATTTCAGGGTTTTTATCTTCGCCTTGAGCTGATTGTGTTTCTTGTGCAGGCTGTTCTTCTGCATTTTCAACAGCTTCAGCGCTGTCTGCTGCTTCTGCTTTAGGCTGTTCAGTACCGAGGATTGCATCCTTACCTGCGATTTGATTTTCGATATCAAGAACTTGAGCAATATTATTAACAGATTTTTGAGTTTCTTCTGTGTATTCTTTCGCATCATTACCTGTTACAACAGCTTCTTTTGCAAGTGATTTACCTGTTGCCATAAGTGCAATAGCGTGTAACAAGCCTGTTTGACCCATTACTTCTTTTCTTGTAGCTTTGTAATTAGCTTTAGATGTATAATCTGCTAATGTGTCGCCTATTTCAATAGTTTCTTCAGCAAGCTGTTCGCCTAAAATAGAAAGAATGTTAAGTTCATTCATTGCTCTTGCGATTTCACGTTTATCAATTGAAAAATTGTTGTTTTCAGAACCTGATTTTTTTTCTTCAAACATTCCTGTTAATTGAGCATAACGTCTTGCTTCAGATTTTGATAAAGGTTCGCCATTGTTGATTTTTGTCTGAATTTTGTTCCATTCTCTAACAAAGTTTTCAAATTCTCTAAGAGAACGTTTTTGTTCTTTCATTTTTGCAGCAAGTTTTTTGTTTCTTTTGTTTTGTTGGGGTAAAAGGTCTTCTACTTTATCGTCAATTTTTTCGTTTGTTTCATTACACTTTTTAATTTTCTTTTGAGCTTTCGGAATTAAATTAATAAAAGAGTCTTTTTCTGCATCTTCAGTATCTTCACTTTCACTTGCAATTTGAGTTGCAGCTTGAGTTTGCAATACTGTGTTTGCAATGTCAATAACTTCTTGAGGAATATTAACGCCACCGTCTGCCATTTGGATAATTTCTTCAGCAGAATAAACAGCCCATTGCTCATCAAGAACTAAACCATTTTTCTTTGCGTATGCATCAAGGGTATATTTTGTATTAATAGCATTTTTAGTAGATTGAGAAACGCATCCTTCAACAGTTGTTAGAGTGCCGTCAGAATTTGTGATAGTTTTTACTTTTACAACTTTGCCGTTAACTCTAACTACTTTATCAACGCCACCATCATTGTATGTTTTAACAGTAATATTTGAATCAAGGTTGAAGCCTTTAGGAGCAATTATTTCGTAGCCGACTTCATCCTGGCAATATTTTTCAAAGTTTGCAAGGGTATCATTATCCATTTCGTAGAAAAGACGTAATGCTTCGCGGTAAGAAATTTCTACACCGTTTTGCATGTAGTAGAATTCTTGGAATATTTCAAATTTATTTGGCATACCGCTTATTTGCATAGAAAAATCCTTTTTTACCCTTTGTATTTTTTATCGGTAAATAAAGGATTAAACTTTAATAAATTTCGATTTTTGTTAACAAATGTAAAGGGCGATTAAATATCGCCCTTTCGAGATTATAAATGTTTTTCTATATTAGAAATTATTGTTGATTTCGGCATTAAACCGACTAACCTTTCCAATGCTTTTCCGTTTTTGAAAACAAGAAGACTTGGAAGCCCGCTGATTGAGTAATCTTGAGCTGTTTTAAGATTTTCATCAGTATTAACTTTTACAAATTTAACTTTATCTGAAAATTCATTTGCAACTTCGTCCAAAATCGGTCCTAATTTTCTGCAAGGTCCGCACCAAGGTGCCCAAAAATCTACAACTACAGGCTGTTCGCAGTTTAGAACTTCTTGTTCAAAGCTTGAATCATTGATATCAATTGCCATCACATATCTCCTTTTTTTAACGATTTTATTCTATCACAGAAATTTTTTTTGTGCTATTATCTTAACAGAGTTCAATAGGATAAAAAAATGGCAAGGAAAAAAGTAATAGAAATTGTTCTCGATACAGAGACTACGGGATTGGATTATACAAAAGAGCGGATGGTTGAGTTTGCTGCAGTAAGACTTGAAAACGGTAAAATTAAAGATGAATTTCAAACTTTAATTAATCCCGAACAGCATATTAGAAAATCCAGTATTGCAATCCACGGTATTACTCCGGAAATGGTTGAAGATGCCCCCACAGAGGCTGAGGCAATGCCAAAAATTCTTGAATTTATTGGGGATTATCCGATTGTTGCTCATAATTGTATTTTTGATTATACATTTTTGAATGAGGCTAGTTTAAGAACAACAGGTAAAGAATTAAATAACCCCAGAGTTGATTCTCAGCAAATGTTTAAAGAAGTTTATCCTGATTTATTCTCACATGGTCTTGAAGCTTTAACTAATAAATTTAATGTTGAATTAAAAAACCACCACAGAGCAATGGCTGACACTATGGGACTTGCACTTGCTTATCCAAAACTTAAAAAACTTTATTTACAAAAGTATGATTGGGAAGTTAAACAGCTTGATAATGTTGAATATTTATTCGAAAGATTTTTAAGAATTCAGCAGACAGTAACTACTTTGCAATCAGAATTACAGGATTTGAAATCTGTATTTAAATTGTATTTTGAACAAGGCGGAGAGCCTGTGATTTCTCAAACAGGTGAAACTCTTGTGTATAATTCAAAACAATCTTTTGGATATGATTTCCAACAGATAAAAGATGTTTTGGAGGAAGTCGGAGCTTTTGAAAAGGCTGTAAAACTCAATACAGGATTTATTGACAGATTAGTTGGCGGATGTAGGCTTGATGAAGATAAACGTGAAATTATCAAAGAGGCACGCCATGAAATAACAGAAACAAGAAATATTCAAATAATTAAAGCAGGGAAGTAAAAGATGACAAACAAATTTATTGAATTTTTTAAAGAACCGCAGGCACAACCTGTTACAATGAGTGATGATGAAGTAAAAAAGACTTATGCGCATTTCAGATGGAGAATTTTTTATTCAAGCTTTATTGCTTATGTAGTTTTTCATATATGCCGTAAAAATATTGCGGTTGCATTGCCTTCAATGGGTGAAGCCTTACATCTTTCAAATACTGAATTAGGTCTTTTGGGCTCTACATTATATGTTACCTATGGTATAGGTAAATTTATAAACGGGGTTATTGCCGATAAAGCCAATGTAAGAACATTTTTGCCGACAGCTTTAATTCTTTCTGCAATTTGTAATATTTGTTTTGCATTAAGTGCTGTATTTATTACTCCGGGACATGTTTCATTCTTTGGATTACCTTCTGCAACAATTTTATTGTGGGTTATGGCATTTTTCTGGGGTGCTAACGGTTGGTTTCAATCTTGCGGATTTCCTCCTGTTGCAAAAAGTTTATCGTACTGGTTCTCAAATTCCGAACGCGGTACAAAATGGTCATTGTGGTCAACTTCTCACCAGATTGGTGTATTTGCCGCTGTTATGATTTCAGGTTTTGTTATTGATAAGTTTGGTTGGATGGCTGCATTTTATATTCCCGCAATAATTTGTATTATTGTTGGTTTCTGGTTATTTGACAGATTAAGAGATAAACCGCAGACAATAGGTTTACCGGATGTTGAAAAATTTAGAGAAGAACCGGTTAAATGTGAAGAACCTGAAGAAGATGAGGACACACGCTCATATTTCCAAATCTTTAAAGAAAATATTTTGTGCAATCCTGTTATTTGGATGCTTGCTATTGCTTATATTTTTGTATACATCATTCGTTTCGGTACGGAAGATTGGCTTGTAAAATATCTTGTAGAAGTTAAAGGCAACTCTTTAACTCTTGCAAGTTCTAAATTAAGTTCATTGGCACTTGTTGGTGCAGGCGGAGCTATTTTTGCCGGTGTAATATCAGATAAAATTTATAAAGGAAACAGAACTCCTATTAACATTATTTTCTTGTTATGTTTGATATTAAGTTTGCTTGCATTTGCAGCTAACCCTGCCGAAAATAATCTTATGGACTTTATTTATGCAGCGATGATAGGTGTGTTTACTGCCGGACCTCAAATGTTGATTGGCGGACTTTGCGCAGTTGAAAGCAGTTCTAAAAAAGTTGCATCTGCATCTATCGGATTTACCGGAATTTTTGGTTATATAGGTGCTGCACTTTCATCAAGCGGTACGGGTCTGGTTGTAGATAAGTTCGGTTGGAACGGCGCAATCGGTTTTTGGATGATTTCTACAGCAATATGTGTTGTTATTTGTACAATATTGCTTGTGTATGAAAAAATAAGGAAACGTGCATAATATATATAAAAAAAGACCGTCATTGACGGTCTTTTTTTTGCGAGTATAATAAAATCTATGAATAAAAAATTGTATGTAATATCAGGTTCATCAGGTGTTGGAAAAGGTACTGTTTTAAAAGGATTTTTAGATAGAAACCCTAACTTTATGCTTTCAATTTCATGCACTACACGTGCGCCAAGACAAGGGGAAATTGACGGGGTAAATTATTTCTTTTTGTCAAAAGAAGAATTCCAAAATTGTATTGATAATGACAAATTTCTGGAATGGGCAGAGTTTGCCGGAAATCGCTACGGAACTAAGAAAAAATATATTAATCAATGTCTCGCGGATGGGAAAGATATTATTCTTGAAATTGATACAAAAGGGGCTTTGCAGGTGAAAAAACAAATGCCCGAGGCTGTCTTGATTTTTATTGCTCCACCATCTTTTGAAGCTCTAGAAACTCGTTTGAGGGGACGTCATACCGAAGATGAGGCGACTATTCAAAAACGTTTGAATGAAGTCAAAGTTGAGCTTGAACGAGCAAAAAGTTTTGATAAAACAATTATAAATGACGATTTGGAAAGTGCGATTTCACAACTTGAAGCGGAGATTAAAAATGCTTAGCGGGAAAACAATACTGCTGGGGATTACAGGCGGTATTGCATCTTACAAAATTTGTGAGCTTATCAGAATGTACAAACGCGCGAACGCTAATGTTCAAGTTGTTTGTACGCCGAATGCCTTAAATTTTGTAACAAAACTGACATTGCAGACTTTAAGCAAAAATAATGTAGCGGTTGAAGAATTTGATATAAAAAATTATAATCCCGAACATATAAGTTTTGCGGATAAAGCTGATATTATGGTTATTGCACCAGCTACGGCAAATACGATTTCAAAAATAGCAACAGGTTTGGCAGATAATTTATTAACATCAATTGCCTGTGCGTTTACAAAATCTGTGATTATTGCGCCCGCAATGAATTGCAACATGTGGGAAAATCCTGTTATACAGGAGAATTTGCGTAAATTGCATTATACAATTCTTAAACCAGAAAGCGGTTATCTTGCATGCGGTTATTTGGGAAAAGGCAGATTATGCAAGATTGAGAAAATATTTGACAAAACCGTAGAATTATTGAATTATAAACCGCTTACAGGCAAAAAGATTGTTATAACTTCAGGCGGAACAATTGAGGATATTGATCCTGTCAGATATATTTCAAATTATTCGTCGGGCAAAATGGGGCTTGCACTTGCCGATACCGCTAAAAATTTAGGTGCTGATGTCACATTAATTACAACAAAAGATGTCTGTAAAAAATATAATGTGGTTAAGGTTAAGTCAGCTTCTGATATGAAAAATGCCGTTGAAAAAGAATTTAATAATGCCGATTGTGTTATTATGGCGGCGGCTGTGGCAGATTACAGAGTAAAAGAAACTGCTTCTCAGAAAATAAAAAAAACTGATGAGGATGAAATTAATATTACGTTAGTAAAAAATCCTGATATTTTAAAAGAAATTTCAGCTAAAAAGCAAGGTCAAATTGTGATAGGTTTTTGTGCAGAGAGTGAAAATTTAATTGAAAATGCCAAAGAAAAAATTGCGAAAAAGGGTTGCGATTATTTAATTGCGAATGATATTTCGCGTAAAGATATCGGATTTTCAAGCGATTATAATGAAGTTACAATTTTGGATAAAAATGGTGGCATGAAAAAACTTGAGCGCGCCGATAAAATGACAATTGCGCATCAAATTTTTGAGGAAATTTATGGAAAAGAGTAAAATTGCCAAAAAGATTGAATATTTTGCACCGCTGGAAATGCAAGAAAAATGGGATTGTTCAGGATTTGCTATTAAGACGGGTCGTGCAGAAATTCAAAAAATCATGTTATGTTTAACTGTTACTAATGATGTTGTACGTCAGGCAAAAGAACAGAATTGTGATATGATAGTTTCTCATCACCCTTTGTTTTTTGTGCCTTTTGATTGGAAAAATATTGATATTTACTGTGCACACACAAATCTTGATAAGGCACAAGGCGGAACAACCGACATACTGATTGAAACGCTCGGTTTTAAAGTTTCTGATGTGGAAGAATTTGTGCGTTATGTCGATACTGAAATTACTGTTGAAAAATTTCTTATGAAACTGAAAGTGATTTCGCCAAACCTGCGGTATGTGAATAACAACGATGTCAAAACTCTCAAAAGGATTGCGTTTTGTGCAGGTTCAGGTTCGGAATTTATACAAGAAGCATATGACAACGGAGCAGATGCTTTTGTTACGGGCGATTTGAAATTTCATACAGCATTAAAAAGTCCTATTGTTGTGTTTGATATCGGACATTTTGAAAGTGAAATTCTTGTTTTGCCAATATTTGAACGGATTATCGGTGAGGATATTAAATTTATTTATGCAAAAGAAAAAAGTCCGTTTATAAATCTTGACAATAAAAATTGATTGAATATAATAGAGAAGTAGCCATATTGGGGCGTCGCCAAGTGGTAAGGCACCTGGTTTTGGTCCAGGCATTCGGAGGTTCGAATCCTTCCGCCCCAGATTTTAAAGACCTGTTATTACAGGTCTTTTTTAATATATAAACTTCTTAATGAATTTAATATTGCAAGCAGAGTTACACCCACATCTGCGAATACTGCACCCCACATAGTAATTACACCCATTGTGCCTAATCCAAGAAATAATGCTTTTATTAAAAGTGCAAATATTATATTCTGTTTTACAATTGTCATAGTTTTTTTAGAAATTTTTATTACAGTAAGTATTTTTGACGGTTTGTCATTCATTATTACAATATCTGATGCTTCTATTGCAGAATCAGAGCCTAATGCCCCCATTGCAATTCCGACATCGGCTCTGGTTAAAACCGGTGCATCGTTTATACCGTCACCTGCAAAAATGACATTTTTTGCACTTGATGTAATTATTTCTTCAAGTTTTTGAACTTTATCCTGTGGTAAAAGTTCTGAGTATACTTCATCTATATCCAGTACCTTAGAAATTTTTTCTGCAGTGGATTTAATATCGCCTGTAAGCATAACAGTTTTTATGCTTTGCTGTTTTAATTTAGTAATTGTTACTTTTGCATCGTCTTTTATTTTGTCTGAAATCACAATATAACCAAGATAATTATTATTTTTTGAACAGTGCAAGACTGTTCCTGTTTCATCCACAAGATCATATTGTATGTTGTTATCTTTCATTAATTTTTCATTACCTACAAGTATTTTGTTGTTTGCAACCAATGCTGAAATTCCTTTTCCTGAAATTTCTTTGTAGTCTGTAACATTCATATCAGGCATTTTGCAGTAATTTCTTAAAGAAATTGCTATCGGGTGGTTTGAGAATTTTTCAGCATTCAAGACATATTTCACTAATTCTTCTTTAGTAGTTTTTGAAACAATTTTTGATACTTCAAAACATCCCTTTGTAAGTGTTCCTGTTTTGTCGAAAACCACAGTGCCTGTTTTCGACAAAGTTTCTATAAAATTACTGCCTTTAATTAATATGCCTTGTATAGATGCTCCGCCTATCCCTGCAAAAAATCCGAGTGGAATTGAAATTACAAGTGCACATGGGCATGATATTACAAGAAATGTTAATGCACGTTCAATCCAAATATTATCATGAGTTATTATCGGCAAAACTACGGCAAGTATTAATGCAAGTATAACTACTACTGGTGTATAGTATCGTGCAAATTTTGAGATAAAGTTTTCGGTTTTTGTTTTTTGTTTGCTTGAATGTTGAACAAGTTCAAGAATTTTTGAAACTGTTGTGTCCTTATACTCTTTGCATACTTTTATTTTTAAAAGTCCGTTTAAATTCAGGCTTCCGCTGATTGCACTGTCACCTGTTTGTAATGTTTTTGGCATTGCCTCACCCGTAAGGGCTGATGTGTCTATATTGGCACAGCCTTCAATAACAATTCCGTCAAGAGGAACTTTTTCACCTGTTTTAACAATTATTAAATCATTTATTCTTATTTCATCAGGTGATTTTCTTATCAATGTTCCGTTTACTTCAATGTTAGCATATTCTGCACGTAAATCCATTAAGTCAGTAATTGATTTTTTTGATTTATCAACAGCACGGTGTTGCAAATATTCGCCAATTTGATACAAAACCATTACCATTACAGCCTCAGGATATTCATGAATTGATAATGCTCCCAACGTTGCAATACTCATTAAAAAGTTTTCATCAAAAACTCTGCCTTTTAATATATTCTTGAAAGCTTTCCATAAAATATCATATCCAGCAATAAGATATGCACCTAAAAATAAAACCGGATGCAGTTTAAATCCCAAAATAATGAGTATAACTGCAAGTATTACACGTTTAACCGGTGAGGTGTGATGATGGTGATTACACATAATATTAACTCCTTATGATAATATTATAGTTGAACAACTGTTCAATTGTCAATTGCTATATTGGCATGTTTTACAAAAGTTTATATGATTGAACAATTATTCAACTATGTTATAATATTTTTAAAGAGGTAAAAATGGAAAACAATATTGAACGATTGTCTGATTTTTTTAAAGTTATGGGCGACAGTACCAGGATAAAAATATTGTGTGCGCTTGAAGGTAATGGGATGTGTGTTAATCAGTTGGCACAAACTTTAGGTATGACAAAATCAGCTATTTCTCATCAATTAAAAGTTTTAAGACTGGCACGACTTGTTAAATCTGAAAAAAAGGGTAAGAATGTTTTTTATTGTCTTGATGATGAACATGTTAAAATAATACTTGAAATGTCAATGGAACATATAATAGAGGCTCATCGTGTATAGTTTTTCAAGGAAAGAATTAATTGATATTTTAAAAGATAACAGTCTGAATGATTGGCTTTTTTCATTTGCAGATAAGGTGCGCAGGGAAAATGTCGGCGATGAAGTGCATTTGAGGGGGCTGATTGAGTTTTCAAATATTTGCAAGTGTCAGTGTAATTATTGCGGACTTCGTTCACCTAATAAAAATATAGAAAGATACAGAATTGCCCCTGATGATATTATTTTTTATGCTCAAAAAGCTGTTGAAATGGGCTATAAAACTATAGTTCTTCAATCGGGTGAGGACGAATTTTATTCATGTGATGTGATGTGCGAAATAATCAAAGGGATTAAAAATTTTGATTGTGCTTTGACATTGAGTATTGGTGAAAGAAGTTTTGAGGATTACAAGGCGTTCAAGGATTGTGGTGCAGACAGGTATTTAATCAGAATTGAAACAACTGATAGAGAGCTTTATAAAAAAATGCACCCCTATATGGATTTTGACAATAGGGTCAGATGCTTGAAAGATTTGAAAACTCTTGGCTATGAAGTTGGAACAGGTTGTCTTGTAGGTTTACCTGAACAAACATTAGAATCACTTGCAGACGATGTTTTGTTTTTTAAAGAAATTGATGCAGATATGATTGGAATCGGGCCGTTTATTGCTCACCCGCAAACCCCGCTTAAAGATAGTGCAAATGGTAATTTTATTCTTGCATTGAAAGTTATGGCTCTTACAAGAATCTTACTAAAAACTATTAATATTCCAGCAACAACTGCAATGGAAACATTAAACCCGAATGGCAGGATAATTGCACTTCAAAGCGGAGCGAATGTTGTGATGCCGAATGTAACTTTACAGAATTTTAGTTCAAAATATGAGATTTATCCTGATAAAAGTTCTTTAAGTGACAGAGATGAGGCTGAGTGTATAATTAAATCTATCGGCAGAACAATTTCAAAAGGTTACGGATTTAGAAGTAATTCATAAATTTTTTCTGCAATAATTTTATGTTCTTCTGCTTCGTAATGCAGACCGTCAATTTCGGACGTATGTGCGCAGGTGTTAAGGTCTAAAAGTTTACACCCGTGTGTTTTGGCAATTTGTGAATAGATTACTGATAATTTTTTTGATTTTTCGATAGAAGTTTCATCAAACATTGTTGAAAAAAACGGATGTTTCAGAACATTCTCACCAAGAATTGATGGTGCAACAAGGATTACCGGAGTTGGTGAGATAATATCAATAAGTTTTTCAATTGCGTCTTTAATATTTGTTTTAAAAAATTTCTGCGTATCATTTATTCCGATTGCCAAAATTACGATGTCAGGGTTGGCTTTCATATAGTCGGTTAAAAGCTTAGGGCTGTCTGAGAAGGCATTTCTGTTATTTGCGCCAGCCTCAATTATTTCAAATTCGTTTGATAAAATTCCTGTCCAGCGGTTGTTTTTATCATATCGTCCGCCTGTCGAAGGAATATATCCGTACGTATTGCTGTCGCCGAAACAAAGAACTTTTTTCATTGTTTCATTATATCATGGATTTAATGCCGTTTTTTCTGTCAGGGCAATTTCTTTTCTCAAATCTTCAAGAAATTCGGGGGTATACATAAATCCTAAGTGTGCCCCGTTACTCAGAAGAATTGTTTTTTTGCCTGAGCAAACTTTTAGTTTCTTTAATTGCGTTTGGTTTACAAGGTAATCGTCAACAGAGTGGTAAATTTTGTAATTGTCACTGTTTTGTAAAAAGCTTGCAAGTGATAAAAGACTGGTATCACTGCTTAATTCATCAAAACTGTAGTTATCGCTGAGAAAATATTTTTCCATATAATCTCTGTAATTCATATTATTTAAGGTTTCATATATGCCTGTGGCTTTGTTTTTAGGTGTTTTTTCAAGCGTGAAGATTAAATCCGAAAGTTTCTGGTGCATTATAAAACCGGTTATGAGCTTTCCTTCTTCTTCGGTGAACGGCAGTGTTCCTATTTTAAAATCTTTCTTTTCGTCTTTCATATCTGCTAATTGAACGACTTTTGATGCAGTTTCGGCGACACGATTTTTTAAGTTATTGGGATTTTTACTCCATTCTTCACCGTTTTTGTCAACCTGTTCCATTGCGTATGTAAGTTCAATGGGCGGGCATACAGATATGTATTTTGTGATACCCAAAGTGTTGTCTTTATATTCGCTGTCAGCAAGAAAAAGAGTTGCCATTGCGCCGAGTGAAGTTCCCATTACGGTTTTTTGCGGGAATTTGCATTCATATTTTGCTTCAAGTTTGTCAATAATTTTTGCTGTTACATTTTTAAGATATTGAACATCTTGTGTCGGTATTCCGGGGCGGTAACTGTCCGGCATGCTTTTTACAAATTCCCACTGAAAATGACTGCCTTGGATTATTACGGAATATCCTTCATCATAGAATAATTTTGCCATAACAACAGCGTGATGGGATTGAATGCCTTCGCCAATTGACGGGTAAATAATTGCAAGTGGTGCGTTTTTATCCTTTTGCATTATGTAGCGGAATTTGTAATTTTCCTTGTCGGGCGTAACGCTTACAGATGAGGTTTTGATTTTTTTGGAAAAACTTCTATTCCAAATAGACAGTTCGTTCCATATTGAAGAATTTATATCAGGCAAGTCAAATAATGCCGTACGCATTGAATCTACAACGGGATTTTGCGGATTGTAATCAAATAAAACCATATCGGCAAGAAGTTTGGCATTGTTGTTTGTACCATAATTTTTCAGGATAATATTATCGATATTTGCTCCGCCTTTCATAATTTCTGCAACGGTAAGAACATCTTCAGTTTGTTCTACTTCGCGGGTATCAAGAACAAGCTCGGGGTTTATGTCAGGCGGTAAATCATTCTCTTTTTCTATGTTTTTAAACCCGTTTTCCAGGGTTTCTTTTCTGTCCAGATTTTCACATTTTATAAAATTATCCAGAGCATACATTTTTCTTGCAATTTCATAAGGGTCTGCGTATGTGGATTCAATCATTTTAATCAAAGGCTGCATATATGATGTTCTGTTGACGGTCAGACCTGCCTTAACCATTGCCAGTACGGGTGTTCCGACGTAAGTTGTGGGGTTTAGTGATGTATCAAGGATTTTTCCCGCAATACCCCTGGTTGTAGTACCGTTCATTACAGGCAAAACAACATAAGGTCCGGAACAGCACTTGCATTTTGTTAAAGCCTGTTCCATGTCCTCAGTTGTGGGGTCTATATGGAATAGGCTTTTGGCGGGGTCAAAAAGTCCGCCTAAACCAAGTGTTGTATTGGTCAGAAATCTAACGGTTTCTGTTCCGGATGTTTTGAAATCCTTTTGGATTAAACTGCTTACCAATCTTTTTGGATATTCAATGTTTCTGTAGGCACTTTGAATTCTGTCGATACCGTATTCCGGCATTATTGACGACCATAAGATGTGAACAGGGCGGATAGCATATTTGTTTAAACCCAGATTAAAATTAAAAACTTTTCTGTTCATTTTTTCAAACTTATCTGGACCGAGATACATATAGGCATAATCGGGATATTTGCTCTGTTGTTTGACGAGTTCTTCTGCTTTTACTGTATTAAACAAGCACAGTAGTGCTATGGTAATAATAATTGTTCTTTTCATGTAAATCCTCATTTCTCATTTATTCTCTGAAAAATTTTCAAGAAATTTTACTACCCGTCAGGATATTATTTATGGTAAGATTATTTTGTTAGGAGTGTTTATATGGAAAAAAAGATTGAAAAATGGCTGAATGACGGTCTTATTGATAAACAGACCGCTTTAAAAATGTTGGCTGAAATTAAGCAAGACAAGGCAAAATCCGTGAGAACGAAGGTTAATATAACTATTTACACTGTTGCTGTTATTTTGATAGGATTGGGAGTGATAACTTTTATAAGCGCGAATGATTGGTTATTAAAGCTTTTAAATTCAAGTGACTTTTTGAAGATATTTTTAATGTCGCTTGTTACTTTCGGTGCGTTTGTCGGCGGTTATAAAATAGCTTATGAAAAGAAAAATTTTCCAAAGCTCGGTAATGCTTTAATATTTCTTTCAACATTGCTGATTGGCGGCACATATGCACTTATCGGGCAGATTTATCATATAAATGCAAACAGTTCATGTTTGATGTTTCTTTGGCTTATAAGTGTTTTGCCTGTGGCATATTTGTTTAAAAGTCGTGCTGTTAATATTCTTTCCATAATTTTGATGATTTTGGGTGTAATATTCTTTTATGCTGAATTGTCGTTGGATACAGCATTAATTTGGACAATATTTATACCTGTACTATGCGGACTTACTTTGTACAGTGCGGGAAATATTCCTGCTGTGTTAAATAAGTACAATGATTTTTCGCTTTCCTATAAGATTGTGGGAGCTTTGCCGATTTTTGTAACACTTCTTGTTTTAACCTGCTCTGTTGAACATTCTTATCATATTACATCCGGTTATTATATATTACCGATAGTTTTGCTGATGCTGTTTAATATGATAAACTACGTGCGACAGAAAGATTGCAATACACTTTTGAAAATTGAAACCGTTTCAATAATAACAATGCTATGTATGCTTTTGCTGCTGTTAATTCTCCCTTCGGTATCAACTCCTGTTGTTGTAATCCTTGCAAATGCCTTTATAATCGCAATGATTACATTTGGATTTAATTACGGCTACAAATTCGAAAATGGTAATATCATAGGTGTTACAAACTGGATGTTGACTATATTTATAACTGTTAATTATTGCCGTTGGGGATGGAGTTTTATGAATAAATCTTTATTCTTTATCCTTGGGGGCGGAGTCCTTTTAGCTCTGGGTTTATTTTTGGAAAAACGACGTAAAGAAGTTATGGAGAAAAAAGCATGAAAAAATTTGTTTATATAATTGTGTGTTTATGGCTTGTATTAATTTGCTCGTTTGTTTTAAAGCAGGAATTTACTTTAAAAACAGGCAAAGAAGTTTTGCTGAAAACTGTACCTGTGGATCCGAGAGATTTATTGAGAGGCGATTATGTAATTTTGAATTATGAAGTTGCGCAAATCCCGCCATATTTTCGTGATTATGGCGAAAACAAAACAGTCTATGTAATGCTTCGCGTTGATAAAAAAAATGTCGCTCATTTTGCCGGTATTACGGATAAAAAGCCTAAAACTTTATTTTTGAAAGGCAGAACAGGAAAATGTCAAACAACAATTCCGTTTTTTAGAAGCGGCAGATGCGTAAGTTACGGCATTGAAAGCTATTTTGTGAAAGAAGGAACCGGCAGAGGACTAGAAAAAGATTTGAGAAACGGTGCGCTTGTTAAAGTTGCTATTGACAAAAACGGTAATGCAAAAGTAAAAGGATTTGTACAAAAATGAATGAAAAAGAAAAAATGATTAGCGGCAAAATGTATAATGCCGCCGATGAAACTCTTACTACAGAGCGTGAAAGATGCAAATGTTTGTGTCATAAATATAATTCGCTTTCACCTGAACTTATTGATGAACGGAAAAAAATAATTAAACAAATTTTGGGCAAAACAGGTGAAAACTTTTTGATTGAGCAGAATTTCTGGTGCGACTACGGTTATAATATTGAAATCGGCGAGAACTTTTATGTAAATCACAATTGTGTAATGCTTGATTGTGCAAAAATAACTTTTGGCGATAATGTGTTTATTGCTCCGAATTGCGGATTTTATACCGCAGGACATCCGCTTGATGCTGAAATCAGAAATAACGGACTTGAATTTGCAAAGCCGATAAAGTTAGGTAATAATATTTGGATTGGCGGCGGAGTAACTGTTTTGCCTGGCGTTACGATAGGTGATAATGTCGTAATAGGTGCCGGCAGTGTTGTCACAAAATCAATTCCGTCAAATACAGTAGCAGTTGGTAATCCTTGCAGGGTGATAAAACAAATTTAAAAGTTATACAAAAAAGGTTTCCTTTTGGAAACCTTTCAAACTTATGGTTTATAAACCTAATATTAATTTATTACTTGTGGATATCATATCCATTGTGTTAAAAATATTTTGTTGTAAAAGCTCTGCTTTATGTTTCTCCTGTTGTTTACCTCCTTCTTCTTGTTCAGGATTGTTATTCTGGTTCTTGGCAGCCTCCGCCTGCGCTATTAAGTTCTGTGCCTGTGTTTCTGTTGTTACTGTCGTCGGATCTATACCCAGTGCAAGCAGACGCTCTATTGTGGACTGCTTTAAATGCCCATCATTTGATGTCATTACAAATGTCGGTATATGGCATATGGAATTGATTGACGACATACATACATCCTTTCTGGTATTAATTTAATAATTTTTTTTTAAATGTCAATCATATTTTAGATATCGGTATATGTTTGTAAAAACTTTATTCTTTTTAGAAAGTTTTTTACAATTCTTAAAATGTTTGTGTTATAATTTTAATAAGGGTTTATTATGAAAAAGTTTTTAATTTTATGTTTTATAGTGTTTATGACCGTTTCGCAGACGTTTGCAGCAGCTTATATTAAGATTGACCCCCAATTTTTAACAGCTGAACAGACTTCAAATTTTGAAAAGGTTAACGAAACCCTTGCTATAATTTTTAGCAGAATAAAGCCGTATGTCAGGACAGATAAATATCCTAAGTATTACCACGATTATACTTTAATACAGGATGACGGCACTCAAAATAATGCTTATTACTATGTTAAAAATTACGGTGCAGAACTTGTTTATAATTCGGATTCCAATGAACTTAAATATGTAACTTTCAAAAGACCTGAACTGCAAAAGTGCAGAATTATTTATGATTATCCGTCCGGCAAACTTCATGCTGTGCAGATTTTTATATCTGATAAGGAAAGTTATGTATTCTCTGCTGATGGCAAATATGTTGATTATGCACCTTATGTCAAAGAAGTTCGAGAAAAAGTCAAAAAGGCTTGGAAAGTTCCTTCTCGTAAACATATTGATATTTTAGCCAAAGATAAAAAAGACTTGCTTGTTCAAATGGCATTAACTCTTAATAAAGACGGCAGTGTTAAAAAATGCAGAATTTTAAAGTCATCAAAGATTAAAGAACTTGATAACAATGCCAGTGAGGCAATAAAAGCAGCATCGCCTTTTAAACCTTTTCCAAATAATTTCTTTAATGAAGAATTAATGATTATTTTAAATTTCAATTTTAGCCTTTAATGAATTGAAATTTCATAATCTCCATTGTTAACAGAAAAATTCATACGAATTATTTCTCCGTTATACTCTGTCGGAGGTGTTGAAAAGTACGGAACACTCATAAGCATATAATAAACTGTATCGTTAAGGCTTTTATTATCTGATTGACGTGTAAATTTGCGGTTTATAAGTTTGCCGTTTTTATCAACAGAGAAACTTATTGAACAGGTGCCTGCTCCTTGAATACTTCCTACTGCAAATTTTGAAAACAGTGTTGCCCTGAGTTTTGTTTTATATTCAATCATAGCAGGGCTATTGGGGTTGTAAACAGGTTTAGGCAGTTCGACTTTTTTAGGTGTTTCTGTGACTTTGACAGGAACATTTTCCTTTGCCGTTTCTGTTTTAGGTGCAGGTAGTTTTTGAGTAGTTTTGGGCTGTACTTTTGGCTTTACATCTTTTACAGGTGTATTAATTATATTTTTTTTTTGAGCAGGAGTATTTCCTGTCGGGGTTAAAATTATAGGTTCTGTAATTGTTTGTTGAGGTTTTGGCTGATATATCGGTGTATCATTCCAAATTTTATTTATATCTGGAATTGATGTATGAATTTTGGGTTTTGTGACCGTTTGTTTCGCGGATGTTGTTTTTTTGCTCATTGGAATAAACCAAACACCTATAGCTATTAAGAGACAAATTGCAAAGAATATTCTTGAAACAATTTCTGATTTTTGTTCAAGAGTTAATGGCTGTTTAATTTGCTTTTCTTCAATGAAATCAAAAGTATCATTACCACAGTCACAGTAATCTGGTTTGATTTTGTATTCGGTATTGCATTCTTTACATCTGAACATAAGATTATCCTATCATAAAAATTCCGTAAATAATAAGTGCAAGAATAATCATTATGATAATTATTGCAGTTTCGCGAGTAATTTCGCATTCTCTGTGTGCTTTTAAAAATTTGATAAAGAAAGGGATTTCAAGAAGTGAAAAAAGTGTAATAAAAATAATTTTAAACATTATTTAGCCCTTTTAAATATTATTTGTTCAAGCATAAATGATTTGTGCATTTGCGGTTTTGCCATAAATACCGAAAATGTTGCGAGTACTATTGCACTAATAAGTAAAATGATTTGAATTGTATATTTGTTCATTAATAAACCACCCTTTCATAATCTGAATAGTCAGCAGGAGTTGAATATCTTTCGTAAGTTCCGAGAATAATTGAGCCTGTAACAACAGTAGAAGTTCTCTGAGTGCCTCTTGGAAAATTTAATATAGGTTTGCGCTGCAGATTTGCAATAGCCGGTTTCATATTATTTCTGGCTAAATCCATATAATTAGGATTAGAGCAAATAACTTTTATATTCGAAACATTACCGAATTTATCTACCACAAAATTAAATATAAATACAGTTCCAAGCGGTGCATTTTCAATCCCAGAGTGTTTCATAACCTCATTTTGAATATTACTTCTCCATTTATTCCATGCAATAATTTCTTCCTGCTCTGTCATATAAGGGTTTTTATGAGTACTCTCAGATTTTGGTTGAACTTTAGACGGCTGTGGTTTACTCACAGGCTGTTGAATTTCTTGTTTAGGCTTTTCTTGTTGTTCTGCCAGTTTAATTATTTCTTCTAAAAGTTCAAGCTGGGTTTGTTCGGGTGTACTTTTTTTCTGTTCAGGCAGTTTAATTTCTTTTGTTTGCTGTTTAACAGGTTCTGAAACTTTTATTTCAACAGTTTTTGCAGGTTGTTGAACTGTTATATTTTTTTGTTCTATGTGATTTGACGGTTGAACAACAGAAGATGTCGGGATGTTTTCTGTCGCAAGCGTATCACTTATTCTTACCAGTTTAAAATCAGCATCTTCTATCAACATTGTTTGATGTATTTCAGGATGAATTTTAACAGTTAGAATAGTTAAAATAACAAATAAAATTATTATCGTTACTTTTAAAAAATCCATAATTAATCTTTATCTACTTTTGCTAACAGTTCGTCACAGGCATAAATATCGAATTTAGTCTGGCTTAACATCATTGTTTCGGCAATCAAAAGTGCTGTCGGAACAAGTGCAGCTACCAAACTTAAAAACATTCCCTGCATATCGCCGCCGATTTCGGTCATAAAATATGAAATGTTCATGGCAAATTCAATAAATATAATTGCACATGCTATAGCAAGTGAACGGCGTTTTTCGCTTTCAAGACGTCTTACACCTTCCAGCCCGTAAATTGTTACACCGTGGTGCTGATAGTCTGAAAATCCGTCCTGTTTAATAACTTGTGACCCTTGAACTTTTTTGGTGCATAAAAAAGCGTTTACAAATGAAAAGAACGCAAAAATAATCAAAAATGTTGCAAGAGTTAAGAATACAGGACTTAATCGCAATCCTGAAATTCTTACCCAGCCGGCTGCTTCAGGGAAACACATTGCTAATGTGTTTGACACACCGTAAGCAAGGAAAGGTGCTGTTAAAATACCGACAATCATTTCACCGATGGATTTTAATTGCAAATTAAACATTTTGTCTTTAATATACTGAATTTTTGAATTGCTTAAACTGTTTATGTATCTTTCAATCCACTGTTGGTAAGATTTTATAACACTTTCAAAATCCTCTCTGTATTCGTATTTATCAAGCATTATTGTCCATTCTGTCGTGTTGCACTTAAAATATCCGCAAGATATAGCAAGAACAGCCATAATGCCGGAGAAGAAAAATGAAATAAAAATTGCAAATGTCATAAAATCATTCAAATTCATATAGTAAACAAGGTTTACGACATAAATGCCAAGCACAAAAATCAGTGAAAATATCAACATAAAACTCTGACCGAGTTTTGTAGACCTTGACATTTCTTTCTGCACATTGCTTTGAAGATAGAGGTAAACCCCCTGTTTCAAAAGCAGACAAATTCCGTAAACCAGTATTGTATAAATTGCCCAGACTTTAATATTGGTTGGCATATGCAAGAAGTTTGCTGACTCTTTAATGTTTAATCCCATAAGATAATTTGATACACCAAAAGCACAGACCATAGAACTGAAAAACATAGCTATATGTAAAAATATACTTGTTTTTGAGTTATTTGAAAGTTTTTGTTTTAAGTCGTTTATGTGGAATGCAACCTGTTTTGTGATTGAGACACGCGCGCTTTCCAAATCTTCTTTCTGTTTTTCCAGTTTAACCTTTGTAACTGCATTAACATCTTTGCCGTACAAGCCTTTAATATCTTCTTCCGTTAAATCTTCTTTACCGATAGAAGTCACTGTTTTAACCGCAGCAGCCGGGGCGTTTGCAGTAACTTTTAAACTTACAAATTCATCGCTTTCCGCAAACATGAGTTTGCAAACATTTGTAACTTCTACTCTTTTAACAGGCTGTCCTTTAAAAAGAACTTTGTCGCTCTGAAAATTATTCATAACAGTGATTTTGCCGTTTGAATACTCGAGTGTAAGCAATACGTCATAGCCTAAATTCAGAACTACGTCACAATTAGGATTTGTACCTATATTAATTATATCTTTATTAAAAACCTTTTCGCCATGAGATGTAGTTATAGATATTGCCATAAAATTTACCTCTTATCTTCCAAGTGCGTGTAAAAATCTTCTGATTGATTTATCGATGTTTTGTTCCGGTGACACTATTAAATGAGTCTCGCCAAGAACTGGTGTAAGTTTTTCTTTTGCTAAATCAAGTTTAGCAGGATGAGCATCAAGAAACATCATAGAAATTTCGGGAGCATATTTTTTTACGTTTTGAACATTAGCAGGTAGAGTATTCCAGTTAATTTGTTTTTCAACAGCTCCTTCATTTTCCAAGTCACCTATAACAACGATTGCTGGTACATATCCGTCTTTTTTCATTGTTAGCGCGTGAGAGAATGCTTTTTTTAGTCCGATACCGTATGCCGTACCATAATCATTTGCATCATATTTTGTAAAAGCATCCATTGACTTTGTAATTCCGCTACCGTTCATTGGTGTGCCTTCGTATATCAAATAAGCATCCTCAGAAACTCTTAATATTTTAATTTGATCTTCAGGGTCGAGAAGATTGCATATTTGTCTGAGTACCTTTTTCTGTTCAGGCAGACGTTTTTGATTAGATGCCGAACTGTCAACAACAAAGATTACGGCAGCAGGATGGAAATCATCAACTTTAATCTGTCTTACCCCCGCCCATAAAAATCTTATTGCAACAGATAATACTAATATAATTAAACCTAAAGTTACTAATTTTTTGTTCATTTTCATAAGAGTAATATATCATATTTTTTATAAAAATGCAAAATA
>CATNBA010000004.1 GCA_950096985.1 uncultured Candidatus Melainabacteria bacterium
CAATCTTGTAACATCACTTAATAAATTAATTTTATGTTATAATAAAGAAAAAAGGCTGGTAAAATTATGAAGAAAATATTTTTATTAATTGCATTGCTAATGTCTGTTCTACCTGTTTGTGCAGTAAACTGGGAAATGATAGAAACAGGTATTCCTAACCTTGATTTATACATTGATACAGATTCTTTAATTTATATAAATAATGATGAATGTTTTTATGCAATAAGGTATAAGGCTGGCGATAAACAAGAAAAAATTGCTTACATAAAATCAAATTCTTCAACAGATTATATAGGCGTTATTCAAACAGCTGATTATGGAATAGATACTTATAAGCCCTATACTGTTTTTAAAAATGCGCATGTATTTATGAAACCTATAAAGAAAG
The DNA here is from genome assembly GCA_950096985.1 of uncultured Candidatus Melainabacteria bacterium. Lineage (GTDB taxonomy): Bacteria > Cyanobacteriota > Vampirovibrionia > Gastranaerophilales > Gastranaerophilaceae > Stercorousia. Next base: position 389 of record CATNBA010000004.1, read on the forward strand.
ACTCTTTTTTGAGTTATTCACATAAATATTCAACAACTGCACAAAATAGTGAAACTGTGGCTCAAGAAACCTCTGTTCCGGCTGAGGATAATATTAAAGAAGTTTCATACAGTTTGTTTGACAATATGGAAGATTACCTTTCACATACTGCTGTTGCGTTAAATTCAAATTGGAATCCGCCTAAATCAGCGCGAAACACTCAAACTATCGTTATCATAACAGTAGGAATTGACGGCAGTTTGCAAAATTACAGATTTGCTCAATCCTCAGGCAATGATGCTACTGACCGCTCAGTAATCAGTGCTGTTGAAAAAACTGCCCCATTTATGAAGTTTCCTCGCAGTGCAGCAAATACAAGACCTGCAAATTTCCAATTTGTATTTGATAATAAATTATTTAGAAAATCGGTTATATAACAACAAAGACCTCTTAAAGAGGTCTTTGTTTATTATTTTAGTGTTTTTGTTTATTTGCAACTATACAGCTTTAGTTACTTTTCCTGCTCTCAAGCAAGATGTACAAACTTTAATTCTCTTAACTGTACCGTTCATGTTAACTTTTACTGATTGTAAGTTCGGTTCTTGAGTATGAACGATTTGTTTATGTGAGAAAGTTAATTTTGCTGCTTTAATAGGTTTTTTACCGCATATTTCACATTGTTTTGACATAATTTTATTCCTTTTCTAGCTAGTTCGTATAACAACATAATATATTAAAAATCGTAAAAATCAAGAACCATGTTAAAATTGATTAAGTACTTGTATAAAAAATATGCTTATGATATATTTATGTCACAAAAGATTAGGGAAATAGCATGAAAAGTTCAACTATCAGAAGATCAAATTTATCAAAAGAAAAAATGGCAGTACTAGAGGCTTTGTCTAAGTACAGACAAGAGGCATATGATAATTCAGTCGGAGTTTACGTAAGACCGAATAAAGAAAAAGAATTGGATTTGCTCTGGCAGAATTTTAAAATTAATCAGAAAGCAGATAAATCACCTAATGTTTACTTGACAGCAGGTTTTGTTGCAGGCGCTGTAGTAATGCTTATTTTGACAGTTTTAATAAGTTTTTCGGCAAGAGGTATTAATTCTATGAGAGAAAATGCCGTTGCTCCTGTTAAAAAGGAAAAATTAAGTTTTAGTTTTGTTCCATCGTCACAAAAAACTGATGCAGAAACTGCTCTTAATGAAGTTTACACTGTTCAGGACGGCGATACTATGGAAGCTGTTTTGGTCAGATTTTACGGTTCTTACAGCAAAGAAAAAGAAGCACTTGTTTTAAAAACAAATAATATGACAAACCCGAATAAACTTTCAATCGGACAACAGTTAATAATTCCAATGGAATAAATTTTATAAAAAAAGGAGTGGTTTAAACCACTCCTTTTTTTAATATTCCATTTTCCAGCCATCATTAAGTATTTTTGCAAAATAAGGACTCCAAGGGGATGAAACAGTAAATGTTTTTTCGTCATATTCATATTCATCGAATACAGTTCCATTATTGTCTATAGACAAATAAAAGAAATCTCTGCCAAATATGTTAGGACCTTGTTTTCCATTTATATCTACTTCAATACCTATTATTCTTTTATTATCGTCATGTGTATCAGCACATATTGATGCGCCACTTGCAAGAGTAAATACAATATTACACGTTATAGTGTTATAAGTAACTGTTTTGCTGCCATCTATAGATTTATATTTATCGGCAAAACATCCATTTGTGCTTGTTCCGCAATCTTTTACAACTTTAAAATAATTTTTTATAAAGTTTCTTAGACCTACGTCACTATTATAAAGCGGAGTTTCTTTTAAACCTATTGAATTACGGTCAGTAATATATAATTCAGCTGCTTGTGACAATTCATTTACAACCTTATGCAGCTGTGTTACATAAACCTGACGCTGGTGATTTTTAACCAGTGTTGGTAAAGTCATTGCCGAAACTACCCCGATAATGCCGAGAGTTACAAGAACTTCAGCCAAAGTAAATGCATTTTTACGACAATCTGTGCAGTGTGGTAAAAAAACTTCAGCAAGGGTAAAAGCCTTGGCTAATTGTTCATTTCTGGGGGGGGGGGTTCTTAGTAATAAATCTTAACATTTAAAATACCTCCATATCCTTTATTATTATTTCTGATTTTTTGGAGTTTGTCAAGATGTATACTTTCTCCCGACAAGTTCATCGGGCAGAAACTGTTGTTCTATATCAGGCGCAATATGTGAATAGATATAACCTTCGCCAAAGCCGTATTTTTTTGCATCTTTGTAATGGCAGTCACGCAGGTGCATTGGCGGTGCGAAGTCTTTTCCGTTTTCAATATCATTAAGTGCGCTGTCTATTGCCATAATAGTTTCATTTGATTTTGGAGCACGTGCAACATATATTACTGCCTGTGCTAAAGGTATTCTTCCTTCTGGGAGACCTAAAAGCTCTACTGCTTTATATGAATTTAAGGCAACATTCAGGGCATTGGGGTCTGCATTCCCTACGTCTTCTGCTGCGCAGGTAATTAATCTTCGCGCAATAAATCTCGGGTCTTCGCCTGCTGCAATCATTTTTGCAAGATAATAAATTGCAGCATCAGGGTCTGAACCTCTTAAACTCTTTTGAAATGCGGATGCGCAATCGTAATGTTCTTGTTGTGAATATCTTGTATTCCTTTTCTGGCATATTTCTTCAATAATTTTTACTGTTAAGTTGTGGCGGCCGTCTTTTAAATCACTTGCAAAATATGCATTTTCAACTACATTAAGAGCATATCTTGCATCGCCGCGTGCAAGATTAATAATAAAATCAATAGCTCCTGTTTCACAATCCATTGGTAAGTGGTTTTTTGCAAGATAGGCAAAACCGCGTTTAATTATTTTATCCATACTCTCGTCATCAATGGAATTAAGTCTTACGACCTGTAAACGAGATAACAGTGCAGGGACTACCTGAAAAGAGGGATTTTCAGTGGTTGAGCCGATTAAAAACAATGTTCCGTTTTCAAGATGCGGGAGCAATGCATCCTGCTGTGTTTTTGAATAGCGGTGAATTTCATCTATAAACAGAATTGTTTTTTGTCCTGCCCGAAGTGCTTCTTTTGCCTTTTCTACAGCTTCTTTAATGTCTTTAACTCCTGATGTTACAGCAGAGATTTCGATAAAATTGGCATTTGTTTTTGTTGCAATAAGGCGTGCTAACGTTGTTTTACCGCATCCCGGAGTTCCCCAGAAAATCAGTGAAAACAGTCTGTTTGTTTTTAAAAGATTTAATATAGGACTATTTGGAGAAACTACATTGCTTTGTCCCAAAAAATCTTCAAGAGTTTTGGGCCGCAGAGTTTCAGCGAGAGGTATTTGTTTATTTATATTTTCCAGTTCCGTAAACAGATTATTCATAGTATAATTGTAGCATGAAAAGTATATTAGCTCTAATTGTGATAATAATATTGTCAATTGTGTTTTTTGGCAGGTCAAATTCAAGTCAGGACGAACTTGTGTTCTGGACTTTGCAGATGAATGATTTTGCTCCATATATGAATAAAGTTATAAATGAATTTGAAAAGCAAAATCCTGAAGTTAAAATCAAATGGATTGACGTTCCGTTTTCTGAAGGTGAAAAAAGAACCCTTGCTTCAGTTTTGAGTGATAACCCGCCGGATTTGATTAATCTTAATCCTGACTTTTCGGCACTTTTAGCTCAAAGAGGGGCATTGTATGAAATTCCTCAAGAATTTACCGAGCAATATAATAAATCCATTATAAATTCTCTAAAATATAACGGTAAATTATACTCGCTGCCGTGGTATGCAACTTCTGCAATCACGATTTATAACAAAGATTTATTAAATGGTCAAAAAATTCCATCAACTTACGATGAAATGGTAAAAATTGCGCCGAAACTTCGGGCTTATGCAATGTTACCTAATATTACCGAAAACGATACAATGCTTAGAATTTTGAATAAATACGGTGTTACAACAAAGAATATTAATTCAGAACAGTCAATTGAAGTTTTTGAAATGTTTAAAAATTTATACGAAAATAATTTAATTCCAAAAGAAACAATTACACAAACACATCGTGAGGCTCTGGAAAAGTATATGGCAGAGCAAATTATATTTTTTCAGGCAGGTGCAAATTTTTTGAATATGATTAAGGAAAATGCACCTTCAACTTATGCGAAAACTGATGTTGCACCGCAACTTACAGGCAAACTTGGACAAAATGATTTTTCCCTCATGAATTTTGTAATTCCTGTACGCGCAAAACATAAAAGTGAGGCTTTGAAATTTGCATTGTTTTTAACAAATTATGAAAACCAGCTTGAGCTTGCTAAACTTACAAATATACTTGCAGTAAATCAAAAAACACTTGATGATGATTACTATAAAACATATGATGATTTAATGTCAAAAGCTCGCGTTATTAGTGCAAAACAGCTTAACAAAATAGACCCGCCTCTTGATACGGCTCGTAATCAAAAAGAGATTAATACAATTGTAAACACAGCTGTGCAGAAAATTCTTTTAAACAAAAACACCACCAAAGATATCCTTGATGATGTTTTTAAAAAATTGAACTCACTGTAATGTCAGCACAGAAAACCACGCATGCCAAACATACTCGGACCGTAAAAACCATAATTATTACAGCATCCGCCGCCAAAAAATCCTGTGTTCAAATAACCGCCGCCAAATGGTCCGCATCCGTATAAAGATGAAGTCATAAACGGATTGCATCCGAAAATACTAAACGGTGTTGAAAGCATTAAAGCTCCCATTGTTCCGACTGTTCCCTGATAATTTGCTACAGGGTTTCCATATCCGGCAATGTTATTTACTGCGTATCCTAAATAACTGCCCGTGGATTGCTGTATGTCGCGTGATGCAGCGTTCCTGACTGCTCCGTGCATAATATTTAATCCCATATTGGAAAGAGCATTACCTGTAGGTACACCATTCTGTTTATCATTAAGATAACCAGTTGTGCTGCCTAATATGGCATTAATATTACTAAGTGCATAAATCGTATTACTCAAACTCATATATATATAAAGTATATATGTTTATAAAAATTGCCTTTTTGTAAAGTAATGTTACAGGATGTTTTAAAAACCTTAAAGTTTCACATAAATAGTGTCGATTAACATAATAAGGAAACAGTAAAAAGGGATAAAGTATTATGACAATGAGTGTTTATAACGCACAGTACAAATTAGGAATTGATACAACTACACTGCAACAGGTTTCGCAGGAAATTCTTAAACGTGCTAATGAAAAAAATAATCAATATAATGTTCATACAGTCAACAATATTTTTAAACCCGCAGATGTTGGTGTTGATTTATATAAAGGCAATGTTGATTTAAAAACTGCAAAACAAATTGCTTTAAATAATTCAGGTTTACAAGTACAATTAAATCAAGAAGTATTGAATTCTATTAAATATTTGAATACACAAGCTGTACAAAATATTCATAAAAAAGTTGAAGGCAAAATTACCGTTGCTTTAAATGAGGGTGTAGGAAATACTCACAAAAGTTCAGAAACACCTAAATTTAACAGTATCATAAGTCTTGCTGCAGGCAAAGATAAAAATGGTTCTGCTCCTTCATACAAAGGTGAATTTTTGTTTATCAAACGTGAAAAAGAAAAAGAAGAAATTGTGGCTTAGTCTATTGAAATCCTTCTGAAAATTTGTTAAAATGGATTATGAATAAGGAGGATTGATGAATAGTTTATTCAATATTGTAAATCGGAAGCCGCTAAATCATAGTTTAACAACTAAATATGCTTTCACACTGGCAGAAGTTTTAGTCACTTTAGGTATTATAGGAGTTGTATCAGCTTTGACGTTGCCTACTTTGGTTAAAAATCATCAGCGTCAGGTTTATGTAACTCAGCTGCATAAGGTTTACAATCAAATGTCACAGGCTGTTGAATTATATATGACTGATACAAGAGCTGTTAGCCTGGCTGAAACTCGATTGAGAAATAATTCTGTAGAATTAAAACGATTTTTTACTAATTATTTTAAGGTTGTTAAAGATTGTAATGGCAGCTATGTTCCTTGCTTTGCAGATGAATACAAATCATTGGACGGCAGTAAAACAATTAATCCTAAACATTGGAAATGCAATGTTGTTTTTACACTGGCAGATGGTACGGCTGTATGTGCTGATAGTAAAATTGAGGATAACTCAAAAGATGAAAATGATGAAGATGTTGTAAATGGATATAATGGAATTAATGTAATTTCAATGGAATTTGATATTAACGGCACGCAGGGACCAAATATATATGGCAGGGATTATTTCTCATTTGACATAGATGCAAGAGGAAATATTGTAGACCCAAATAAAAGCAAACATGAAAATGGTGTAAAACCATCTGAATTATTCGGTTATGTTGGAAGAATTATTGAAGATGGATGGAAAATGGAATATTAAGAAAAAATAGACAGGGTAACCTGTCTATTTTGTTTCTTCTTCATTGTCTTTTGCAAGATTATAAAATTCTTTTTCAAGTTCTTTTCTTATTTTATCACTGTCAGATGAGGATTTTTGACGTTCTTTCTGTTCCTCAAATGCTTTTTTCCTTGAGTTGATAACATTGGCAACATTCATCATTGCAAGAGAGTTCAAGGTTGCACGAAGCTGCGCACTTCTGTCAGTATATTTTTGACTTTCTAAATTTTCTTCTTCTTCTTCTCTTCTTTGCTGTGCAAAATATTCGTTACCCTGCCCCATTTTATCATCTTGAGTTTTGGCAGCTGTACCTGAAATATCTCCGCTTTTGAAATTGAATGAGCCTCCGATTCCGAAGAATCCGGCTGATCTGTTATCGACCATTTTTTACCCTCTTTGTGAATTTCCTCTATTTATTCAATAAGGATTTTATCAAATTGAATGGTATATTAACTCGTCTAAATATATTATTTTGCTATCATGTTAACAAATGTTTACAAAAGTTAAATTCGTCTATACGGCAATGGATTTGTATTGAAAAATGCATGTAAATATGTTATTATAAGTATATACTGAGAGTATATGAAAGGATGTTTATGAAAAAAGGTTTTACACTTACTGAACTGATGGTTGCTCTTGCAGTAATTGGTATTCTGGTTGCTGTTGTAACACCGGCTATTATGAAAACAAGACCTAATAAAAATAAAATGATGGTTAAAAAAACATTTTATGCAACAGAGCAGATTGTTAACTCATTAATTAATGATGAGATTTTATATCCTGACATGCGCGAAGCTTGTCGTACAAATCAGGATAATGGCAATGATATATACTGTGCGTGGGGTTTTGACTATGTATATGAAGCCAATCAGGAAGGTGAAATATACGAGGGTGAAAATAAATTTGGGGCATTATTCAAATCTAGATTGAATGTTTCAAAAAATGTTGCCTCCAGTAAGGATGGAAAAGCTCCAAATGATACAGATTATTATCCGATTTTTTATACATCAGACGGCGTTAAATGGGATTTAACCGGTACTAAAGATGCGTGGGAAGACAGTAAAAAACCTGGTACTTTTGACAACCAGACTAGTGCAGCCGGTATAGGTAAAATATTTATAGATGTTAACGGTGATGAAGGTCCTGATTTGGCTTGTACAATGGATGCGGGTACAGAAGACTGTGATCAGTATGAAATTCAAATTTTAGCTAACGGCAAATTAAGAATTAATCCTGACCATGAAAGAGCTGTCCAATGGACAACAATTAATACATCAATTCGAGATTCTATATAATAAAGTAATCGAATAATCGCGCCCTTAGGGGTGAGGAAAGTCCGTGCATTCAAGGACAGGCAGCCGGAGAAACTTCCGGACGGTGTGAACCGGTGGATAGGACCACAGAAATGCGAACTGCTAACGGCTTTATAAGTGCGAGCGATGGTGCAACGGCGAGGTAAGAGCTCACCAGCGGTATTGAGAGATATCGGCTAGGCAACCCCCTGCAGAATGCAAGGTTAAATTGAAGGTTATAAAGGCTGTCCGCCAACTTCAGAAAAACCGCTAGAGATTGGGAGTAATTCCAATACCAGACAGATGATTATTTAGAAACAGAACACGGCTTATGAGTTACTTTATTTTTTATAAAAAAAAGACCCTTCAAAATGGGTCTTTTTTTTAAGTCGTTTTATTTTTGAGGTTTTGGAACGGTATTTTCGCCGTTTTTTATGCTTTCCTGAATAGCTTTTTTGTTTGCATCAGGTGAATATTCAGGATTTACGTAATCAATTTTGGCATTTTTCTTTAATGATTCTGTTAATTTATCTATTGCCTCAATCTGTTTTTGGTTTTCAAGATAACCTTTGATGTCAGATTTTGCTTTTTCAAACGGTGTAGTTGATGCTGCCGCTCTGTCTGTTACCATAATGATGTGGTAGCCGTATTGAGTTCTTACCGGTTTATCTGAGATTGTGTTTGGTTTCATTGAAAATGCTGCTTTTGAAAATTCGGGAACCATTTCTTTTTCGTTAAAGAAACCTAAGTCACCGCCTTTTACAGCTGAAGTTGTGTCTTCGGAATTTTCTTTGGCAAGTTTTGCAAACTGTGTCAAATCTTTTTTTGCCTCAGCAAGCAGTTGGTTTGCTTTTGCTTCTTTTGCTTTAATTTCTTCATCAACTTTAGCTTTTATTGCATTGTCATCAAGAGATTTGTTTTTTGCATCTGATTTAATGATTTCTGTAATTTCTTCAGGGTTAACAGAAACAAGAATGTGAGATGCTCTTACTCTTTCAGGGTGTTTAAATTTGTTTGTATTTTCATTATAAAATTTTTTTGCCTCAGCATCAGAAACAGTAGAAGAACCTAATTCTTTAGCAAGTTTTTTCATTTTAACTTCTTCTTTCAAATCTTTTTTAAATTGAGCGGCTGTAATACCGTGTTCTTTAAGCAGATTGTCAAGTTGTTCTTTTGAACCTAATTTATCAATAATTTCTTTTACTGCATCATCAACGTCTTTTGATGTAACTTCAATACCGCGTTTTGCAATTTCTTCTTCAAGTAGCGTTTTCACGATAAGCTCATTTATTACTCTTTCTTTTATAAGCAGGTAAAGAAAGCTGTTTTTGTCGCTTTTGACATCAATTCCCATAGCTTTAAGCATGCCGTTATTAGTTTGTTTACTAAACATTTCGTCAAACTGACCTTGAGTAATTTTTTTATCATTAACCGTAATGATTGCCTCGCCTGATTTTAATCCGCATCCTGCAAACAATACTGCAGAAACAGCTAAAGTAGCCAATAATTTCTTACCTCTCATAATTTCTCCTTATTTTTTAGTATAGTCGTTTGAAACTTTAAATATATAATAAAACAAATCTGTCAAAATGTTAAATACTTCATTAAAGTTCATGTAAGAATTGTTTAATAATAGAATAGAACTTCCTTCGGTGCAAGAGTTTGGCGCAATTGTAAATTTTATTCTTTTTAAAATTTCTGATGGCAACGCCCGTTGAATAATCTGCCATTCAGCCTTGTTGTAAGGTGTATAAATTCTTATGTTATCATCAGTTTCACGTATAACTGAAATTTTTACATCAGTTGCCGCTAGTCTGATTTTTATAAGTTTTATTAGGTTTTCAACGCTTTCGGGTGGTTTGGCAAAACGGTCTTTCCATTCCTCTGTAATATAATCAAGTTCAATATCGGATTTTACATCCGCCAGACGCTTATACTCTATCATTTTTTGTTCGGCAGAACCGACCCATTCATCAGGAATAAATGCTGTTACGTTTATATCAACGATGGTAGGATTAGTTTTGTCAACAGTTTCACCTTGAAGTTCCTGAACGGTTTCTTCCAAAAGCTGACAGTATGTGTCAAAGCCTACATTAACCATATGCCCGTGTTGTTTTGTACCTAATATATTTCCGACACCGCGTATTTCAACATCGCGCATTGCGATTTGATAACCGCTTCCAAGTGTTGTAAATTCTTTGATTGCTTTAAGTCTTTGGACGGCATCTGTCGTAATTTGTTTTGATTTTGTGTATAAACAATAGCAGTAAGCCTGTCTTTGTGAACGTCCGACGCGTCCTCTCAATTGATAAAGCTGTGCAAGTCCGAACTTGTCAGCATTGTGGATAATCATTGTGTTGGCATTTGGAATATCTATACCGTTTTCGATAATCGTTGTAGCAAGCAAAATATCATATTCTTTGTTTGCAAAGTCAATAATAACTTTTTCAAGCATTTTTTCGTCCATTTGTCCGTGTCCGATTGCAATACGTGCGTTTGGAACAAGTTTTTGTAATTGCATCCTGAATTCGTCAATTGTTTCAACGCGATTGTATAGATAAAATACTTGTCCTTCACGGTCAAGTTCGTGGACAATGGCATTTTTAACCATATTTTCGTTCCACTCTCCTACATATGTCCTGATAGGAAGTCTGTTTTTAGGCGGAGTGTTTATGATTGACATATCCTTAATGCCTGAAAGTGACATATAAAGAGTTCTTGGTATTGGAGTTGCGGACATTGTAATTATATCAATGTTTTCGCGTAAAGATTTAAGTTTTTCTTTGTGACGGACACCAAATCGGTGTTCTTCATCAATTACGAGCAATCCCAAATCTTTGAAAACAATTCCTTCCTGTAAAAGTCTGTGAGTTCCGACAACTACGTCGCATTCGCCTGTTGCAAGGTGTTTGATGGTTTCTTTTTGTTCTTTTTGAGAACGAAAACGCGATAGAAGCTCGACATTAACCCCGAAAGGTTTAAATCTTTCCATAATTGTCTGGTAGTGCTGAAACGCAAGAATTGTTGTAGGTACGACTACAGCAACCTGTTTCCCTGAAGTTACTGCCTTGAAAATTCCGCGCATTGCAACTTCTGTTTTACCAAACCCGACATCGCCGCAAATAAGCCTGTCCATTGGCTGTGAACTTTCCATATCGGATTTAATATCGTTAATCGCTTTCATCTGGTCAGGAGTTTCTGTGAATTCAAAAGCTTCCTCCATTTCAACCTGCCAGGTTGTATCAGGTAAAAATTCAATACCCTGCTGCATTTTGCGTTTTGCATAAAGGCGTAACAAGTCGTATGCAACCTGTTCAACTTCTTTTTTGACGCGGGTTTTTGTGTTTTCCCAATCTTTTCCGCCCATTCTGGAAAGTTTCGGTTTCAATGCGCCCGAACCGCGATAGCGAACCAAAAGGTTTATTTGTTCGGCGGGAATATGGAGTCTGTCTTTGTTCGCATATTCAATTGTCAGGTAATCCTTTAACTGCCCGTCAATTTCCTGCTGAGAAAGTCCTTTATATACGCCTACCCCGTGGATTGAGTGAACAACATATTCTCCCTCTTTAATATCATTAATACTTTCGATATATTCAGGTTTTTCCTTGTAATATGAGCGTTTGGACGAGGTAACTTCTTTGGTGCGCTTGTTGAAAAGTTCTCTGTCAGTCAGAATAATTGTTTTAAAATCCTCTAAGATTGTGCCTGCTGATGATATGCTTTCTGAGTATGCAATATCAAAAATGTCGCGTTCTTTTAAGATTTCTTTTACGCGTTCGGGATAATCGGTTGCTATAACTATATTATAATTTGATTTACCGCTTATGAAATTTGCAATATCGTCAAGGTTTGCGCCAAAGTTCTGAACAGGCTGTGCATCAAATTCTATAACTTCATCCATATCGCTGTCTAAGAAGTTATTAAATGCGACTTTTATAAATCCCGCAGATTTTTGTATAAAGTCTTCAAACGGAATATGATTTCTGCCTTTAAGGTCAATATTTAATCCGAGTTTTAGATTTTCCTGCATCTGGTCTTCAAAATTTTTGTCTACAAATTCGTATTTTGAATAAAGCTCGGATGTTTCATCAAACACCAGAATATAATCTTTAAAATAGTCCAGAATTCCAACCATATTAGTATTGAAGTAGTTCTGGTAAATTTCTATTCCTTCAAAATATCCGTCCTCATCCTCAGGCTTAATCTCTTGCGGTATACCGTTTTCGAGCGTAAATTTATACATCGGCATAATTTTTGCCGACTTAATTTTCTCAACAGATTTTTGGGTTTCATTGTTAAAATATCTTATATCAACAATTTCGTCGCCCCATAGTTCTATACGGACCGGATGTTTATCAAGGGAATAAAAATCTATAATGTCACCTCGAATACTGAATTCACCAATATCCGATACCATTGTAGACCTTTTATAGCCCAAATCGATGAATTTTTGAGCAATGCTATTTATCTCGTCACCGATTTTTAAAGTGAAAGAATGTTTATCAAAAAAGCTTTGTGTCGGAAATTTTTCCAAAAGCGTTTTGACAGGTGCAATTACAATATCTGGTTTTTCCTGAAGAATTCTCACCTGTTCCGCGTAATCATATTTGTTTGGCGAAACAGCCTCATACATTGAAATATTCTGAAACGGGATTAAATCTGAAGTTTCTCCGAACGCTTTCAACAAATCGTTTTGGTATTTAAGAGCGTTTTGTTCGGTTGAGGTTATTACAAGAATTTTTTTATCAGTAATCTTTCTGATTTTTGTTATTAAAAGTAATCTCAAAAGTGTTGTCAAACCCGTTACGGCAAATGAAAATTTCCTTGTAAGAAAGCTTTCAAACAAAGAATAATTTTCATTATTTTCGGGTGGGATTACTTTAAACATATTATTATATTAACATAAATTATGCTATAATTGCATTATGAAAAGGGCTGTAATTTTTGCGCATTATGACAAACAAAATTTGATTGACGATTATGTTGTATATTATCTGAAAGCATTGAATGAGATTACCTCTGATATTGTTTTTGTATCTTGCTGTAATGTTGAAAATTCTGAAAAACTTGACGGTATTGCATCGCATATAATTGCAGAAGAACATAACGAATATGATTTCGGGTCATACAAACGCGGTTTTATGTATCTTTTGCCGCGATTGGATGAATTTGATGAGATTGTTTTCGCAAATGACAGTTGTTTCGGTCCTTTTCATCCGTTAAATCTGATTTTTGAGGAAATGGGTTCAAAAGATTGTGATTTCTGGGGAATTACAAAAAATAATTTTGGTTACAGAAAAAAGCCGAATCATTTTTTTGTAAGACGTCCGCATATTCAAAGTTATTTTGTTGTTTTTAAGAAAAATATTTTTACATCTGATATTTTTAAAAACTTTATTACTTCTGTAAAACATGAAGAAAAAAAAGAACTTATTGTATCAAATTATGAAATCGGGCTCACAGAGCTGTTATGTGATAATGGGTTTAAATATGATGTATATGTAAATGCTTACAATCGGATTAATAACATAACCATTCTTAAATGGCGGCAAATTATACTTGAACACAAAATGCCTTTTATGAAATGTTCATTACCTCGTCTTGTAAATAAAAACTCGACGACTGTTGAAGGCTATCAGGATATAATAAAACAAGTTTCTGATTATCCAGTAAGTTTGATTGAAGAAAATGTTAACCGTACGCAATATATTAAAAACGGTCGTCATACAAGTCCAATTTTTATAAAAAGAGCCTTTTTTGATGTAATTGCAGAACTGCCGTTTATAATCAGAAAACTAATCGCACTTTTTATCGCCAAATGTCTGCCTTTTATAAGAGATTAAAATATGTTTTATTCGTTTTTTTAATTCTCTGGCATGCCATATAATATCTGAAAATGGTATGAATAGAAGTATTAACGGATTATATGTTTTTGAAAAAACATATAAATATGATGGAATTTGTAAGTCACGCGCAGATTTGTGTTGTGATACATTTATATAACTTTCTTTGTGTAATCTCCAGAAAGTCAATTTCTCATTAATATAATAAAATTTGCCATAATCTGCCATTTGTATCCACAAATGCCAATCTAAAAGATAATCAAGTTTCGGGTTAAAATCAAGTTTTAGAAGTTCTTCGCGTTTCGCCATTACCGATGAAAAAGTAAAAATTTTATTGCTTTGATAAAATCTCCAGAACATATCGGAAGGATATTTTCTTTCAGCATTAACCTTTCGGGTTTTTCTTAATGCGTTATTAAAATCTGTAACTTTTTTCCCGTCACCAAAAAATTCGCAGTCATTGAAAATTAAATTTACTTCCGGATATTTTTTGGCGATTTGGACTTTTTTTTCAAGATAATCAGGTGTGATTTTATCGTCACTTTCAAGAAAAACAACCCAATCACCTTTTGCTTCTTCAATCCCTCGCTTTACAGTACCTTTAAGTCCTAAATTTTTTTCGTTTTGAAAAAGCTTTATTCTACTATCGTTGAATGATTTAATCACCTTGATAGAATTATCGCTTGAACAGTCGTCAATTATTATAAGCTCCAAATCAGTATATGTCTGGCTTAAAACTGACTGAATGGTTTCTCCGATATATTGTTCGTAATTGTAACTTGCTGTGACAATTGAAATCATAAACTAATCATATAAAAAACTCACCCTGTTAGCAAGGTGAGTTTTTGTTATTATGTAAATTCGTTATTTTGTTTCTGCAAATAATCTTTCATACATGGTTTGTTTATTTGCGTGAACAGCTCCTTTGGTTCTTGAAACCATTTTATTAAATTCAGCAGCATCATAATTTGCTTTGGCTGCAATAGCCTGTTCTTTTAATGCAAGTGTTTCTCTTGCTGTTTTGGCTTCTGCTGCATTATATGCAACTGCTTTTTCTCCGCTGAATACATTTGAAAATTGTTTATCAGAAGTTTTCTTTGAAGATTTGAATAATCCTTTGAAATCATTCCATAATTTTTTGCAAGAGAAGTTTTTCACATATTTCATAATTTCTTTGCGGTAAATAACACCTGTTGTTACCGCTGCAACACCAACTGCTGCCCCTGCGATTTTTAAAGCTTTATTATCTTTTTTAAATTCAAATTCTTCGCCATTTTGAATTTTGTCTATATTTTTCAATGTTTGTTTCTGGAACTGGTCTTGTGACAAAGTTACAACTTTACCTTTAGGACTGGTTACCTGTAATTTTCCTTTTGCTGTTGCTTGAACTTCATTACCGCCTACTATTACTGCGGGTCCGATTGTCATGTTGTTTGCCATAAATTTTACCTTTCAAATTTACACACTTATTATTGTTATCATGAAATCATGTGAATAATGTTTTGTGCTATTTGTTAAGCATAAAATTAACAAATATTTACAAAACAGGGTGCTTATAAGCACCCTGTTTGCTCTCTCTCTTTTTAACCATTATTCATTAAGTTTTTACAAAACCTAATGTGGCGGGTGGAGCGGCTACGCTCCGGCTTGCTCGCGTTTAACGGGTGTGCGGTTGTTATCTGCAATGGCTTTGCCATTTTGCTAACAAGCCTCGCCCTCAGCTCGCTCGCGCTATGAACATCCTGAGTATCCGCATTTTAAGCAGATAAAGCATCCTTCTGCCATTTGGATTTCGTTACCGCATTCAGGACATTTTACAGTTTTAATTTCCCCTGTCGGATTGTATTCATCAACAGTTTCTTCAACTACGACTTCCTCAACCTTTTCTTCTTCTTTCTTTTTATCAAGATTCATCGGTTGGAATTGACGAGAGTTGTTTCTGTAAACTGTTATACCTTTCAAGTCGTTTTCAAATGCAAGTACATAAGCTTCTTCAATATCTTTGCGTGTTGCATGTTCTTCAAAGTTAACTGTTTTTGATACAGCGTTGTCAGTATGAAGTTGGAATGCTGCTTGCATTTTTACGTGCCAGTAAGGTGAAACATCGTGTGCAGTTGTAAAGATATGTTTAACAACATCAGATACACCGTCAACGTGAGCAACTGAACCTGTTTTTGCAATTTTACCCATTAATTCGTCGGAATAGAAACCGTGTTCAACCGCATAGTCTTTGAAAATCGGATTAACTTCAAACATTTCAGTATTATCCATAATCAATCTTGAGAATACAAGACCAAATAAAGGTTCAACACCGCCTGATGCTGATGCAATCATCGAAATTGTACCGGTAGGTGCGATACATGTTGTTGTAGCGTTTCTTATACCGAATTTTTCGATTTGTGCATCAAGGTCTTTCCATTGTTCATCAGAAATTTTACCTGCTGATTTACCTTTGTATTTGTTATAAAGGAAGTTTTGACCATCGTATACACTGCCTTTAAAGTTATTGAATTTTCCTCTTTCCTTAGAAAGTTCTATAGATTCGCATTTTGATTCGTAATCGATAAATTCCATTACTTCAGATGCTAATTGAGTACCCTCTTTTGATGCATATGAAATACCCATTTTCATAAGCATATCAGCCCATCCCATAACACCTAAGCCGATTTTTCTGTTATTTTGTACCATTTCGGAAATTTGAGGAAGCGGATAATTATTAACTGCGATTACGTTATCAAGGAAACGAATTGCCGTTCTTGTTGTCTCAGCAAGTAAATCCCAGTTGATAACACCGTTTTCAACCATTCTTCCAAGGTTAATTGAGCCTAAGTTACATGCTTCATAAGAAAGCAAAGGAACTTCTCCACAAGGGTTAGTGGATTCAATCGGACCAACAAGCGGTGTCGGGTTGTCAGCGTTCATTTTGTCAATGAATACAATACCGGGTTCGCCAGTTCTCCAAGCACCGTCAATAATCATATCGAATACTTTTTTAGCATCCATTGTGCCTGCAACTTCGCCTGTATGAGGTGCTATAAGTTCATATTCAGTACCGTTTTTAACAGCTTCCATAAATTTATCTGTTAAAGCAACTGAAATATTAAAGTTGTTTAATTTTGAAGTATCATTTTTGCAATTAATGAAGTCTAAAATATCAGGGTGATCTACTCTTAAAATACCCATATTAGCACCGCGTCTTGTTCCGCCTTGTTTAACTGCTTCTGTTGCTGCATTAAATACTTCCATAAATGAAACAGGACCTGATGATACGCCCATAGTTGAACGTACTACACTGTTTTTAGGTCTTAATTTTGAAAATGAAAAACCTGTACCGCCGCCTGATTTATGAATAAGTGCGGTGTTTTTAACTGTTTCAAAAATTCCTTCCAAGCTGTCTTCAACAGGCAATACAAAACAAGCTGCCAGTTGACCTAATTCTCTACCTGCATTCATCAATGTAGGTGAGTTTGGCATGAAATATCTGTTTGTAATTGCTTTATAAAATCTGTCAGATAATTTATCTACATCAGACTGAGATTTTCCGAATTTTAAATCACCTGCTGCGATAGTATCAGCTACACGTCTGAACATATCAGCCGGAGTTTCGGTACAATTTCCGTCTTTATCTCTTTTTAAATACCTTTTTTCAAGAACTTTCACGGCATTTTCAGAAAGTTCGAGTTTTTCAATACATGTTGTATCAGTCACATTAACCTCCCCTGTTTTCTTTATTTTACAATAATATAACAATTTAGGCAGGGCATGGGTTAATGTGTTAAAAAAGATTTACAAAACTTATATGTATAATTATGTTTGTAGTACAATAAGCCTTGAGGTACCACATTGAAACATTCAAAACTTACAGCCCTGATATTTATAGCATTGGTTTTAGGTGTTATAGTAGGACACTTTGCCCCTGATTTTGCAGTAAAAATGAAACCTTTTGCGGTTATTTTTCTGCGAATGGTAAAAATGATTATTGCCCCTTTGCTTTTTGCAACTCTTGTTGTTGGGATTGCAGGACATGGTGATGGTAAAAGATTAGGTAAAATCGGGCTTAAAACAGTTATTTATTTTGAAATTGTAACAACCCTCGCTCTTATAATCGGGCTTACTATGGCGAATATATTCAAGCCGGGTGTAGGGTTTGTTACGGGTAATACACCGCATGCATTGCATATGCAGGAAGCCGGATTGATGGCAGGAGCACAGGCTCATACTTCAATCAGCGAAATGGTTACGAGTATTTTTCCGACAAGTATTATTGATGCAATGGCACAGGGAAATTTATTGCAGATTGTTGTGTTTTCAATATTCTTTGCACTTGCAATTATTGCTGTAGGTAAAAAAGCGCAGCCTGTTGTCGATATTTTAAACTCTGTATCACAGATAATGTTTAAGTTTACCGAATATGTAATGTATTTTGCGCCATTAGGGATTTTTGGAGCAATTGCATCAACAATCGGAGCTAATGGATTATCTGTTTTAAAGAGTTATTTTAAAATAATCGGAGCATTATATGTGGCGCTTGCAGTATTTGTATTTCTTGTTTTGATTATTGCATGTAAAATTGTGAGAATTTCATTCAGAAGTCTTTTGAAGGCTTTACAAGAACCTGCTTTGCTGGCTTTTACAACTGCAAGTTCAGAGGCAGCTTTCCCGAAAGCTATGGATATTATGGAACGATTTGGAGTTCCGAAAAATATCGTAGGTTTTGTAATGCCGACAGGATACACATTTAATCTTGACGGCAGTACGTTATACCTTGCAATGGCTGTTATTTTTTCATCACAGATTGTAGGTATAAATCTTGACTTAAATCAGCAATTAATTATAATGTTGGCATTAATGCTTACAAGCAAAGGTGTTGCAGGAGTTCCGAGAGTTTCACTTATCGTACTTGCCGGAACTCTGGCAAGTTTTAATATTCCTATTTTAGGTGTTGCAATACTTTTGGGTATTGACCAAATCCTTGATATGGGAAGAACTACGGTAAATTTAATCGGAAACTGTGTTGCAACTGTTGTAATTGCACGTTGGGAAAGAGTTTTTGATTATGAGAAAATGAGAGAATTTGTTAATAAAGAAAAATAAAAAAGGGTGAAAATAATGAGCGAAGTAACGAAAAAAGAGTACAAAGAAACTTTAAATCTGCCGCAAACTACTCTTGCTATGAGAGCAAACGCGACTGTCAGAGAACTTGAAATTCAAAAGTTTTGGGCTGAAAATGATATTTATAATAAAATTATTAATCAGCGTGATAAGGCAAATAAGTTTATTCTTCACGATGGTCCTCCGTATTTGAGTTCCGAAAAAATTCACGTAGGTACTGCATTGAATAAAATTCTTAAAGATATTCTTTTAAAATATAAAGCTCAAGCAGGTTTTTATACTCCGTATGTTCCTGGTTATGACGGGCACGGACTACCTATCGAAAATGCCGTTGTTAAAAATATTAAAGGCGGAAGAAGTGCTTTAACTCCTTACGAATTAAGACAAAAATGCCGTGAATTTGCTCATAAAAACTTAAAAGGTCAGGAAAGCGAATTCAAACGTTTAGGTGTTCTTGGAAATTGGGAAAATCCTTATTTGACAATTAATCCTGAATTTGAGGCTGAACAGGTTAGAGTTTTTGGCGACATGTTCAAAAAAGGTTACGTAGAGAAAGGCTTGAAACCTGTTTATTGGTGTGCATCTTGCGAAACAGCTCTTGCAGAAGCAGAGGTTGAATATGCAGACCATACTTCAACTTCAATTTATGTAAGATTTAAGTTTGACGAAGAAAGCACAGAAAAAATTAATAAAATTGTTGACCTTGGCGGAAAAGATGCTTATGCAATCATCTGGACAACAACTCCTTGGACAATTCCTTCAAATATGGCAATCAGTATGCACCCGAAATTTGAATATACTTGGTTTGAAAAAGACGGTGATGTTTATGTTGTTGCTCAGGAATTGTTAGGATCATTCTTGTCTGATGTTGAGTGGCAGGAAAGCGATATCAAAGTTATAGGCTCTTGTGTTGGTCAAGATTTGGAACTTTTGAACACGAGACATCCGTTAGTTGACAGAAAATCTCCGATAATCTTGGGTGAACACGTTACGTTAGAAGCTGGTACAGGTTCTGTTCACACTGCTCCTGGTCACGGTCTTGAAGACTATGAAGTCGGCTGCAGATATGGTATAGAAGTATTTTCTCCGTTAGACAGCAAAGGTGTTTGGACAGAAGCTGTTAAAGATAAGGATTTGGAAGGTGTTCCATACTACAAAGGAAATTCAATAGTTATTGAAAAACTCCAAAATTGTGGGGCATTATTGAAACAGCAGGATATCAACCACAGTTATCCGCACTGTTGGAGATGTAAAAATCCTGTAATTTACCGTGCAACTCCTCAATGGTTTGTTAAGGTAGACAAATTCAGAGATACAACTCTTGATGCAATTAAAAATGTAAAATGGATTCCTGCAAGCGGTGAGGCAAGAATTTCTAACATGGTTGCAGGACGCACAGACTGGTGTATTTCACGTCAGCGTGCATGGGGTGTTCCAATTCCTGTATTCTATTGTGACGATTGCGGAGAAGTTATCGTAACTGATGAAACTATCGAAAATGTTGCAAAAATCTTTGAAAAAGAAAGCAGTGATGCATGGGTAAATTACTCTGTTGAGGAATTATTGCCAGAAGGTTTCAAATGCCCTAAGTGCGGCAAAAACCATTTCAAAAAAGAAAACGACATTATGGACGTTTGGTTTGATTCAGGCATTACATGGCGCGCGGTTGTTAACAAACGCTCCGAAGAATTAGGCACAACTCCTGTTGAAATGTATTTGGAAGGTTCTGACCAGCACAGAGGATGGTTCCAGTCATCATTATTGACTTCAATCGCTACTCAAGGTATTGCACCTTACAAATCAGTTCTTACCCACGGTTTTGTATTCGGTGAAGACGGTAGAAAAATGTCTAAATCTCTTGGCAATTACATCAGACCTGATGAAATTATTAATACATACGGTGCTGATATTTTAAGACTTTGGGCAGCATCCGTTGATTACAGAAATGATACAAAAATCGGTAACAATATTATTAAACAGCTTGCCGAAATCTTTAAGAAAACAAGAAATACATCTCGTTTCTTGCTTGGAAACTTGTTCGATTTCGACCCTGCTGTTGACTATGTTGAATACAAAGATTTAAAAGCAATCGACAAATTCGCATTACACAAACTGAACGCATTGATTGAAAGCGTTACAGAGGCATTTGATAATTACGAATTCTACAAATACTTCCAGCAATTGCAAAATTTTGCCGCAGTTGATTTAAGCTCATTCTATCTAGATATTGTAAAAGACAGATTGTACACAGCAGGCAAAAAATCACTTTCACGTCGTGCATGTCAAACTGTATTGTTTGAAATCTTGCAGACATTAGTCAGAATGCTTGTTCCTGTAATGCCTCACCAGGCAGAAGATATTTGGATGAGTGTTCCTGAATGTCAGCGCGGCGGATTGGAAAGCATCTTGCTTTCTGATTGGGTGAAAGCAAATTCCGAGTGGACAAACGCTCAACTTGAAGAAGATTTTGCAAAAATCTTGAAAGCCCGTGAAGTTGTTACACGCGCAATTGAACCTTTGAGAGCTGAAAAACACGTTGGAAGTTCATTGGAAGTTGCGGTTTATGTAAACTCTGATGAACCTGTTTTGAAAGCAAATGAGGATGAACTTTGCAATATATTTATCACTTCTCAGGCTTATGTAAGATCTGAAAAACCTGAAAATGTATTAAATGAATATACAGAAGACGGTTACACTGTATGGGTTACAAAAGCCCAAGGTGAAAAGTGCGAACGCTGTTGGAAATATAGAAAACTTAATTCCGACGGAATTTGTGATGAATGTGATGAAGCAGTAAAATAAGAAGAGCCGAAAGGCTCTTTTTTTATATTACAAAATGTTAACAATTGCTGTCATGTTTTAAAGATTTAGGTAAAAAGTGTCGTAACCATGAGTATAGCACTATTATAAGGACAAAAAAAATGGGAATGGCAGCATCACAAGCAAGATTACTAAGCATAACAGCCCGATTGACAAACAATGAAAATACGGGTCAGGCTGTATCATATTCTAAACAAAGACTTGCAGATCAAACTCAACAGATTACTAATGAGTATAATGAAGCTCTTGATGCTACCAAATTGACTGTTTTAACAGGTTTTAACGGAGCACAGGCAAACTATGAGGATATTTCTTATAATCTTATGACAGGTTTGCGTATGGCTGAAAATTCAAAACAATATGTTGTAACTGATACTAAAGGAAGGGTTTTGGTTACTAACGAGATTGCAAAAGCTTATGAAAAGAGCAAAGGTGATTATAACAGTTTTCTTGCACAATTGGGATATTCACAATCCGATATGATTATTCAAAATACAGATGATTTTACAGATGCACAAAAAGATGTTGCAGGACAGAAAATTCACGAAGCTTGGGATAAATATTTTGCAACTGTTGGAATAAATCTTGGTGATTATGAACATGATACATTCCGAGATGAGTTCCAGTGGAATAATACATTTAGAAATGGAACAGATGTTTCTGAAGTAGGTGACGGTTATACTGCATATAAAGATAAAGATGGTAAATGGCAGCCGATTAACTATGAAGGTACAACTCAGGAATCCCGAGATTTATATGAATACGCAATGGCAATTACTGAGGCATTTTTACGTACAACTAATGATGCGCATAATAAACCATATATTATGTCAGGTGCAGATGCAATAAAATCAGCAGCTGACCCTGACAATGCCAGTGCTATCAAATATTACCAAAATATATTTAACAAAATTCAGTCTAGCGGATACTTTACGTATACAAACACTCCGGCAGAAATTGATGAAAACCACCTTTATACATCAGAAGGTACCGGTACAAAAGGTAATGTTAAAAAGAACCCGCTTAAAGATAATTACACATTTGAAGCAGCATTGCGCGACGGCTCTTTAAGACTTGAATACTACTCATCTACAGATAAAGCGTTCAAATCAACTACAATCTCCGAAGATAATTGTATTCAGGAAGTTGCAGATGAAAGAGCGATTGCAAAAGCAGAAACAAAATACACTCAAGACATGGCTGATTTAGAAAATAAAGATAAGAAATTAGACCTTGAGCTCAAAAAGCTTGATACAGAACACAATGCACTTCAAACAGAATATGATGCTGTAAAAAGTGTTGTAGATAAAAACGTTGAAAGTTCATTTAAAATCTTTTCATAAAGCTTACAATTTGGTAGGGAAAATCTAACCAATATTGTTCGACGTGGCTATACGTACGCAGTACAAAAAAAGACCCTCAAATGAGGGTCTTTTTTATTTATCATTGAAAAACTAAGCTTTAGCGCCAGACTTTTCAATAATTTCTTTTTCTACGTTAGCAGGAACTTGTTCGTAATGGTCAAATTCCATTGAGAATGTTCCACGTCCTTGAGTGTTTGATCTCAAGTCTGTTGCGTAACCGAACATATTTGCAAGAGGAACCATAGATCTTACGATTACGTTTCCTGTATTGCCTTGAGGTTCTTGACCTTCAATACGTCCACGTCTTCTTGAAATATCACCGATAATTGTACCTGTGAATTCATCAGGAATTTCGATTTCAACTTTCATCATAGGTTCAAGAATACAAGGTTGAGCTTTGCGGCAGCCTTCTTTGATTGCCATAGAACCTGCGATTTTGAACGCCATTTCTGAAGAGTCGACTTCGTGGTAAGAACCATCGTAAAGTTCAACTTTAACGTCAATCATCGGGAACCCTGCTAAGATACCGCCTTCAAGAGCTTCTTCCATACCTTTTCTTGCAGGTTCGATGTATTCACGAGGAACAGCACCACCAACGATTTTGTTTTCGAATACAAATCCTGCATTTTCTTCAGCAGGTGCAATTCTAACTTTAACGTGACCGTATTGACCTTTACCACCTGATTGACGGATGAATTTAGAGTCTTGGTCAGCGTTTCCGCGGATTGTTTCACGGTAAGCAACCTGAGGTTTACCAATGTTAGCTTCAACTTTGAATTCTCTTAACATACGGTCTACGATGATGTCAAGGTGAAGTTCGCCCATACCTGAAATGATTGTCTGACCTGTTTCAGTATCAGATTTAACTCTGAATGACGGATCTTCTTCAGCCAATTTTTGAAGAGCAATACCCATTTTGTCCTGGTCAGCTTTTGTTTTAGGTTCGATAGCAACAGAGATAACAGGTTCGGGGAAAGACATTCTTTCTAAGATGATAGGTGCTTTTTCGTCGCATAATGTATCACCTGTAGTTGTATCTTTCAAACCAACTGCTGCACAGATGTCGCCAGCGTAAACTTCTTGTTCTTCCTGTCTTTGGTCGGCATACATACGAACTAAACGTGCGATACGTTCTTTTTTGCCGTTAGTTGCGTTAAGAACATAAGAACCTGATGTGATTACACCTGAGTAAACTCTTAAGAATGTTAAACGACCTACATAAGGGTCAGTCATAACTTTGAATGCAAGAGCTGAGAACGGTTCATCATCTGATGAATGTCTTTCTGTTTTAGTTCCGTCTTCAAGTTCGCCTTCGATAGCTTTTACATCAACTGGTGATGGCATGTAATAAACTACGTTGTTCAACAATAACTGAACACCTTTGTTTTTAAATGCTGTACCACAGCAAACAGGAACGATTTTGTTTTCGCAAACAGCTTTTCTCAAGCCTGCTCTTAATTCGTCAACTGTGATAGCTTCAGGATCTTCAAAGAATTTTTCCATCAAAGCATCGTCTTCTGATGCGATAGCTTCAACCATTGCATCTCTGTATTCTTTTGCTTTTTCAGCTAATTCTGCAGGAATTTCTTCTTCTCTGATATCTGTACCCAAATCGTTTGTATAAATTTCAGCTTTCATTGTCATTAAATCAATCAAACCTGTAAATTTATCTTCAGCACCGATAGGCAATTGGATAGGAACAGCATTAGCACCAAGTCTGTTTTGGATTTGGTCTACAACTCTGTAGAAGTCTGCACCAGTTCTATCCATTTTGTTTACGAATACCATACGTGGAACTTCGTAACGGTTTGCTTGTCTCCAAACTGTTTCTGATTGAGATTGAACACCGCCAACCGCACAGAATACAGCAACAACGCCGTCTAATACACGAAGTGAACGTTCAACTTCGATAGTGAAGTCAACGTGACCCGGTGTGTCGATGATGTTAATTTGGTGTCCTTGCCATTCGGCAGTTACGGCTGCTGATTGGATTGTAATACCACGTTCTTTTTCTTGTTCCATAAAGTCAGTTACAGCTGCACCATCGTGAGTTTCACCGATTTTGTGGGTTTTACCTGTGTAAAACAAAATACGTTCAGTAGTAGTGGTTTTACCTGCATCGATGTGAGCGGCAATACCAATGTTTCTGATTTTTTCTAATGGAGTTTTTCTTGCCATTTTGTTTTTTCCTTTTTTATATTGTGTACTTCGCTATTATATATTTTTAGCTTCACTTAAAATTATCACACAAACATGTATTTTTACAAACGCATTGTTTGAATTTTTTTAATATTTGCAATATAATAAGTGTTATGAAAACCGAGAAAAAAGATTTAATAACGGCTGAAATTGTTAAGCAGACAAACTTGCAGCATATTGCAATAATTATGGATGGTAACAGAAGGTGGGCAAAGGAAAGAAATCTTCCGTCCGCTATGGGGCATAAAAAAGGTGTTGATGCCTTAAAAGAAACTCTCCGAGCTTGTAATGATTTTGGCATAAAGTATTTAACCGTTTACGCATTTTCCACTGAAAATTGGAACAGAAAAAAAGAAGAAGTTGATTTTTTAATGGAACTTCTTGCTTTAACTTTAACAAACGAACTTGCGGAAATGCACTCAGAAGGAGTTGTTATTAATTTTATCGGCGATACCTCTAAATTAAGTCCGAAATTGCAAAAAATTCTTGCAAATTCTGTTGAAACTACAAAAAATAATACAGGAGTTCATTTGCAGATTGCGTTTAATTATGGCGCGCGTGATGAAATTTTACATGCTGTGAAAAATATTGTTGCAGACGGTATTGAAGATATTACGGAAGATGTAATTTCAAAATATCTTTATACCGGTGGAATTCCCGATCCTGATTTATTAATACGAACAGGCGGTGAATTGCGGGTTTCAAATTATTTATTATGGCAGATTGCGTATTCGGAAATTCTTGTTGTAAAAGAATTTTGGCCTGAATTTGGCAGGAAATCGCTTGCAAATGCCGTTGAGGAGTTTCAAAACAGGCAAAGGCGTTTCGGAAAATGAAGATAACATTTGCGACAGGAAATGCGCACAAGTTACAAGAAATAAATGAGATTTCTGCGGGAACAAATGTTGAGTTTGTTTTGCCTCCCGAGGGTTTTGACCCTGTTGAAGATGGTCAAACTTTTGAAGAAAACTCTCTAATTAAAGCCCGTGAGGCGGCTCGCCTTAGCGGTATGATTTCGCTTGCGGATGATTCGGGGTTGTGCGTGGATGCTTTAAACGGTGCGCCCGGGATACATTCTGCGAGATATGCTGAAACAGCTCAAGCACGTATTGATAAGTTATTGCTGGAGCTTGAGGGCAAGGATAATCGCAGGGCAAAATTTGTGTGTGCAATGACTTTGGTGGATGCAGAAGGAAAAGTTTTGTTTCAAACCCGCGGAGAATGCCATGGAGAAATTGCAAGAGAGCAGTCGGGTGCGAACGGGTTTGGTTATGACCCTGTATTCTTGGTTGAGGGAAACGGGAGCGTAGCGACAAATCAAGAGGTTATAAATCTCACCAAAGTTGGTGCAGGTGGTAAAAAAACAATGGCTGAAATGTCTGAGGATGAAAAAAACGAAATTTCTCACCGTGGCAGAGCGTTGAGGGAAGTGTTGGAATTTTTAACAAAATAGTTCTTTGCCCTTGCTTAGCAAGGGCAAAGAAAAGACCGGCGTGAAAAGATTTTCCGGTCTACAAAAAGATTCGATTTTTGTTTATTCCAGTAGGAATTATTTTTATTTACCGTAAAGTACAGCTTTTGCTGCATCATCGGCAGGGAGTATTGTTTGATCGTAGTAAACTACAGGATAAATATCAGTTGGAGAAGTTACAGTACAAGCTGCACCTTCCGCTGCTTTATCACACTTAACGACTTTGTTTGGTCCTTTTTGTCCGTTTACATCGATTGCACCATAGCAAACTTTATCTGTCCCGCCTGATTGAGATGCAACATTTGTACAACCAGTATCAGCTTTATCAAAAGCAAAAACAATACCATCATTTAAGAATAAAAACATATCTAAATTTAAAGCTACTGATGTTGCTGTAGTCCCTTCTGCGCAGGGTATTACATGTTTATTTGTATCTTGACAAACTTCAGCTTTTACATCTGGGAATGCATATCCGGCAGTAGTATCAGATTTCACAACATTCATACGAGATCTTAATAAATCCGCTGTATTTAATTTTCCATCTGTATTAGGCGTTGTCGCAGAAGCTACTTCCGTATCAGCAAAGCTTCCACCGTCTAATGCAACGTTCAATGTAACAGCTTGTCCTAAAGCTGATAAAGCTTTTTTGTAAGCTGCTTTATATTGAGCACCTTGAGTAGAGTTCATCAATGTTGGCATAGTCATTGCAGCAACAACACCAATGATACCTAAAGTAATCAAGACCTCTGCGAGTGTAAACGCACTAAAATTTCTTCTCATAATCCTCTATGTCCTTTCATAATTAGTCACATGTTTATTATACGATGTTTATATCAATTTGTCAATATTATTGATATAAATATCATTATATCATCTTAAACTTATCTATATATTTTAATAGAGGTTTGAGATGAATTTAGATAAAGAAACAATAGGTAAAAAAATAAGACAAATTCGTAAAGAGAAAGGATTTTCGCAAGAAGAACTTTCCGAAAAAATTGATATTTCTCCACGCCACATGTGCACGATTGAAAACGGAAATTCTTTTCCCTCTATTGAAACCTTTATCAAAATTGCTGAAATTCTTGATATTAATATCAATGATTTTTTTAATTTGAACCTTGAAAGCAGTGATAATTTGAGAGCCGAAATTTATAATCTTATTCAAACTTCTACAGTCCATGAACTTAAATTAATACAAAATATTATTACTGCAATTCATAATAATCGCGACTAAATTCTTATTGACACAAACTCTCTTTTTATAATAAAATAAATGTGTTGCAAAAACAACAAATATAAAATCAGACAGGGAGAGCAAATGAAGAAAAATATTATAATTTTTTTGTCGGTAATTGTTGCCGCAATTTTAATAAGATACGGGTTTTCAATGTTTGGAAATATAATGCAGGGAAAGGCTATGAAAAACAAGCCTGCGCCATCGGTTTCTATTCAAGAGATTGAAAATCAGGAAGTTATCAGAAATTTTGAAGCACCGGGCAGGGTTGTTTCAAAATTCAGAGTTGATGTATTGGCGCGTATTGCAGGTTATTTGCAGGAAAGCTATTTTCAGGAAGGTGATTATGTAAAAAAAGGACAGGTTCTGTTTCGTATTGAACCAACTGAATTTGCAAATGCTTCTGCAACTGCAGGTGCTAATGTGAAAAATATCTCTGCACAGCTTGATTATGCAGAAAAACAACTCGCGCGTGCCAGTGAACTTGTAAAAAAAGATTATATTGCAAAAGCTCAATATGACCAGATGCTTTCTAACAGAGATGCTCTTAGAGCACAGCTGGCTTCTGCTAAAGCTCAGTATAATGATGCTAACAGGAATTTGGGCTATACAAATGTTAAAGCTCCTGTTGACGGTAAGGTTGGTATAATTAATGTTACTGTCGGAAACTATGTTTCACCGAGTTCAGGTGCGTTAACTACAATTAACAGTACAAATCCTATTTATGTAACTTTCCCGCTTGATTCAAGTGATTTCCAATCACTTGCGGCATCTGACGGAGAAGCAAATAAAAACAGAAGGGTTGAATTGCTTTTGGCAGGCGGTGCTAAATATAAAATAGACGGTGTTCAGGATTTTCAGGATAACAAAGTTGATACTTCAACCGGTACAGTCACAATGCGTGCAACTTTTGATAATCCTAATAATGAACTTATCCATGGTGAATTTGTAACCGTGAAATTGTACGCAAATAAACCTGTAGATGTTCCTGTTGCGCCTGTTACTGCGGTTATGGAAAATCAGGCAGGAAAATATGTTTATAAGCTTGATGAAAAAGATATTCCTCAGCTTGTTTACGTTAAAACCGGTGAGCAAAACGGTCATAACTGGATTATTTCGGAAGGTCTGCAAAAAGGTGACAGAATTATTATTGAAGGTTTACAAAAAGTTATACCGGGTAAGCCTGTTAGAATTGTTTCTGATGAAGAAATGAAAAAAATTAAAACAGAACAGGTTACTGATAAAAAATAAAGGGATATAATGGAAAATTCAGGAAATTTATTTATAAAACGCCCCAAGCTGGCTATTGTAATTTCACTTGCAATTATGCTTGCCGGTATGTTAATGATTACACAACTGCCTCTGGAAGAATACCCTTCAATTACACCGCCTCAGGTTGTTGTAACTGCTACTTATGCGGGTGCTAGTTCCGATGTTGTTGCGGATACTATTGCTGCTCCTGTTGAGGCACAGTTAAACGGTGTTGAAGATATGATTTATA
Organism: uncultured Candidatus Melainabacteria bacterium; assembly: GCA_950096985.1. Lineage (GTDB taxonomy): Bacteria > Cyanobacteriota > Vampirovibrionia > Gastranaerophilales > Gastranaerophilaceae > Stercorousia. Next base: position 29,692 of record CATNBA010000004.1, read on the forward strand.
TGTCATCAACTTCTCAAAACGGGCAGTATCAATTGACTTTATATTTTAACATCGGGTCTGATCCCGATATGGCGGTTGTTAACGTTCAAAACCAGTTACAGCTTGTTACTCCGCGTTTGCCGGAGGAGGTTAAACGCTATGGTTTGTCTGTTAAAAAATCAACCGGCGGTCCCGGTTTGATGATGATTGCCGTTAATTCACCGACACATACGTATGATTCTTTGTATGTCGCAAACTATGCATCTATATATATTAAAGATGAACTTGCACGTATTAAAGGAGTTGGTAAAGTTCAGGTTTTCGGCTCATCTGATTATTCTATGAGAATATGGCTTGATGCAACTAAAATGGCAAACCTTGGTGTATCGGTTTCAGAAGTCAGTGCGGCTATTCAATCTCAGAATACTCAAGTTCCCGCAGGGGATTTGGGGGTTGAACCAATGAAAAATAAGCAGATGATAAAACTTACCATGAGAACTAAAGGGCGTCTTAAAGATGTGTCTGAGTTTGAGAATATAATTGTACGTTCAAAACCTGACGGGTCGCAAATTAGACTTAAAGATATTGCAAGAGTTGAATTAGGGGCTGAAAGTTACTCGTTCTTTTCTCGTATAGGCGGAAAAGATTCAGCTATTATTTCCATAAGTCAGCTGCCTGAGGCTAACGCTATTGATTTGTCAAATAAAATTCGTGCAAAGATGGCTGAATTAAGTAAAAGTTTTCCACAAGGTATTGTTTATGACATAGAACGTGATGAAACGGAGTTTGTACGAGAATCTATTAAAGAGGTTATCGGTGCAATCGGACTGGCTGTTTTACTTGTAGGTGCCGTAACGTATTTATTTTTAGGCAGCGGTCGCGCAGCATTAATTCCATTTGCTGCAATTCCTGTTTCATTAATTGGTGTATTTATATTTATGAATATCTTAGGTTTTTCAATAAACCTGTTAATCCTTTTTGGTCTTGTACTTGCTGTAGGTCTGGTTGTTGACGATGCTATCGTAGTACTGGAAAACACACAAAGGCATATTCAGGAAGGTAAAGATCCTGAAACAGCTACGGAAATTACTATGAAAGAAGTTTTCAGTGCTGTTCTTGCGACTTCTCTTGTATTGATGGCTGTATTTGTTCCCGTATCATTTATGTCAGGAATTACCGGTCAGATGTTCAGACAGTTTGCTTTATGTATTGCATCTTCAATCGGTCTGTCAACTCTTGTTGCATTAACTCTTGCGCCTGCACTTTGTGCGATGATTTTGAAGTCTGGTGAAGAAAAAGCTGATTTTGCTTTTATTCAGAAATTTGATGATTGGTTCAACAGTATTAGAGATAAATATCTTGAAGGTGTAAAAATATTTACAAGTTCTGCAAAATTGACACTTACTGTTTTTGCAGGAATTATTGTTTTTACTCTTGCTATGTTTTATCTTATCCCGAAAGGGTTCTTACCGACAGAAGATAAAGGTGCTATATTTGCCCAAATTCAGCTGCCCGACGGCTCGTCAGCATCAAGAACCGATATGGTGGCAAATGAGGTTGAAGACAGAATTCTTAAAATCCCCGGAGTTAAAACTACAATTAACCTTGTAGGTTTTTCCGGTGAAAATACAGCTCTTATTGTTGCAGAATTAACAGACTGGTCAAAACGTAAAAGCAAAGATTTACAGATGCAGACTATTTTGAGTAAAATTCAAAAAGAATTTGCAAATTACCCGTCTGCTACAATTGCTGCTTTTTCTCCGCCTTCTATTTCAGGCTTGGGTATGTTTGGTGGTTTTGAATATCAGCTTTTGGATAAGGGTGACAGAACACCTCAGGAACTTTATGATGAGGCAGTAAAATTAATTGCTGATGCAAATCAAGATTCAGCTTTCCAAATGGTTTATACCTCATTTACAGCCAACTTACCGCAATTGATGATTAAAGTCGATGAGGCAAAAGCGTTGGCACAAGGTGTTGACATTTCTGAAATTTATTCAGCATTATCAGGATACTTTGGAAAATCATATGTAAACGACTTTAATAAATACGGACGTGTTTATCGTGTCTATTTACAGGCTGATTCAGAATTCAGAGAAAAACCTTCCGATATAGATAAAATTTATGTCAGAAACAGACAGGGCGGAATGGTTCCTTTATCAGCACTTGTATCTGTTAAGAACGTTGTCGGACCTTATAGTATTACAAGGTTTAATATGTATCCGTCAATTACTATTAACGGACAAGCAAGAGCCGGCGTAAGTTCCGGACAGGCTATGAATGCAATGGAAAGAATTTCTGATGAAGTTTTACCGCGTGATATGGGTTATGCCTGGGCGGGAAGTTCTTTGCAGGAAAAACAATCAAGCGGTCAAATAGGACCAATTCTTGCAATGTCATTAGTATTTATTTACTTATTCCTTGTAGGTTTGTATGAAAGCTGGATGCTGCCGATTGCGGTATTATTGATTTCACCGGTTGCCTTGGTCGGAGCATTATTCTTCCAGTATATTTCAGGCTTTTCACTTGACTTGTACTCACAAATCGGTCTTGTTATGTTAATAGGTTTATCTACTAAGCAGGCGATTTTGATTATCGAGTTTGCCAAAGAGGCGCATGAAAACGGTATGAGTATTATGGAATCTGCCATGCAGGCGGCAAAATTAAGATTTAGAGCCGTAATGATGACAAATATTGCGTTTATCTTAGGTTTGTTACCGCTCGTGTTTGCAAAAGGGGCAGGTGCAGCCAGCCGTAACTCTGTTGGTATGACAGTATTTGGTGGTATGATGGCAGTAGCGTTTATAGGGACTTTCCTTGTACCGGCATTTTTTGTTATGGTTGAAAATTTAAAAGTTTATACAGCACAAAAAGCTAAAAAATTTAAAAAGGATAACTAAATGTTCAAAAAATTAATAACATTATCTTTAATATTGGGTATTACTTCGTTAAATGTTATTGCAGATGATTTCGGCAATACAATTAATGAAAAAGAATATCCTGCGGCTGATGCGGTTTTACCTCAGAAGACAGATAAAGCAGATTTTATTATAGAAGGATCAGTTGAAAAAAATATTGATATGACCCTGGATAAATGTCTTGAGCTTGCTTTGGGGAATAATCCTCAGATTAATGCGGCATTTCATGATATTCTTGCTTCTGATGCACGTATAAAACAGGTATGGTCAAACTATTTTCCACAAATAAGCTGGCAGACTGGTTATACTAAAATAAGACAACTTCAGTTGTCTGATGCGTTAGGACAAAACCTTACTTTTAATTACTATATTTTAGGTCAGGTAACTTTACAGCAGATGTTATATGACTTCGGAGTAACTCAAAATCAGGCAACAATTAAACGCTTAGATTATGAGGCTTATAAAACAACTCTTGGAGCAACGATTAATGATGTAATTTATCAGACTAAAGATGCTTATTATAATCTTTTGTATGCATTTGAAAATAAAAAAGTAGCGCAAGATACGGTTAATAAATTTGAAATGTTTTATAATCAGGCAAAAGCATTTTATGAAATAGGTATGAATCCTAAAGTTGATGTTACGATTGCAGAAGTTAATTTGAGTAATGCTAAATTGCAGCTTATACAGGCGGATAATGCTGTTAATCTTGCTGTAGCCCGATTAAATAATGTTATGGGAGTTCCATTTATTGATAAATATAATGTCCAGGAACGTTTGAAGTATATGCCTGTTGATATTACATTCGGTCAAACTGTTGATATTGCTCGAGATGCAAGACCTGAACTAAAACTTGCCGAGCTTAAAGTTGAAAGTGCAAAGCAGACTTTAAAACTTGTTAAAAAATCTTATTTTCCTACTATATCGGTTGAAGGTCAGTATCAACGAGGAGGAAGAAGCTGGAACTCTAACTATGGTTATAACTTCGGTGGATATTTGAATTTCCCGACAGTTAACGGTATGCTTATTAAAAATGAAATTAAAGAGGCAAGATATTTATATGACAAAGAACTTGCTAATGCTAAAAATACACAAAACCAGATTTACTTAGAAATTCAAAACGCATTTTTGAAACTTGAAGAAAAGAAAAATCAAATGCCTGTTGCACTCTTGAATGTTAAACAGTCCAAAGAAAACTACGAACTTTCATATGGCAGATACAGAGTAGGAGAGGCAAGTCCTACTGAATTGAAAGATGCACAAATAAATTATCAGCAGGCACAATTAAGCTACTACAGCGCATTGTATCAATATAATTCAGCAAAAGCTGAACTTGAAAAATCAATTGGTAAAAACTTAACAGCAAATACAAATGATATAATTGAATTGGGTGAATAAAATATTACGGATTGTAAACTTACTTGAGACCGAAAAAGCAAATTTTTTGAACTTATATCCTTTATATATATGTAAGAGATAAATAAGAGAGAGAAAGAAAATGGCAAACGGTCAATTCGGAACTTTGGTAAAAAGCAATAAAGCAAAACCGGTTAATGTTAAAGATATTACAAGTGCAAACTTAGAAGATTATACATTTATCGGCAAAAATGACAGAAGAATGCGTTTTAATAATTCAAGAGACCCAATCTATTATGTATTTGATGTTATTGACAACAGACCAATTCAAACATTGGCAAAAGAGTTTGTAAAAGATTCATTTTTTGAAGCAGTAAATTTTGTATCAAAAGTCGTTAGATAATCAATCAGGAAATCGGAAAAAGAGAAAAAGTCAAGGAAATTAGGATAAGGATAGCAAAAAGACGGTCATATTGACCGTCTTATTTATTTACATCTGTTTTTGGTTCATATTCAATGCCCATTTCTTTTAATGTTCTAATAAAATTTTGGGCGCATATTTTTTGAGCTTCAGGCGGTACAATTCTTAAAATCTCAACTGTTTTTGAAATTACAGGATCTTTATCGTACCAACGGTTGTTAGCATTAACAGGTTTTACCATTGCATAAAACTTATCAACAGTTTCTTTTGAAACTTTTTCTTCAATTTTTTGCAGGAAAATTTCAGCTTGTGCTCTTAATTCTGTTTGGTAATTTTTTAAAAGCTCAATAACTTCCAGCAATAATGGATCGTGATCGTACCAGCGTTTATATGCAGGTGACATTAGAGTAAGCCCTCCGTAATTTTAGGTTCGACAGGAGAAGAAATACTTTCTTCATTTTTTCTCTCTATCTTCGCTCCTAATAATCTTAACTTACTTTCGAAATTTTCGTATCCTCTATCTATATGATGTAGTTTTTCGATAGTGGAATTTCCATCAGCCATTAATGCCGCAACAACCAAAGATGCCCCTGCTCTCAAATCGCTTGCACAAAGAGTTGCACCTGTAAGTTTTTTAACTCCTTTGATAATTGCGTGATTTCTGTCTTGATGAATATCAGCTCCCATTCTGCGAAGTTCCGGAACTTGCATAAATCTGTTTTCATATAAGCTTTCGGTAATAATTCCCACTCCGTTTGCTGTAGTCAAAAGTGTCATCGCCATAGACTGCAAATCTGTCGGGAAACCGGGATACGGCTGCGTTACGAAATTTATTGAATTGAGTTTGTTTCTGCAAGAAACTTCTAATGAATTTGGCTCAATAAGTTTTATATTAGCCCCCATTTTTAGAAGTTTATCTGTAAAAAATGTCAGGTGTGCAGGATATACGTCTTTGATAATTGCTTTTCCTTTTGTTGCGATAATTGCAGACATAAAAGTTCCTGCCTCAATTCTGTCCGGAATAGTAGTATATTCTATCGCATGCAAATCATCTTGTTTAACACCGTTTATAACGATTTCAGAAGTTCCTGCTCCGTTAACATCAGCTCCCATTGTGTTTAAAAAGTTAGCAAGGTCAACGATTTCAGGCTCTTGTGCGGCATTTTGAATTCTTGTAGAACCTTCTGCCAATATTGATGCAAGCATCAAGTTTTCTGTAGCACCAACTGACGGGATATCAAGATAGATGTCTGCCCCTGTAAGCTTTGATGCTTTTGCGTGAACATATCCGTTCTCTATTTTTATTTTAGCACCAAGTGCCTCTAAACCTTTAATGTGAAAATCAACTCGTCTTTCACCGATGGCACATCCACCTGGCAGTGCTACAATAGCCTCTTTGCATCTGGAAACAAGAGCTCCGAGAACTATAAAAGATGCTCTCATTTTGCTTACGAGTTCGTATTTTGCAGTAACACTTATCAAATCTGATGCATCAATCGTGACTGATTTTTCTGTTTTATCATAAGATGTCTTAGCACCCAATTGAGCAATAACGCTAAGCATAATTTCAACGTCTGTCAAATCGGGGACATTATAAATCTTTGTTTCGCCTTTTGCTAATAATGCGGCAGCCATTAGTTTTAAAACCGAATTTTTTGCACCGCCTATAGAAACTTCACCTCTTAAAGGCGTACCGCCTTTTATATAATATTTATCTGTCAATTTATTTACCTGTAAAAATATCTAACTAACTATAATAATAATACAACTATACTCAGTTGGTGTAAATAAGTTAAATTATGTAAAGAAAAAGTTTTTGATTAAATATTAAAAATATTGCAACTAATTTCATTTTGTGTTATTATAATTGTGGGTAAGCCCTATTATCATATCCATATCTTAGCGGTACGAACTTGAAATTTGTTAAACGGTAAGAGAAAGGAGGTGATAGAGATGATTATCGCAGCAAGCGAAAAAGCACTAATTATAATTTTAATAATCATAATAGTGCTTAGTTTCATCTAATTCGGGCTTTTAAAGTGCGGACGGCAATCCGCACGCCCATATTTATATTATTTCTGATTTTGCATATTTTGTCAAGGGGGTGAGGCATCAAAGATTGTCGAAATTACACAATTCTTGAACTGACATGTCAAAAGCTTTTGCAATGGCTTCCATTGTGTCGAATGATGGTGACTGTTCACCACGCTCAATAGACCCAACTGTTGGACGGCTTATGTCTGCCTTTTCAGCAAGCTGTTCTTGAGTAAGTTCTCTTTTAACTCTTTCAAGCTTTATTTTTAAGCCTATTTTATTTCGCTTTTTGTCTGATTTATTTATCATAATGTATATAATTGTATTCTATTGACAAAATTCAATCTACATGGTAAATTTATCATTAAGATAAATTTAGTATACAATTGTAAAATTAAGGATAGCGGAAAAAATTATTAATTATTTTCTTTTTGCGACGAGTTCCATTCCGATAACTTCCATTATCTCAAGAACTTCCGCATATCTTATCTTGCCTGTTTTTATCCTGTGGGTAAATGCTGAAACGCTTTTGCTGCGACCATATTTTTCATGCAACGTAAGTGCCACATCTTTCATAGTTTTACCAGAAAGCACGATGTAACTTTTAATTTCATTTGCTATTTTTTCTCTTAAATACTCAGGTACTGTAAATTCACCCATATTGTCCTCTATATATAAATATTAGAAGTTTTATTTATAGATGTAAATTAAAAAACTTGATTATTTGGATTATTTATACTAAAATTGTTTCACTGCAATCTAGATTGTTAAGATACAATTGATTATTAATATTTTTCGTTATCCTTTGCTTTACAAAAGTACAAGGGATAGCTATGACTGATTTAACAAAATGTGTAGATTTATATGATAAAATTCTTGAGGTTGAAGAAAAACGCGATAAAAAATTATATTCTAAAAATGTTCTTGTTTACAATTCCCCATTTGTCGACGAACATGAACAGTTCCAAAACTACAGTATGCACGCAATTTATATGGTTGAGAATTCCCGTTCAATAGAAGAAGGTGTTATTGGTAATGTTATTTCTCCCTGCGAACCTTATTATCTGGTGGAAAATGATATTTTATTAGAGTTTTCTGACAATAAAGTTGATATTTTCAGAGCTGAAATGCAAGATGGTATTCTTAAATTAGTTCAAAAAGTTAAAAAGGGTGAAGATAACGTATTTTTGGTCTCGTATCTGGCAGCCAAACTCAATATTAGAAATTATTAAAAAATAATAAATTTTTCTTGTTTATACAGCTTGATAACTTATAATATATTTAAAAGAGGGAAAGAGTATGTCACATAAACACGATAAAAATAATAATAATCCGTTCAAAAACGATGAGTTAGAAGAACAAATCAATAATGAAAATTCTGTTGAAGAAACCGCAGAAGTAATTAAAGAAGAAGCAAAAAAAGAGGATGATGAACTTCAAAAAAAATTTGATGCTTTAAATCAGCAGTACCTTAGACTTGCGGCTGATTTTGATAATTACCGCAAGCGTCAGGAGCATGAGCGCGAAGAACTTTTAAAATTCGGTACAGAAAATGCGCTTAAAAAAATGATTGAAGTTCTTGATAACTTTGAGCGCGGTAAAAAAGCGCTTGAAAGTGTTGAGGATTGTGTAAAAGTTAAGGAAAGCTTTGATTTAGTGCATAAGCAAACTATCGAGGCTTTGAAAAAACTTGGACTTGAAGAAATTGATGCGGAAGGCAAAGAGTTTGACCCGAATTTTCATGATGCTGTAATGCAAACTCCGACTTCAGAACATGCGGAACATACTGTTATTAATGAATTGCAAAAAGGTTATAAGATGGGGGATAAGGTTTTAAGACCATCTCTTGTTAATGTTGCTGCGGCACAAGAATAACTTTGCCCATTTGAGGATTTACATGGTAAAATAAAGTTATCAGAATAGGGAAGAATTAATGACAGATTATTATGAAATATTGGGCGTATCAAAAGACGCTTCAAAAGATGAGATAAAATCGGCTTTTAGAAGAAAAGCCCGTACATTGCACCCCGATGTTAATAAAGAACCGGATGCAGAAGAAAAATTTAAAGAGCTTGGCAAAGCGTATGAAACTTTGTCTGATGACAGCAAGCGCGCTACTTATGACAGATACGGCGAAGACGGACTTAAAAACGCAGGGTTTGACACAGGCGGACCGTTTGCAGGCGGTTTTGGCGATTTGAATGATATTTTTAATTCATTCTTCGGCGGTATGGGAGGTTTCGGTTTTGGCGGCGGACGTCCTGACCCTAACGCACCTATTGAGGGGGACGATTTAAGACTTGATATTGAAATTGATTTTGAGCAGGCAGTTTTTGGCTGTGAAAAAGAGATTAAATTTGACCACCTTGAACTTTGTCCGTCTTGTAACGGAACAGGTGCCGAAAAAGGTTCACAACCTGTAACTTGTCCTACTTGTCACGGTGCAGGTCATGTTCAGCAGGTTATGAGAACTCCTCTGGGCGCAATTTCACAGCTTGTAACCTGTCCTGATTGTCATGGAGCAGGTAAAAAAATTACAAACCCATGTAAAGCTTGCGGCGGAAATGGCAAAGTTGAAAAGGAAAAGAAAATTAAGATAAAAATTCCTGCCGGTGTTGACAACATGTCAAAAATTAGAGTTTCGCGCGAAGGTGATGCAGGTACAAACGGCGGACCTGCGGGTGATTTGTACGTTGTTTTGTATGTAAAACAATCTGATTACTTTAAACGAGAAGGTAATGATGTATATACAAGACTGGATTTCACTCCTGCACAGGCAGTTCTTGGCGACAAAGTCGTTATTAAAACTCTTGACGGCGAAAAAGAAATTACTGTTCAAGCCGGTGTTCAAAGCGGCAATTCAATAAAAATTAAAGGTGCAGGCGTTCCTTATGTTGCAAGACCGTCACAAAGAGGCGACCATATTGTAATTGTATCAGTTAAAACACCGACAAAACTTTCTGATGAAGAAAAAAATCTGTATAAAAGATTATATGAAATTCAACACGGTCTGAAACCTCATAATTCATCAGTAATGGAAAAGGTAAAGGGAGTATTTCACTAATGCGTAAGCTTTTAATTTGTTTGGGAATAATTTTAATGACATCAACCGCAAATTTTGCGGCAACAATTCCTGATGATATTCAACAGTTAGTTAACAAGGATTTCCCAAATACAAATTTTCGTTTTGACGGTCTGGTAATTCTGCCGGATAATACTGTTTATCTACCGCTTTTTCCGTCTAAAACCATAACTCCTGAAGTTTTGTCAATAAAAGAAACTGTCCCCGCATCAAAATCTCTTGCATCAAAACCGAATATTATAATTTTTAATAATGATTTTGTGCTTTTGAAAGTTATGACAGATACTAAAGGGAACAGAACTGTTTACAAAATGGCAAACCCGCCGTTAGAAGTAAGAACAGGCTTACTTCCTCAAGATTTGCTTGTACCTGGCGGATTGGTTATTCCTGAAAACCTTAAATCAATTATTGGTAACCTACAGATTTCAACTGTTAACGACCCCGGTATTAGAATTGAGAGAACTAAACCGATTGTTACACAATTAAACGGCTCTACTTTAAAAACTCTGGCACAAATTCCGGCATTGAGAAATAAAAATTTTTACGTGTCTTCGCCTTATTCAAAAAATATTCAAGTGTTGAATATGGGTGCAAAAACTCCGGAATATTCATTAAAGCAAAATAATGTACCTATCTCTATGAAAGCTTATAACAATGAATTTCTTCTTGTAACTTCATATGAAAAGCCTTCTGTAGATGTAATTTCACTTGCTGATGACAGAATTATTAAACAAATTTATACAAAAACACAACCTGATGAAATCTTAATTGACAAAAATAAAAATATTGCTTATATTTCGAGTTCTTTGGATTCTTCAATTTATATGCTGAATTTGGAAACAATGACACTTACAAAACAAATTAAGATTACAGGTATGTGTGAAAAATTAACCTTGTCTGATGACGGTTCTAAATTATTCTATTATGACAAAAAAACTCGTGACATCTGGGCAATTGAACTTGACAATAATTATTTGCTTAAAGAAATCGGAAGATTTCCTAACGTTTCTAAAATTGTATATACAAATAATAAAATTTATATAACAAGCAGAACAAAAAATCGTCTTGCAATAATTGATTATGATACAATCGGACTTATGTCTGAAACCGAAATATGCGATAAACCTGTTGATATGATTGCATACAAAGACAGGGTTTATATTCTTGGTGCGGGAGATAATTCAATACAGGTTATCGATGCAAAAACAGATGAATTGACAAATTCTATTTATCTTGGCACAGATGGTTTTTCAACAAGGATTTCGCATATTGATGATACTAATATTGCTCTTATAACAGATACAAAAGCATCTCTATACACAGTATTTGATTTGGATACAAATCAGGTTGTAAAAACAGTGCCTATTGATATTCCCGCAAATTCGATTGTAGTGACTGAGAAGGTAAAAAAGATAAATAAATGAGATATTTTGATGATAGAACAGAAAATGTTTTAACAGAACTTGAAAAAACACAGAAACAGTTCTGGAATATTTCGCGGGTTACGGCGGAATTTTTGTATACATTAATCCGTGACAAAAAAGCTAAAAATGTTTTGGAAATCGGAACTTCAAACGGATATTCGGGGATTTGGCTAGGTAAAGCGGTAAAAGAAAATAACGGACATCTTACAACAATAGAGTTTTATGATAAACGACTTGATGTTGCTAAAGAAAATTTTAAAACTTGCGGGGTAGATGATGTAATTACGACACTGCAGGGGTCTGCGTTGATGCATCTTGAATATCTGCCTGATGATTTTAAAATTGATTTTGCATTTGTAGATGCTAACAAATCAGAATACATAAAATATTTTGAGTTTATAGATAAACATCTTGTAAAAGGCGGAATTATTGCATGCGATAACGTTTTATCGCATGAGGAAAAATGTAAACCTTTTATTGATGCTATTAATGCACATCCGAATTATGAAAATGTAGTTTTACCCTTGCCTGCGGGATTATCATTAGGACGTAAATTATGAAAATTCTTGGAATAGATCCGGGTATGGCAATAGTTGGATACTCTATCATTGAATATGACGGAAAAACTCCTGTACTTCTGCATTCAGGCTCAATTCAAACTTCTAAAGACAAAAAAGAACCTGCAAGACTGCTTGAAATCTGGCAAGATATGAATGTTATTGTTGAGAAGTACAAGCCGGATTGCTGCGCGATTGAAAAATTATTTTTCTTTCGAAATCAAACAACAGTTATGCCTGTTGCACATGCGCGTGGTGTAATTCTGACTGTGCTTGAAAAATTTGGTGTGCCTGTTTTTGAATACACACCTATGGAAGTAAAACAGGTTCTTACAGGTTATGGACGCGCTGATAAAAAAGAAGTTGAGCAGATGGTTAAAATTTCTTTAGGCGTCGAAAATTTGCCCAAACTTGATGATACGGTAGATTCAATTGCAATTGCAATTTGTCATACGCGTTCTGTTATGTTATGATAAATTTTATGAATATTGATTTTATTTTATTGAAACGAATATCGATTTTAAGTGCCTTTTTTGGTATCTTGCTAGGGTTTGTAACTTTAATTCCATTTATCGGGACTTTTTCACTGGTGTTTTTGTTCTGTTTTATAGCACCTCTGGTAATTTGGATTTTGATTAAATATAACTGTATTTCTTTATCATCTATTAAGGAAAGTGTTATTGTAGGGGCAATTGCAGGATTTGTTTCGTATATGGGATTTTCAATTATTTATATTCCTGTTTCCGTAATTTTGATGAAATTTTTTAATCTAAGCGCAAATTACGGTATTGGATTAACTCTAATGAACGCAAACTTGTTTATTCTCATTGTGCTGTCGCTTTTTATGAGTGTTCTTGGTGCAACGGTTAATGCGTTTACGGGATTTTTAACTTTTTATGTATTGGAACTAATTAATTCAGTGAGGAAATAATGGCAGAATTTAAATCAAAAATAAAAACAATCGAATGGGTAGATAATTATTCAAAAATGGTAGATCAAACTATTTTGCCAGAACATTTTGAGTATGTGAATATCAAAACAGGTCAAGAAATGTTTGATGCAATCAAAACTATGATTGTGAGAGGTGCTCCGGCAATCGGTGTTGCAGGCGCGCATGGAGTTGTGTTATATGCACAGGAACTTGCAAAAGACAATTTAAGCCGCGATGAATTTGTTAAACAGCTCCTTGAAAAAGCTGATTATATGGCAACATCCCGTCCAACAGCCGTAAATCTTATGTGGGCAGTTAAAAAACAAAAAGAAGTTATTGAAAATTCAACATCCGATATTGCCGGTATTGTTGAAGAATTAAAACAAAATGGTATAAAACTTGAAAACGAAGATATTGAAATAAACAAAAAAATCGGTGATTACGGAGCTGAAGTTGTACCTAAAGGTGCAACAATTTTAACTCACTGTAATGCTGGAGCTCTTGCAACTGTAGGTTATGGAACAGCATTGGGTGTTGTGCGTTCTGCTTTTGCAAAAGATCCGACTGTTAAGGTTTTTGCAGATGAAACACGTCCTCGACAACAGGGTGCAAGAATTACAACTTTGGAACTTACAATGGATGGAATACCTACAACACTTATTACTGATGGAATGTGTTCATATTTTATGAAAAAAGGTATGATTGATATGGTTGTTGTAGGTGCTGACAGAATTGCCGCTAATGGTGATGCTGCAAATAAAATTGGTACTTACACCGTTGCAATTGCCGCAAAATATCACAATGTACCTTTTTATGTTGCTGCGCCTTTATCTACAATTGATACAAGTATTAAAACAGGTGATGAAATTGTGATAGAAGAACGTTCTAGAGAAGAAGTTACTCATATTAACGGCAAAATTATCTGTGCACCTGAGGTTAATATTATTAATCCAGGATTTGATGTTACACCACATGAACTTATTGCAGGTATTATTACAGAAAAAGGTATTTTAAGACCTGATTACGTGAAATCAATTGCACAAGCGTTTGCTAAATAAACATTTTTGAACGAATATTTTTAACTTCGGCGATTGTCTTTGGATAGTCGCCGTTTGTTAATTCTCCGATTGATTTGTAAAGTTTTAAAATTGCCTGTTCGATATTTTGTGAATTCATCGAAACCATATCGCAAGCCATTTCCTCATTAGAAAGGGCAAGTCTTGTCATATCACGAAATCCGCTTGATGCGATTTCGAGTGCCAGCGGATTATCTTTTGCACAAAGCATCAACGCTTGCGAGATTACCATCGGCATGTGAGAAATCATCGCAACAGCTTCGTCGTGTTTTTCTGCTGTTGTAAAAACGGGTTTTGCTCCGACAAAATTGATTATTTCTGTCAAAAGCGGATTTTCTTCACCCGTAATAACCCATTTTGCACCTTTAAACAATCCCTCAAAAGAGTTTTCAAATCCTTTATGTTCTGTTCCTGCCATCGGATGCGAGGGAATAAATTTATATGGTCTTTTGCCTGTGACAAATTTTTTCAGACTGCAGACATCTGTAACGACTGTTTCGGGTGAAAGTATGTTTTCCAGTTCATCAAGTACGGCAAGAGTTTTATTCATAGGAGTGCAGACAAAAACCAAATCTCTGTCTTTTAAAACATCATAGGTTTTATAAATATTTTCACCGTTTTGCGACTTTGAAACCGCAATGACATCATATTTTTTTCTTAAATCTTTGAATAGCGAACCGCCAATTAAACCTAACCCTATAATCCCTATTTTCATAAAAATTCCTTTAAATAAGGGGGTGAAAAGCACCCCCCTAAATTATTATTTTGAAATTCTGCCTGGAACAACTACTCCGCCTTTTAAATTCTTTTTGTAGAATTCTACGTGTGGCTGCAATACGCTGTCCAAAACTTCTGGAAATTCTGTTCCTGACATAATTTTTTCAACGATTTCCTGGTAAACTGTTGCAAATGCTCTTAATTGAGTTAATGCGCCTGCTGCAGCAGGAGTTAAGCCCATACCTGATGTATTTGCAGTTTCAAGGAAGAAGTTTCCTGAAACTTCATAAGATTTTGTCAAAGCATCAATGTAGCTTTCTGCATTTTCTCTGCAAACACCGTTATCTTGAGGTACAGTTAAGGCAAAAGCAAGTTTGTTAGCAGGGTTAAAGTGAGCCTCTGCTGAATGGTGCATTGCATCAGGAACTTTTGCAACCTGTTTCAATGTATCTTTAACAGATTCGTTTTGCATTTGTGCGTGCCAGTATACTGTGTTTTCAAAGATTGAACCCATATACTGGTGAACTGAAGCTTCTGTTCCGTTCATTTTTGCATCTGCCCAGAAAATACCTTCTTTTAATGCATCGTTGATTGACAAGTCAGCTGTTAAAGATTCTGTTGAAATTTCTTGAGCTGAATTTAGCATTGTAATCATATCTTCTTTTTTCATTCCTGCGTAAGCAAGTGTGAACAAAGCGTGATCGTCAAATGCTGAAAAACGTCCGCCAACATCATCATGGATGTAAAGGTCGCCGAGCCAGCCGTTTTCGTTAGAAGTTCTTCTAAGTTCGCTTTTTTCAGCGTTAGCATCAGTTACTGCAATAAAGTGTTTGTTTGCTGATTTTACAGCTTCTTCTTCTGATTGTCCTTTCGCAATGTATGCATCTTTCAACATTTCCAAAACTCTTAAGAAACCATCTTTAGTTTCAAAAGTTGAGCCTGATTTTGATGCGATAAGGTAGTTTGATGATAAAACGTCATCGCCTAATCTGTATAAAAATCTTTCTAAGCTTGCACTGTCAACATCTGAATAAAATTCTATGCAATCGCCTTTTACGTTCAAACCGTTAATTGAAAGCATGTGTTCAACAGTATGTTTTGAACCGCCGATACCCATAACGCTTAATTTTGAAACGCTTGTAGCTGATTTTAAACTTTCAGCCAATTCATAAATTTCATCAACTCTTTTAGCTTGTTCTGACGGTAGGTTTACCCAGTTTAAGAATTGTCCTTTTTTGTTAGCACGTGATGAGAATTCGTTTACAAATTCTGAAATTTTTGAAGAATATTTGCCGAAATCAACACCTGAGAATTTTACTGTAACATTTGAATTTTTGGTCAACATAATAGTCCCTTTCTTTTTTAGTAATATTTTACTATAAAAATATATTTTAGGATTTATTTGTTGGCAAATCAACTGTAAATCCCTGAAAACTTATTTAAATCTTTATATATATAACTTACATATATCAAAAGTTACACTTAAATTTATTTTTCAAATGCTATAATTATTGCATAAGTTTTTGAAACAGAAGTTTTGTTTGAGGTTTTATAACAGGTATTTATTGCAAAAAGTTTGTCTTTTTGGGGTGAGATTTTACCTTGTTTTATAATAATACCCTTTTGAGCCTTTATGCCTGAGGTTGGAATATTTGAAGTAAAATTTGTTTTTGGATTTATAAATATTTCTGTATCAAGTTCTTTATCATTAATCGGTGCTGATGCTTGAATTATTTTGAAATTTACTTCTTCATTCTCATACGGAATTTCAAAATATACCGTGTTGTATGTGTTAGGCTCTATTGAAGTATCCGGAATAACCAAATATTTCCCTGTTTTTTTATTTTCTATTTCATTATATGCTTTGATTAAATATGTGTGTTTACTTTTTGTTATAAAATCAGGATTTTCAAGTGTAATGAGTTGATAAGGACATTTTTCACCGCAGGCAAAACCGCACGTAAGTCCCGGGGAATGTTTAAAGAAATAATAGCCAATCCCTGTTAAAGCACCTAGTCCGCCGAAAATAGACCCTAAAGTTATTGCAGTTACAGCTCCGTCACTCAATCCGCGGTGAGACTTTGAACTTTCTTCACCGCCACCGCCTGCGGGAACCTGAGTTACCTCTATTTCAAAAGAATTACTGCTATCTGTAACGGCACTGAAAACAGGCGAAATTAAAAAAGCTAATAAAGCTATACAAAATAATTTCTTCATATTCCACCTACCGTAAAAACGAGCGTTCCTCTATATAATCCCAGTACAGAATCAGGTTTTACGTTAACATAAGGTGTAAATACATCTGTTATTACATGGTCATAAGGATTTGAAATTGTTTGAGAAGTTGGAATGACCGAAAGATTTGCCTGAGAAAAGTTATATAATCCGTCTTTATGGTTTAATTCTTTGAACAACGCAGAAACTATTACGGGTGATGAAGCATTTGTGTGCAGTTTAACCTTAACCGGACTTAGTCTGAGGCTAAGATTGTTGGCATTTACGGGAGTTGTTTCTTTAATTATCATATTTGGCATCGGTTCATCTCTGTTGTATTCAATATTTTCAACAATAATTTTTTCTATTTCAAGGATTTGCGGCAATTCGCTGTATAAAACCTGAGATGCTTGCTGCGCCCCAAAGCTTTTACCATAAAAACAGAATAAACAAAGAAAAATAATCAATCCTCTCATAGAGAAAGTTTATATTTATCAAAAAAAATAAATAATACCCGTTAAGATATAAAAATAACGCCAACTTGTCCAAACAGAAGGGTAATATAAACTTTTGTTTAAATAACATAAATTTTTGGTATGAAAAAAATATTACTCTTTATAATATTTTTTATAATTGCCTTGTATGATACTGCCTACAGTGCTGTAAGTGTTCAAAGTACGGGCGGTACAACTGTTGCATCAACACAGATTTCTACGCCTATTCAAATGACGGTTAATGACTTGATTTCACTTACTCTTACGGTAAACGTAAAAGCTCTTGATCAATATATAACAAATACTTCAAATTCTTCTTACAGAATACCGGTTTCACAGCTATATCTGAATGATGGTACAAATGAATTTCAGATGATATATAACACAAATGTTACTACAATAAATGGAATTTTAATTAATGTAGGTGGATACTCAAGAAACTACAATTGTATTGTGAAGAATATCGGGGTTTTACCACCGGGAACTTATACAACACGTCTGCAATTTAACACAAATACAACACTTTCGCCTGCATCAGTTGTTTATACATTAAGTTTTACAATTCCGTTAACACAGAATATCTCAAGTGTGACAAATCCTGTAAATATAACACTTACACCGGACAATGTTTTTGATGGAACAGCAATTGTCGAGAACACAACAACTCCGCAAATAGTAGTTCAATCTAACGGAACATGGAAACTTGTTTTAAATACAGCCAATATAGGTACTCTGCCTGCAAATTACTATTTTTTAATCACAGGAGTTTCATCCCATGTAACAAATTATATTACATCGCAAACACAACTTCAGCCAAATCAACAGTATACACTTGCTTCGGGCACGGCAACGGTTTCAACTCCTGTTACGGGAAGTTACACTAATGATTATATAAACATAAAATATTTTCTCAAAAATACATCAGGAACTTATATTCCTGAAGGTACTTACAATAATTATTTGAATTATACGATACAAAGCGGAGACACGTAAATGAAAAAATTTTATTTAACTTTGTTAACTTTATTATTAATGACATTTTTGAGTGCAAATGCAGCTATCAAGGTTACGCCAACCATCTTGGAGCTTAATGCAAATGATGCAAGAGGAGATTACTTAACCGCTTCCATTGATATTCAGGGAGGCAGCAACGAATTAATACGTTTCAAAATTTATCCAGAATATTTCAAAATCTCACAGCAAGGTACTATGGATATTATAGAAAACTCGCAGGAAGCAGATTATTTAATCAAAAATGTTAGATTTGTGCCAAACGAATTTACACTTGAAAACGGTAGAACACAAAAAGTAAGATTAACTGTTTCAAACTTAAAATCAATGCCTGACGGCGAATCCAGAATGGTTTTGTTTTTGGAAGATGTTGATGCAAAAGAAGTTTATCTGCCATCTGGCAAAAAAGATGTTTCTACAAAACTCATTGTAAAAACTCGTGTGGGAATTCCTGTTTATGTTGATAAAGGTCGCTTTGTAAAATGTGCACAAATCGAAAAGTTTGATATTGAAAAGAAAAATAACGAGATTAAAACCGCACTCAAACTTGTTTCTTCGGGAAACAGCAAAGTTCGCTATACAGGTAAGGCACAAATTATTAAAGACAAAAAGCTTATTGGAGAATATCCTGTAAAAAGTAGTGTTGTTAGCGCTAATAATGTACTTTTTACAAATGATACAATTCCCCTTAATGATATTCAGGAAAACGGTAATTACACTTTACGTTTAATTCTTCAATACACAGATGAGAAAGGAAAGTTAAAAAATATAATAAAAGAAAATCAATTTACAATTGATGGTATTACACAAATATAGAAGAAGGAGGAAAAACATGATTAACAAAAAATTGGCAGGTTTAATGATTTTGCCTGCAATGCTTGGGGCAATGAATATGTCTCACGCAATTTCAAATACTGCATCGCAAACCTTGCAGGCAACACTTGGCACTTATCTTGATATTACGGCACAAACATCAGGTGCTGTAACCACAACAACAATTGCACCGGATACAGGCAACCTTGCGGCAGCACTTGTTTCAAAATTTCAGGTAAATTTAAATACTGACAGCCAGCAATTGTATTTACAAGCAACAACGGCTGGTGCAGCAGGTAATGTTAACGCACTATTCCAACAGGGAAGTCAGGTTTATGCAGTATTTTCAAACACTGCATCTGGGAAACTCCCGACAGCCGCTGCTATAACTGATTGTAAATCGGCTACACCGACAGCCGCAAATAACGCAAATGCTATTGCATATCCTATTGCAAGCGTAGCTTTAACTAACAGCGGAACATCTACTTATGATGCTACAAAAAATCAATATAATGTTACCGTAAATGGCGGCACAACAATCGCAACTACTACAACAGGCACAGCACCTTACGCAAACACATATTCTTTTGCCGATAATGCAGGAACTTATCAGGCAATTATGACACTTACATCAACAACTTTATAGGTGCAAAATTGCGGATAAAATTACTTTTAATTTGTATCTTATTATTTGAGAATGTTTGTTTTGGAGCAACAACGTTTCAGCATACACTCACCACAACAGTTCCTGCTTCGGTAAATGTTACGGCAATTAATTCTGCCGCCGCAACAGGAACTATTGATGCATCAACGGGGAATTCATCTTCCCCGTCAGCATCTTTCAGATTGCAAACAAATGGAGCTGACACAAATTATACCTACGTTGTTCAGGCAAAACTGCTTGTCAGTGCAGGCAATCAACAAAATGCTTATGCTCAAATTGGCGGTAACGGGTATATTCTTTTAGGCAACAACTCCACTTATCCCACACCAGCGGCGGTAAATAACATTACTGGGGGCACGCCGACTTCCGGGAACAATGCAAACGTGATAGCTTATCCTGTTACAAATTCGCTTACAAACCTTTCATCAGCTACTCTTACAAATAATGCTGCATATGGAGGACTTTGTTACATTGTAAAAACAGGAACTTCAAAAGATGGTACGCTTACGCAAACTGTCGGAGCGGCTCCGCTTGCAAATACGTATTCTCTTTCTAATGACCGTGCAGGTGTTTATCAGGCAGTAGTAACTTTTAGCGCAAATAGGAACCCTTAAGAAGTGAAAAAGCTTTTAGTGATTTTTATAGCTCTAATAATATGTCTGCCTTGTTTTGCTGCTCAAAATAATGAAACAATAATTTCTTATATCAATTTAAACAATACAGGTTTTTATGATATTGAAATTATGCTTACAAAAGAGGATAAAATTCTTCTTCCGTTCAAACAAATGGCTGAAATTTTTGAAGTTAAGGTTAAAACAAACCACGCAACAAAAGAAATCGATTTTGAAACATCAGATGGCAAAAAAGGTCGTATAGGTTTGCACTATATTAAGTTTGATGGCAAAAACATCTCATCAGAAAAGAACTTGTATATTAAAAGCGGTCTTATGGAAGATATAAAAGATGAGATTTATTGCGATGAAAATGATTTGAGTTTAATTTTCGAATCTGAAATTCAAACAGATAAAAACGACTTGTCAATAATAGCAAATACAACCAGAAATCTTGAACTTTTGAAGGCGTCTGTTCAAGAGGCTGATTGTTCACTACCAAAAATCAGAGCTTATTCAAATGTACTTAAACCTGATAAAGAAAGAAAATTTCAGTTTGAATCAGTATCTGTGAATAACAATACAATGAGCGATACAATTTCGCAGTATTTTATAAATGGAACACAAAAAAATGTTTTTTTTAACAACAATTCACAAGTTATTCTTAAAGGTAAAGCCTATGGCGGAGATTTAAATCTTGATTTAAATACTTATAATTATAAAGGTGAACTTTTTTCATTCGGCGGTTTAGGGTTTAAGTATTACAAAAATCATAAAGGTTATGACTATGAACTAGGACGTATACGTGGGATTAGAGAGGATAATTACACAATCGGGAATCAAATGCTCGGTGCACAAATAAGCAACTATGAATTTAAACCGAAACAATATCGTGAGCTTAACGGGTATGTTGCAAAAGACAGTCTTGTAAAAGTTTATATAAACGGGGAAGAAAATTCTACATTAAGCACTTATGACGGATATTATTCGCTTGCCAATCTTTATCTTAACGAAAATCCAAAATCTATAAAACTTGAAGAATTAAAGGCTGACGGTACAACAGAAATAATTTATGAAAAAACTTATCCGAAATACCTGAATATGCCCTCTGAAAAACAAAAAAAGTATTCAGTATTTGGCGGAGTAACTGGTTATAACAACAAGCTTTTTAATACAAACGGCTATATTTATGACATGAACACAAAAAAGTTCCTGCTTGCAGGTGAATATGAATACGGGATTAAGGAGAATTTAAAATTTAATTCAAAATTGAGTGTTGATAAAATATACTCGCAGCCCAAAAATGCAATTTGGCAAAATATTTATTCAACTGATGCGCTTTTAACCTCGGGAACCTGGAAAAATCCTAACAATCTTGAAGGAATTACAAGCTTAAATGCTTTTGAATATATTAAAAACGACAATTTGAAATCAAAACTTATAATTGGCGCTAGCGGTGCACGTGATATAAGTCTTAATAACGAATATCAGGGCGGTTATACACTTTCTGGTGAAACAGTTTATACAAAAGATAATTACACACTGAAAGCAGGACTTTTTAACACATCTTCTGATTTCTATCTTGCTGGCGGGGATGGAAGTTATTATAATGACAGAACCGGTGGCTTTGTAAACGGGTCAATATCAGGCAAAAACAGCGGTATTGACGGAACTTACAAAAAATATTTTTCAAATAATGCAAAGCGATTTGAAGGCGGTTTAATAGATTTTGATGAATACAGTCTTGGTGTTCACAAAACCTTTGAAAAAATTTGCGATGTAAGATTTAATATAACGGGCAGAGAGGGAAGCAATTCAATTGCTGAAAACAAGAGTTATTATTATGATTTGAATTTTTCAAAAAGGATTAACGGAAACTTAAATTTTCAAGCCGGTAAAACAGAAAGCAACTATCAAACAACTTATGAAGAAAACTCACAAGGATATACTGGATTTAAATCTTTATATTCAACAATTTACCTAAAAAGTGATTACAAATTGCCTAAAAATATCGGAACAATTTCTGCAGGACATGATGTTATCAAATACAATTATTCAAATCAAGAAAATCAATACAGCATGATGAAAATCGGTTACACATTCCCTGAAATTAAACGTGTAACTTTGAGTGTGGGAACGGGTTACAAATATACGGGTTCTGATAAAGGCTTTGATTTTTCGGCAAACCTTGCATACCGAACAAAATCAGGTCGAACAATTAATCTTAACTACCAATACAATAGAATGGGTGGTTATATAATAAATAACATGTATCTCCCAATGAGCAATAGGCATTCTATAAATATTGTGATGAATGACGCGTTTGCAGTTCTTCCTTCCGGTTTAAAGTCGGTTGGTTATACTGATGATAACCGAGGTTATGTTACAGCAGTTGCTTATATTGATAAAAATAAAAACGGAAAATTTGATAAAGGAGATATACCTGTAAAAGATGTTCCAATAAAGTTTAGTTGGGTTAATGACACTGTTTACACAAACAGAAAAGGAAAAGTTTATCCTACAGGAACTGATGCTGGAATTTATAATGCAAAGATTAACATTGACAAACTTCCCGCAACACTTTTTATAGATAAAAATGTTGTAAACGAAAAACTTGTCAGAATTGATGCTAAAAAAAATACAAGAGTTGAGTTTCCAGTGAAAAGCTGTGTTGGAAACATAACAGGTAAATTAAAAATTATTGATGATTTTGGCAGAACAATAAATATAAATGATTTTATAGTTGTATTAAACGACGAAAACGGTGAAGAAACTGCCTATAGTACTGTTGATAGTACTGGAGAGTTTAATTTTTCAGGTGTTGAGCCTGGAAAATATATTGTTAAATTGGATGATTATTTTATCAATACAAATGCACTTGAATATTCGAAAGATAAAAGTGTGTTAACTATTGACATTCCTTACGCTTACAAAAAGTTTATTGATATAAATAATTTAGATTTGGAATATAAAATAAACTAACTGTTTTGATTGCAACATAAATATCAATATGCTTACTGAAGTTTAGTGCTTATACTATATCATTATGGTGAAAATTTTTTGTTCCATCAACATAATCTTTTACAATATTACCGTTACCGATTAATTTATATTTGTAAATTGTTAAACCTTCAAGTCCGACAGGTCCTCTGGCATGTGTTTTATTTGTAGAAATCCCGACTTCTGCTCCGAAACCGTATCTGAAACCGTCCGCAAATCTGGTAGATGCATTAAAATATACACCTGCTGAATCTACTTTGTTCATAAATATTTCTGCATTTTTAATGTTTTTGGTAATTATACTGTCAGTATGACCTGAACCGTATGTGTTAATATGTTCGATTGCCTCATCAACGGATTTTACTGTTTTAAACGCAAGAATTTTATCACCGTATTCATGAGCCCAGCTGTCAGGGTCTGCAACAAGTTGGATTTCTGATAACTGTAATGCTGCAAGAAGATTGTCTTTGCCTGTAAAATTTTCGTGTATAAGCAATGTTTCAACTGAATTACATGCGCTCGGATATTGAGTTTTTGCATCTGTAACAATCTTTATTGCCATTTCAAGGTCTGCAGTTTCATCTGCAAATATATGGCAAATTCCATCAGCGTGACCCAATACAGGAATTTTAGTATTTTCTTTTATATATTTTACAAGATTGTTGCCGCCGCGGGGGATTATAAGATTAATATATTTATCACATTTGAGCATTTCTGCTACATCATCGCGGGTAAAAACTTGCTGTATAACATTTTTGGGAAATCCGTTAACTTTTTCAAGCGCGGAATTAATTACCGACATAATTTTTTTATTGGTATTAATGCTCTCTTTGCCGCCTTTAAGGATTACTGCGTTAGCTGATTTTATTGCGAGTGATGAAATTTGTGCAATAACATCAGGGCGCGCCTCAAAAATTATTCCCAAAACTCCGATAGGGCATGAAACTTTGTATAATGTTAAATCGCTGTCCAATTCGCGTACCAAAAGTTTTTTATTAACAGGGTCATCGAGTTTTGCAATATCACGAATCCCCTGAACCATATCCCGCATTTTATTTTCATCAAGTTTAAGACGATTGAATGTAGATTTGGAAAGTTCACCTTTTTCTACAAGCTTTTCAGCCTCGATTAAATCTTGTTTATTAGCTTCAAAAATTTCTTGTTTTTTAGTTTCAATTTCTTCAGCAATTTTTAAAAGTGCCTGATTTTTTAATTCAGTTGACAAATCAGCAATTTCTAATGAAGCTTTTTTAGCAATTTTAGCGATTTCCATATTATCTCCTTAAAGCAGTGTTATATTATCACGGGTAATGATTGCGTCATAGTTTTTAAATCCAAGGATTTCCATAATGTTATCAGAATGACAGCCGATAACCTTTTCGCAGGAATCAGACCCGTAATTTACAATACCGCGGGCAATTTCATTATGCTGTTCATCTAAGATAGAAATAACGTCACCTTTTTTAAATTCATTAATTACTTCACAGACCCCGATTGGCAATAAACTTTTTTGGGCAAGGAGAGCTTTTTTAGCTCCTTCATTAACAACTATTTTGCCGATAATGTTTGTAGCGTAACCAATCCAACGTTTTTTGTCTGATAATCCTTCACGCTGCGGCAAGAACATTGTTCCTAATTCTTCGCCTTCAAAGATTTTTTTAATAATATAAGGAATTTTGCCGTTAGCGATTAAGACTTTACCGCCAAAACGTGTTACCATTCTGGCTGCTTCAAGTTTTGTACGCATTCCGCCTCTACCGCCTGATGAGGCATCTGTTCCAAGCGCAAGAACTTCGTCAGTAACTTCATCTACTTTTCTTATAATATTTGCGTTTGGATTAACTTTGGGGTTTTCATCATAAAGACCTTCAATATCAGAAAGAATTACCAGTAAATCCGCATCAAGTTCTGATGCAACAAGTGCAGAGAGTTTGTCATTATCTGAAAAACATACCTGCATATGTTCATATTGCGGATCAACTTCAACTGTTGATACTGTATCATTCTGGTTGATAATAGGTACAACACCAAGTTCCAGAAGTTTATTTAATGTAGTTCTAAGACTTAAATAGCGTTTTCTTAATGAGAAGTCATCTTCTGTTAAAAGAATTTGGGAAGATACAAGACCGTATGTATCAAATCCGTTTTCATAAATTGACATCAGTTTGCCTTGTCCGATAGCGGCGCATGCTTGTTTTAGAGCAACTCCTTCGGTACTTTCAAGTCCTAATCGTTTTTTGCCTAAGCCTACTGCTCCTGATGTTACGACAATGACTTCTTTGCCCTGTCTTGCAAGATGAGACAAATCTTCAATAAATGAAAATACTCTTGGGAGTGAAACATATCCGTCATCTCCCCTTAATACATTTGTGCCGAATTTGAAAACTATACGTTTTGCATTAATAAATTCTCTTCTATCCATGGCTTAATTATATAATAAAAACTTGAAAAAGTTAAAAAAATATGATATTTTAAAGAAAAAGGAGATGGAAGTTATGGAAAAAAGGCATAGTAGGAATTTCGGGGGGGGGGCACTCTAGGTTTTACTCTGGCAGAAATGTTAATCACACTGGGTATAATTGGTGTTGTTGCGGCGATGACGATTCCTGCATTGGTTTCTGAACATAGAGATAAGGTTAGAATAACTAAACTTAAGAAGGCTTATAGTACGCTTTCAAATGCATATATAACAGCAGTTAACCAATTTGGTGAAGTTGATAATTGGGATTTGCCCGAGTATAGTTATACAAGTCAAGAGTATGCTTCTGCGATAGGTGAAAAGTATACTAAAGTCTTAAATACTAATAAGATTTGTTCTATCAAAGAGGATTATAAAAAATGTTTTGCAGGAAAGCACAATGTACAATTGGCGCATCGTAAAAACTTTTTGGATGGAAGCGGTGCTTGAGGAGATGATTATTATACTTTTATAACAGGTGGTCTGGTATATGGAATTTCACCTTATTTTGAAGATTTATCCAACAATAATCTTCATTATAAAAAATATTACGCAACAATAACTGTCTATTTAGAACCATATTTACCTTCAGGAAAAGCTAATGTGTATGGTAAAAATGTATTTGCTTTTCTTTTAACAAGTAAAGGTATAATTCCAGCAGGTATGGGTAATTATTCTAATTATAACAGTAATGTACCTTTTCCGTTTGATATATATTGTGTTGATGACAGCGGAAAATTAAAACGCGGCATGGGCTGTACGGCCTGGGTGCTCCAAAATCAGAATTTTGATTACTTAAAGTGTCCTGACAAGCTCGGCTGGAATAAAGCATCGAGTTGCAAGGATTAGTTTTTAGTAATATACTAAAAATTATGAAAAATGTCAGACAAACCAATATTAATATTCACCGGGACAGCTGGGTGGAAATTAACCTTGAAAATGTTTCGCATAATATGCGTTCTATCAAAAAAAATACACCCGTGGGAGTTAAACTTCTTGCGGTAGTGAAAGCAGATGCTTATGGACACGGGTCTGTTATGCTTGCGCCAACATTGCTTGCGTCGGGTGCGGATATGCTTGGTGTTGCGTCAATCGATGAGGGTGTTGATTTAAGACAGGCTAAAATTAATTGTGAAATTCTTGTACTGGGCGCAGTTCCTGTTTGGGCAGTAGAAACAGCCGTTAAAGCAGATTTGACTATTTCAATATTTTCAAAAGAACATCTTGATGCCTGTAAACAGGCATATATAAGAACGGGTATTAAACCTAAAGTTCACGTAAAGCTTGATACGGGCATGAATAGAATAGGAATTTCTATCGATGATGCCGTTGAATTTATAAATAAAGTAAGAAATGCTGATTATCTTGACTTTGGCGGTATTTTTACACACCTGGCAAATGCAGAAAACAGAGAGAAAACTCAAATTCAGATTGACAGATGGAATAAAGTTATTTCGCAAATTAATACTGACGGTTTGATTTTGCATATTCTAAACACAGCAGGGGCAATGTGTTATGATGTGCCAAATTCAAATATGCACAGAGCCGGAATAGGTATTTACGGACTTTATCCTGATTTGCCGCAAGGAAAAGTTAACAGACCTGACTTAAAACCTGTTATGTCACTAAAAGCACGAATTGTAAATATACATCAGGCAAATGACGGAGAAGGGGTAAGTTATGGGCATACCTTTACTGCGCACGGAGTTAGAAAAATTGCGACAATCCCTCTGGGGTATGCTGACGGAGTTCCGCGCTCGCTCTCTAATAAGATTTGTGGCGTTTTAAACGGTAAAGAAGTTTTTCAAATCGGTAATATTACTATGGATCAGATGATGTTTGATATTACAAATATTGAGGCGAATACAGGCGATATAATAACGTTATTGGATGAAAATCATTCAATTGATGAATGGGCAAATATTTTAGGTACAATTAATTATGAATTGACCTGCCGTTTAAAGGTTAGGTTACCGAGGGTATATACAAGATGAAGTATGATTTAGGAATAATAGGTGGCGGTCCTGCGGGTTATACAGCGGCTTTTCAGGCAAGACAAAAAGGTTTGTCGGTTTTATTATTTGAAAAAGATAAAGTCGGCGGAGTTTGTTTAAATCGCGGATGTATTCCAACAAAAGCAATTTTACATTCTGCTGAACTGTTTGAAGAATTAAAATGTGCATCTGATTTGGGCATATCTGCTGAAAATGTTTCTGTAGATTACACCAAAGTTATTGAGCGCAAGAATAGTATCGTAGAGAAACTAAGGAAATCTCTTGAACTTTCACTCAAAAACGCCGGTGTGACAGTGGTTAACGCCGAAGCATCAATTGATAACGGAAAAATTATTGCAGACGGTGAAACATATATTTGTGAGCAAATTATTGCCGCTACAGGCTCTGTGCCAAGGGATTTTGAAGGGTTGAGGTTTGACCACGAATTTATTCTTAGCTCTGATGATATTTTGGAAATGACAGCACTGCCAAAAAGTATTGCAATAATCGGTTCTGGCGCAATAGGGATTGAATGGGCGCGAATTTTTTCTGCATTCGGTGTTGAGGTAAGTATTGTTGAGCTTGCAGAGCATCTTTTGCCGCTTGCTGATGTTGAGGTTTCAAAACGCGTTGAAAGAATTTTCAAATCCAAAAAGATTAAAATGTATTTGAATAACCGCGTTGAGAAAATTGAAAATCACGTTTTAACTCTTAAATCAGGTGATGTTCTTATGCCTGAGTGTATACTGCTTGCAGTGGGGAGAACTCCGTCTACACCAGCGTCGTCTTGCTCGCTCACGCTGGGCGATGCATGCGGGAAAATTCAACTTGCACATTTTGCGATAAAACAGGCTATTGCAGAAACTGCCGGGATTGAGTTTGTTGAAACCCTTGTGCCGTCTGTAGTGTATGGGTGTCCTGAAATTGCCTGGGTCGGTAAACGAGAACAGGATTTGGATGAAGGAACGTATACAAAATCAAATCTCCTTATTTCAGCACTTGGTAAATCTCATTGTGATAATTGTACTGAAGGCTTTATAAAAATTCTTTCACAAAACGGAAAAATTGTAGGTGCTCATATTGTGGCAAAAGAGGCATCAGCTTTAATTCAGCAAATAACAATCGCCATGCAGAATAACATGACGATTGATGATTTAAAGAAAGTTTGTTTTGCCCACCCGACATATTCGGAAGGGATTTTTGAGAGTTTGTTCAGACTGTGACTTGATGAAACTAAGTGTGCAGCACTTAAATCGTACCTGTCCAAAACGGGGGTCTGCCAAAGTTCCAATATGTGTTTGTAGGATTGAAGTCTTTATGACGTCTTCTTTTCCATCTTTTTTTTGTTTCTTTTGTAGTTTGGCTAATCTGTTGAGTATCGCCTTCTACTGTTACTTCTGTTGTTGTTTCTTTGTAAGAACCAGGAACTTGATAAAGTTCTGCGTATGCACATCCTGCAAAGCATAATAAACATAAAATTGTCATTAATTTTTTCATAGTAATTATCCTTTTTATTTACATTATAACCATTCAAAGCATGAAAATCAATATTTTTGCTATATAATTTAAATTATGCAAAGAAGATTACCTGATTATTTAAAAAGACCGATTATTGACACTGATACAACCCGTACAGTCAGAAAAATTTTAAAAACAAAATGTTTAAATACGGTTTGTGAAAATGCCCGTTGTCCAAACAAAAACGAGTGCTATACAAAAAATACGGCAACTTTTTTGATTATGGGTAACAATTGTACACGAAATTGCCGCTACTGTAATATATCTTGTAATCGACCCGAACCGTTAGATTTGAATGAACCAAAACATGTTGCAGAGGCAGTAAGAGATTTAGGACTTAAATATGCTGTAATAACCTCTGTTACCCGTGACGATTTGCATGACGGCGGAGCCGAACATTTTGCAAGTTGTATATATGAAATTAGAAATATTTGTGCTGATATAAAAATTGAAATTCTTACACCTGATTTTAAGGGTGATACTGATGCGCTTAAAACAATTATTAAAGCTCATCCTGATGTATTTAACCATAATATTGAAACTGTTCGTGAAGTTTTTAAGACTGCACGTCCACAGGGAAATTATGACTGCTCGCTTGAAGTCTTGAAGTACATAAAAGAAAATAGTGATATTTTAACAAAATCAGGATTGATGATAGGTTTAGGCGAAACTTTTGAACAGATCGAAAATACTATGGCAGATTTAAGGTCTGTCGGGTGTGATATTTTGACAATTGGTCAGTATATTCAACCTTCAAAGGAGCATTTGGAAGTCTCAAAATATTATACACTTGATGAATATGAAGACTTGAAAACACTGGCAGGCAAAATCGGGTTTAAAAGTTTTCAGATAGGTCCTCTGGTCAGAAGTTCCTATAAAGCATCAGATATTGTTAATGTTTCTTAAAATTATCCATTAGGCTATTTGCGTTTTTATTTTAACCGAGTACAATTATTTTATGGTAGCAGAGGAACAACTATATTCTGACATCCCGCCTACAAAGCTTAGGAACAAAGAGGAACAATTTAAACCAGCAAAAACTAATCGTTTTTGGCTGTGGGTTGCAAGCATGTTTTTCTTTAATATGCTACAAAATCGTTTTTATGCTTTTAGATATAAAGGTGTTGAAAATTATTATGAAGGCGATACAAATATACCGACAATTCTTTTTGCGCCGCATTGCAACTGGTGGGACGGTATAGTTCTTTATAACATTACTCATAGAATTTTTCATAAAGAAATTCGTTTGATGGTTGAGGAATTGAATAGATTTCCACTTTTAAGACGTGGCGGTGCTTATTCTGTTAATAAAAAATCACCTCAGTCTGCAATGAAGGCTTTGCAATACTCTGTAGATGTTGTAGGCGATTTAAGAAACATGCTTTGTATTTTTCCGCAAGGAATTATCAGACCACCTCATTTCAGACCTATTGAATTTCAAACAGGGCTTGCATATATTGCGCAAAATGCAGTAAAAAAATATGGTAAAGTTAACTTAATTCCATGTGCTGTTGATTATTGTTTCTTTAGAGACAACAGACCGGAAGTCATTGTTGATTTCGGCAAACGTATAGAATTATCAAAAGATGCTCCTATAAACAGAAAAGATTTAACTCATATGCTTGAACAGGCATTGACACAAACTTGTGATGCTCAAGCATACGATATTTCACATGGTGAAGTTTCAAAATACAAAATTTTATTTAAGCAGCATCTAAAATGGTATAGACGTATTGAACAGCGTTTAAAAAGTATTGATTTACCGCCTGTATCCGGTGTATAAAATTTTTCTAACCGTGCTTACTATGCACTGTAACGTTTGAACGATTTTTCGATATTTTTTGATATTGTATTTTTAACAGTATCGTATTCTGTTGTAAGTGAAGAAATTTCAGTATCAAGATTTTTCATTTTTAAATCAATAGTTTGTTCTTTTGCATTTAATTTTGCTTTTTCAGTATTATATTTAGATTCTGCATAAGCAATTAATGTTTCGTCTGCAATTTCTTTTATATAAGTATCTGTAGCGTAATTACCCTGATAGTAATAGTTATCATCTTTTACTCTTGAAATAAACATCATACCATTCTGTAGCATTTGTTGCAGATATTCATTATCATTAATTTTATTATTTTCAGTCCAGCCGTTTGCACAAATTTGGTTGAATAACATATCATAGAATGTTGCTTGACCAAGGTCATCACTTGATACTTCAGAACCGATTTTCCATACGTATTCGAATGTTTGGTTATTTTGAGCCATGTTATTGGAGGCAACATGTCTTTTTGTAGAATCGTCAAAATTGATATCAAATACTTGAGTACCATCTTTGTTGGTTTCTGAAATACCATTCATATAATCTGCAAAAAATGTTAAGAAAACTTTTGCGATGTTGTTTAAGTTAACAGATGCAGTAGATTTATCATAACCATCATCATGCCATCCTTCTTGTTCATTGGAAGTTGTTTGAAAACCTATATAGTTTTTACTTTCTGTTGCCCAGTTTACATCTTTATGGTGGTGGTCATTTGTTTCTGTAGTTGTACCTGTTGAATTTATATAGCCGTTAACGTATCGATCATCACCATCATTTGTTGAAAAGTGTTCAGAATCTACACCATTATCGTTAGATATATTATATTTTTTATCATTATGCATGAAGTTAATCCAATGATCTCTTCCTTCCGGATCAGAATCAACGTAAATATTTCTTGTTTGTTTTTCAGCATATTCAAGAGCTTTTGCAGTAAACCCGTCGCCTAAATCTAATACTGCTGAAAATTCGTCAACTAACCAGTCAATAAATCCTCCAGTTTCGCCTAATTTTTGTTGCATGAAAGCAACCCCAATAACAGGAGTTTGTTCCCCATTTGGAGAACGGTAATCTAAATAATATTGATGTTCGTCGCTTAATAACTCCGCTAAGGACATCTGAGTTGAAACTTCATTTGTGCTATTGTATTTTCTCGATCCATCAACAATTTGAGCGAATTCCATTTCGTCGCCTTTGCCTTTGTTGTTTGTACATCCTAAACCTTGGGTTGTCATTGTAAATGCAGTACCGTTGTTGTTTTTTAACATTTCAACAAAATCAGAATAATTACCTTGTTCTGTCAGAACAGCTACAGTAGCTCCGCCACCAAATCCGGCAGCCTGATTATATGGTAATCCTGTAATTGTATTTGCCAGTTTACTTGTAATAAGTCCTTCTTTAGCCAGACCTTCAATAAATGCATTACGCATACCTTCAGACGGTAATGTTCCTAAACCTTCTTGAGGAATACCTGCTGCACGTGCAACAGCTGCATATTTTGAATTCAAGGTAACTCTGCCCAAGGAATCGGAAATAATTGTAGGCATGTAATTATTTAAAGCAGACGGATTCATTAAAATTCCGTATGAAAGCTGCATGCTTGTATCACCTTTGCCATAATAATCATAAACTAATTTTGTTTGATTTAATGAATTCTGATATTCATTTGAAAGGTCAGCAAGTTCTCTCGCCAATGCAATCTTTTGGTGAGATAAACGCATAGATTCAAATTCACAGTCAGATTTTCTGCCTGTTATGGATAATAATCTAGCTTGTCCTGCTGCTAATCCCATTCTTTACCCTTTCTTGTAAATCTTGGTTGCGATTTTTTAGGTTTTGGTCAGAGACTGAAGCCTCCGTTTTTCCTTTCAAAATCAGTAACGTTCATGTAGAATTACGGAATTATTGGTTGAAAACTTTAAAAACATACTTGTTTTTTGTAACAATTGTTTACAATCTAAAATAAGTGTAAATCAGTCCCTATTAAGTATTGTAAAATTACTACCAATGTAATACTTATGATTGATGAGAAATTTTGAAAAAGTGGTATAATATAAGTAAGGTAAATTGAAATCAGAATAAAATTTTAATTCCGTTGCGGGTGCGGAAACTGTTATTATTATCAGAAAGGCGGAAGTAAAATGAGCAGCCTACAGTTTCACAATGATTTAGACAGATTAATAAATGTTTTGCCTGACAAGGTCAGAAGGTACATTACCTATGAGAAAATGGAAGATGTTATCGAAATTGTTCTCGACATTGGTCGAACCCCTGAAATAAGACACGCAGGCGGTAAAATTGATTATCTGGGTGAAGAGTTTGTTGAAGAAGATGACATTAATTATATAACCTGTAGGTTACAGGAATTTACGTCCGATAACCGTTCGGGAATTCCCGGAACATTACACAGGATTAGTGCAATAAGAAACAGGCAGGGTAAAATTATCGGTTTAACTTGTAGAATAGGCAGGGTTGTAACAGGAACTATTGCATGTATTAAAGACATCTGTTTGATGAATAAGAGTATTCTCTTTTTGGGACGTCCGGGTGTCGGTAAAACAACTAAACTGAGAGAAATTTCGAGATTGGTGGCTGATGAACTTGCCAAGCGCGTCGTTATAGTAGATACTTCAAACGAAATTGCAGGCGACGGAGATACTCCTCACCCTGCTATCGGTCATGCAAGGCGTATGCAGGTTACTCAGCCCGAGTTTCAAAAAGATATTATGATTGAGGCTGTTGAAAATCATACTCCCGAAGTTATTGTTGTGGATGAAATTGGTACGGAAGCTGAGGCTCAAGCTGCGCGTACTATTGCAGAACGCGGGGTTATGTTGATTGCAACAGCCCATGGTAACAGTTTGGAAAACTTAATCAAAAACCCAACATTGTCAGATTTGGTTGGCGGAATTCAATCTGTTACTTTAGGTGATGATGAGGCAAAACGCAGAGCATCACAAAAAACAGTTCTCGAAAGAGAAAAACAGCCGACTTTTGATGTTGTAATTGAGATTTTAGACAGAAATACGCTCGCTGTATACAAAGATACTGCAGAGGCAGTTGACTATATTTTGCGAGGCTGGCCTATCAGACCTGAAATCAGAAAGGTCGACAAGGCTTATGAAATGCCTCAGGAATTGAAGGAAGAACCGAAACTTATTGATATTCCAAAAGAAATAGACAAACTTGAACATAAAATTGAATATGGTGCAGACAGTTTGAAGTTTTCATTTTCAAGAGAAAAGTATGTTGAAGATATGAAAAAGTCTTTTAAAAAGATTTATTTATATGCGGTTTCACGTACGATTGTCGAAAAGGTTATTGAACGTTTGGATTTGAATGCGGAAGTTACCAGAAGTATTGAAGATGCTGATATTGTTATCGCTCATAAAAACTTTATAAAAGGCGGGGCAAAAGTTCTGAGCGTCGCCAACGATTATCGTTTACAGATTTTTTATGTAAAAACAAATTCTATGGCGCAAATCCAGAAGGTTTTGAAAGAAGCTTTAGATATTGTAGAAACCTCGGAAACTTTGTGCGGCTATTATGATGATGCGGAGCGTGCATTGGATGAGGCGAAAGCTGCGATTAATAAGATATTGGCGGGTGAAAAGGACGTTGAATTAACTCCTCAAAACCAACATATCAGGAAATTACAGCATGAACTTGTAGAACAGCATAACTTGGAAAGCAAATCTATTGGTGAAGGCAACAACCGCCACTTAAAAATTGTCGGCGGAAAAGATTTTCATTGATAAGTTTATACAAAACCTAAGGTGGAAGGCGACTTCGTCGCCACTTGACAAAAAAGAGAAAATCGTAAATAATGTGAATATAGGGAAAGAACCCTAAGAGGGTCTAGTCTCTTAAGGTTCTTCATAACTCCCTATTTAAGTAGTTTAGGTGCTATGATTATCATAAAGATAAGCCATAGCGCTTTTTCTGTAATACAGAATTTCACTTTTTCATCACCTCCTTTCTGACCAGTTTCTCATAACAAGTGTGTGTCAGCTTTCGGTGAGCGGGAGCTTACCCAAATTATTTGCGTTTTTTGAACTCAATATCGTAGCCGAGAATATCGGCTATTTGTTCAACTAATTCATATGTAATTGTTTTATTTCGTAGTTTATTAGATAAATTATTTACAGATGAATTTATTTTTTCTGCTAATGCTGTCATTGTAATATTTTCAACTGCTAAAATTGCTTTTATTTTTTCTCTAGCTCCCATAGTATTACCTTTGATTTTCACGTTTACATTCATTATTGTATTATTTGATTGAAATGTTGACAAATAAATGTAAGTATGCTATTATTTTGAATGTATTCATTCATAAAAACATATATATGTTCAAAAAATATTAAGAAAGGTAAAGCTATGGAAACAAAAGATGAGTTGATTAAAAAACTTGATGAAAAAATTGAGGCTCAAAAAGATACAATGATAGACAATATTTGTAATATTCAACAGATAATAAATGAAATGGATAAAGCTCTTAATATATTGTGTTATCTTTCGTTTATAAAACGTGAGTTCATTAAAAAAGACGAAGGTTAAAACCTTCGTCTTTTTAGTTTATGTGCGTAGCACTATTTTTTTGCTTCAACAACTGCTTGAGCTGCTGCAAGTCTTGCTTGTGGTAATCTGAATGGTGAGCAAGATACATAATCCAAGCCAATTCTGTCACAGAATTTTACTGAATCAGGGTCACCGCCGTGTTCGCCGCAAACACCGCCAACAAGTGATGAGTTTACTGATTTGCCTTTTTCCATTGACATTTCAATTAACTGACCAACACCTTTTGTATCAAGTGTTTCGAACGGGTTAGAAGGTAAGATTTTTTGTTCAACGTATCTGTTCAAGAATTTACCTTCAGCATCGTCACGTGAGTAACCGAATGTCATTTGAGTTAAGTCGTTTGTACCGAATGAGAAGAATTCTGCATATTCGGCGATTTCATCAGCTGTTAAAGCTGCACGAGGAATTTCAATCATTGTACCGAATTTGTACTCAACTTCAATACCTTTTTCAGTCATAACTTCTTTTGCTACACGAACCAAAATTTCTTTAGCAACTTTAAGTTCGTTAACGTGTCCGATTAACGGTATCATAACCCAAGGTTTAACAGCAACGCCTTCACGTTTCAAGTCACA
The DNA here is from genome assembly GCA_950096985.1 of uncultured Candidatus Melainabacteria bacterium. Classification (GTDB taxonomy): domain Bacteria; phylum Cyanobacteriota; class Vampirovibrionia; order Gastranaerophilales; family Gastranaerophilaceae; genus Stercorousia. The sequence goes on from CATNBA010000004.1 coordinate 65,930, forward strand.
GCAAGCTTCAAAGATTGCTCTAACTTGCATTTCGTTGATTTCAGGGTAAGTCAAACCTAAACGGCATCCTCTCAAGCCCATCATCGGGTTAGATTCAGATAAACCTTCAACGATATGAAGCATTTCTTCTTTTTCTGATGCATCTTTGCCTTGTGCTTTAAGAGTTGCAACTTCAGCAATTAATTCTTCTTTAGAAGGTAAGAATTCGTGAAGTGGCGGGTCTAAAAGTCTTACTGTAAGAGGTTTGTCGCCCAATGCTTTGAACATTGCATAGAAGTCAGAGTATTGCATTGGAAGAAGTTTTGCCAATGCTTCTTTTCTAGCCTCAGGAGTACCTGCAATAATCATTTTTTGTACCCATGGTAATCTGTCAGGGTCCATGAACATGTGTTCTGTACGGCATAAACCAACACCTTCAGCACCGAATTTTAAAGCATTTTCGATATCTTTAGGAGTATCAGCGTTAGCCTCAACTTTCATTCTTTTGATTTCGTCAACCCATCCGAAGAATGTGTTCCAGTTGTCGTCGATTTGAGCTTCTACAAGTTTAACAGCACCTTCCATAACGATACCTTTGCCGCCGTCAAGAGAGATGATTTCGTTTTTCTTGTATACTTTTCCGTCGCAGCCTGTTAATGTTTCATTATTCAAGTCGATTTTCAAGTCTTCACAACCTGAAACGCAAGGTTTACCCATACCTTTAGCAACAACAGCTGCGTGAGAAGTTGCGCCGCCACGTAAAGTTAAAACACCTTGTGATACTGCCATACCGTGAATATCGTCAGGACAAGTTTCTACACGAACAAGAATAACTTTTTCGCCTGCTTCGCCTCGTTGAGCTGCTTCTTCGGTATCGAATACGATTTTACCTACAGCAGCACCGGGAGATGCGTTTACACCCTGACAGATTTTGTGAGCATCAGCTAAAGCTTTTTCATCAAAGCAAGGTAGTAAAATTTGGTTTACTGAATATGGATCAACAAGTTGGATTGCTCTTTCTTTAGAGATAATTCCTTCTTTTTCCATTTCAACGGCAATTCTGATAGCCGCAGCTGCTGTTCTTTTACCGTTACGAGTTTGCAAAATCCACAATTTACCTTTTTCAATTGTAAATTCCATATCTTGAACGTCTTTGTAGCCTAATTCAAGTTTTTTAGCGATATCAACATATTGTCTGTATAAATCAGGCATTTCAGTTTCAAGTTCTTCAATCGGTTTCGGAGTTCTGATACCTGCAACAACGTCTTCGCCTTGAGCGTTAGTCAAGTATTCACCGTAGAATTTGTTTTCCCCTGTAGCAGGGTTACGGGTGAATGAAACACCTGTAGCACAATCGTCGCCCATGTTACCAAATACCATTGTTTGAACATTTACTGCTGTACCAAAGTTGTGGTCAATTTTATTCATGTTTCTGTAAGCAATCGCGCGAGGAATATTCCAAGATCTGAATACTGCTTCAATAGCTTCTTGTAATTGAACATACGGATCTTGAGGGAATTCTTTGCCTGTAACTTCTTTGATAATATTTTTATATACAGGGATTAAAGATTTCAAACCTTCTGCTGAAATTTTTGTATCTTCTTTAACGCCTTCACGTTCTTTTACTTTTTCCAATTCAGATTCAAAGTATTTTTGTCTGTCCATTTCCCAGGCAACAGAACCGAACATTGTTAAGAAACGGCGGTAGCTGTCATAGCAGAAACGAGGATTGTTAGTAAGCTTAATCATAGCTTCAACAGTCTGGTCGTTCAAACCTAAGTTCAAGATAGTTTCCATCATACCGGGCATAGAAAGTCTAGCACCAGATCTAACTGAAACTAAAAGTGGATTTTCACTGTCGCCGAATTTTTTGCCTGTTTGTTCTTCAACTTCTTTTAATGCAGATTTAACTTCATCCATTAAACCTTCAGGCATTTTATTGCCGTGATTAATATAATCCATACAAGTTTCTGTAGTGATTGTCAATCCCGGAGGAACGGGTAATCCTAAATTAGTCATTTCAGCAAGGTTAGCACCTTTACCGCCCAAAAGATTGCGCATATCGGCGTTGCCTTCTCTGAACAACCATACTCGTTTTTCTGTCATAGTCAATTCTCCTTTTTACTTACAGAATAATCATCATTTTTATAAGAAAAATTGTACCATGAACATGTATATTTTAATAATAAATGGTAAACTTTTTATTTACATTACTTTCTAAAATAATCGCAAATCAAAACTTTTTTACGCGGTATTAAATTTTTAAGACCGTCAATAAGTTTATTTTTATCCAAATTTTCTAATTCTTTTTTCAGGATAGCTTTTTCTAAAACGACTTTGTTATATAAATCCGAACACACAGAACTTTTGTCAATGTGTTCTTTTAATTTCGCTAATTGAATCTCTTTTTCTCTAATAGATTTGATTAGTTCTTTTTTCACGTTAAAGACCTCTTTGTACCATATCAGAATATAGCTTATTCCAAATTTTTAAATCGACTTTTTAGTTGATTTCAGCATTATACATGCAATAAATCATACTCATAGCCTATTTTTAAAGCTTTGATATTAAGAGGTAATAAATTTTTTCTGTGAGCCGGAATTACTGTATCAAGAGCTTTTTCAAGTATTTCAATACTTAATAATCCGCTAGCTTTTGCTAAAATTCCTAATGCAAGTATATTAGCCATTCTAACATTGCCAAGTTCATCTGCTGATTTTGTAATAGGTACAAATACATATTTTATATCTGAACGTGTTTTTGCCTCTTTTACAAGTGTAGAATTAGCAATCATACAGCCGCCATGTTTAATTTTTGGTAAAAATTTGTCAAATGATGCCTGATTTAATGCAACAATAAAATCCGCATCAGCTTTATTAACTTCGCTGACTTCATCTTCACTCATGACAATCTCACAATTAACCGTTCCTCCTCGCATTTCTGCCCCGTACGAAGGATACCAGGTTACGTTTTTATCTGCCAGCATAAAAGCGTTTGCAAGCACTTCACCTGCCAATAATACACCTTGTCCGCCAAATCCTGCTATTATAAAATTTTTTTCCATTTTTTCACCTATGCTGTTATGTCTTTATATACACCCGGTTTAAATACCTGCATCATTTCATTTCTTACTCTTTCATGTGCCTGCTCGGGTGTCATTTTCCAGTTTGTCGGGCATGTTGAAAGGATTTCTACAAACCCGAAACCCAGTCCATGTAATTGGACTTCAAATGCTTTTTTGATTGCCTGTTTTGCTTTTCTGATATTTGCAACAGTATCTAAAGAAACTCTTGCTGAAAATGCAGTACCATCACAAAGCGCAATGTGTTCGGCAATTTTTATCGGATAACCGTAATATTCAACATTTCTGCCGGTTGGAGATGTTGTTGTTTTTTGTCCTACAAGTGTTGTAGGACCTAATTGTCCGCCTGTCATGCCGTAAGTTGTATTGTTAATACAAATTGCGGATAAATTTTCACCGCGAAGTGCTGCGTGCATGCTTTCTGCAAGTCCGATTGATGCAAAGTCACCGTCGCCTTGATATGTAAATACAAATTTATCAGGCTGTGCTCTTTTAACTCCTGTTGCAACTGCCAAGGCTCTGCCGTGAGGTGCTTCGACAGCATCAACATTCAAAAAGTCGTATGAAGTGACTGAACATCCGATTGATGCCGCAAGAATAGAATTTTCTTTCAAGCCCAGTTCGTCCAATACTTCTGCAACAAGTCTTACTGCAACACCGTGATCACATCCGGGGCAGAATGAATATTTTGTATTTTCTCTAAGTGAATTTGGTAATTTAAAAACTTGTGTTGCCATTATAGTACCTCAATTCTTGAAACAATTTCATCAGCAGAAGGCGGTGCGCCGACACCTTTATTTATAAGTTCAACAGGGCATGCTCCGTTAACGGCAAGTTTTACATCATTTACCATCTGTCCCATATTAACTTCTACTGTTACAAACTTTTTAACTTTTTTAGAAAGTTCAGCCAATCTTTTTGACGGGAACGGGAATAATGTAATCGGTCTGAAAAATCCTGCTTTAATTCCTTTGTCTCTAAGTTTTTTCATAGCTGTTTTAACATTTCTTGATGTGCTGCCAAAACTTACAAGTATAATATCAGCATCTTCTGTATTAATTTCTTCCCATTCGGTTTCATTTTCTTCGATTGCTTTATATTTTGCATAAAGTTTATTCAAAAACTCACATTGTCTGTCAGCCAAAGGTGCATAGGAACGAATAACTCTTCCGTCACGGTTTTTTGCCCCTGTTAATGCCCAATCAGAATTATTAATTTCCGGATAAGGATATTCACCGAATTCCACAGGTTCCATCATTTGACCCAAAAGTCCGTCAGCTAAAAGCACTGTCGGGTTTTTATATTTATGTGCAAGATAGAATGCTTTATATGTTAAATCTACACTTTCCTGAACTGTAGAAGGAGCAAGAACTATTAATTTATAATCGCCGTTGCCGCCACCTTTTGTTGATTGAAAATAGTCGCCCTGAGAAGGATAAATGTTTCCTAATCCGGGACCGCCCCTCATAACACTTACCAATACAACAGGCAGTTCATCTGCTGTTGCGTATGATAAAGCCTCTTGCATTAATGCAACGGCACAAGATGATGATGATGTCATGGCTTTTGCCCCTGTTGAGCATGCTCCTAAAACCATATTTATAGCGGCAAGTTCACTTTCGGCTGAAACATATGCCCGTTTCAGTTCCTGCATTTTCCCGCTCATAAATTCCCCGATTTCGCTCTGGGGAGTAATCGGATATCCGAAGTAACAATCACATCCTGCAATTACCGCAGCATTTGCTATTGCATAATTTCCTTTAGTTAAAACTTTTTTATTTGTACCGCAACATACGGTTCCCATATTAATTCACCTTTCTTTATTTCCACAACCTAATGTGCTAAGTGCGCAGTACTTCTGTTATAGCCAAATCAGGGCATCTTGTCGCACACATTGCGCATCCTAAGCATTCATCATTCGGGTCGCAGAACTCTACAACATGATTGCCGAGGCTGTTTGTTTCCTGTCCGATTTTCAGCAATTTTTTCGGGCATTCGCTTATACATAAGTAGCAAGCCTTACATTTATTTTTATCTATTTTTATATAGCTCATCTTAAATTCCCCTATAGAAAATATTATATCACCGAAATTTTAAGCGGACACTTTAATCTTTACAATTGTAATATTCTGCCTTAACAGTTTGCAAAGTTTTATATTATTCTGGTAAAATAATGAGGGATATTTTTAAGAAAGAGAAAATAAGAATGATGCAGACAGAAATTGCTGAAATATTAAATAACATGCGTGAAGAAAACCAAAGAAATATTGAAAATTTTGAAAAAGTTTTGTCAGGAATAAATACCAAACTTGAGGTAATGTCAGAAGATGATGAGGCGGTTGATTTAGTTAAATTTTATATTGCCGAACTTAAAAAAGCTGTTGAAGATAAGCACAGCTCTGCAATGATAAGATTTGATGCTTTGGAAGCTTCGTTTGACACTCTTGTTTCTTCTCAGTTAGAAGTTGCTAAAACTTCAGAATTAAAAGATTTATTTGGTGTTTTCAGCGCTCATAATGATGCGTTTATTGCAGAAATTTCAAGTCAGAAGGCTTTGCTGGATGATTTAAGTTCTCAGCTTTCTTTGGTTGCTGAAAAAGCATTTGATAAAGAAGAATTAGCATCAGTTATTCAAGATGTTTCTTTTGATTTATCTGTTTTGGGTGAAAATATCCAAAAAACATTCACGCAGTTTGAAGAAAACTTAAAGAACATTGATGTTTCTGAAAATATCTCAAAGCTTAGTAATTCATTGGAAGAATTAAAGGAACTTGTAGCATCTTCTTCACATGATTACTCTCAAGAGTTTGAAAATCTTGAAAGAAATTTTGAAAATATTATAACTGAAAGTGATTTTACGGATTTTAGAGAAGATTTAGCTGATTTTGTGCAGAAAATTATTGATAATTCATCTCTTTTAAACACTGATTTATCTATTAATACAGAAAGAATAATTGAAACTGTTAATGCGATTGATTATTCTGAATTAAAAGATGATTTATCTGTTTTAAGAAATTGTATGGATGAATTAAAAGATGTTTCTTATCAATCATCATTTGATGAATTATCACGAATTCTTGCTGAAGTTTCTGATAATGTGAATACTTTGCGTGCATCTGTAGGAGCTGATGTTCAGGAGAATTACGGTGCAATAAAAGAAAGTCTTGATGCACTTATTACAAATGTGCAAATGGTTAAAGATGATTTGATATCAGTTGTTACAGAACAAAAATTTGACCCGTCTGAAATTTTAAATGCTATTAGCAGAATTAATCAGGATGCCGCAACATTTGCCGGTGATATTAAAGAAAATTCCGATAATAATTATAACGCGTTAAAAAGTTATATTGAGGAGACATCTTCAAACATTAATTCGATATTGGATAATTGTAGTGTTTTAAATACGGATGCAGTTATAAACAGGGAAAAATTATCTCAAATTGCTGAAAATATCAATAAGTTTGAACCTGTTAACTATTCGTATGATATACAACAAGTTGCATCAAAATTGGATAATTTAACTGGTGATACTTCTATTATAAATAAAACTGTAGAGGAAAAGTTTGAAAATATTAAAGAACTTGTTGCAAGTTTGGATAATTCAGAGGCAGTAAGACATCAATTTGAAAGCTTTGAAAGAGCTTTTTCTAAAATTGTAACGTCAGAAGATTTTCTGCATTTCAAATCCGATTTCGCAGAGTTTATACAAAAAATAGTTGATAATTCTAATGCGCTCTATGAAAATTCTAATTTGGCTAAGGAACATGCTGGAGAAAATTTTGAAAGATTAAATAATGCTCTTGCGGATTTGGCTGCAAATGTTCAGTATTTAAGAGATATTTCAGCTCACAAACCTGCTGAAATTCTTGATAATATAAATTCTTATATTGATAATGCAGTTGAAAAATTAAATTCTAATTCTGAACTCAATCTTGGAGATTTGAAAAACTCGTTTGAAAAAGTTGTTAATGAGATAGGTGAAATAAAAGAAGATTTTGTACAGAAAAATGATGTAAATGTTTTCAATATTTCATCAGGGTTTGATAATGTCAAGATGTCTCTTGAAAATTTGCTTTCGGCACTACATTCAATGGGTGCTGCAAATGAGAGTGTTTTTGCTCTTGATGAAAAAATAAACAGACTTAATGATGTTATTTCAGCTCTTTCTACAGATATGCTGTTGAAACAAGATGAAGTTGTTCAACATATTAATGATACGAATGATACTCGATTTGCGCAAATGAAAAGCCTAAATGACAATCTTGACGGGTTAAGAGGTTATATTGACCAAAGTGTAGAGTGTCTTAAAAATTACATGTCAGAAATTGAAGTTTCTGCAAATTCTGCCAAAATTGCAGGTGATGAGAGAATAAGTCAAAAACTTATGGATTTGGAATCTACTCTTATTCAAAGCACAGGTGATTACGAACAAAAGATGGAGATTTTACAGGCTAAGATTACAGAGTTTGCTCATATTGTAGAAAACAGTAATTCTGATACGGAAGGTAAAATTGCATCATCACTTGATGAAATTGAAGCAGTTAAAACAGAACTAATGACATTGAATGATGTATTAAAATCGGCAAAAATGTCTAATGATGAAAAATTTGGTGAAACTGTTTCATTAATTGATGCAGGTATTGAAAGTATTATATTTAATATTACTAATTTAAGTGAAAATGTAATCAATGGTGTGAATACTTCAATAAATGAAAATATATCAGGTATTGACGAAAAATTTAATAATGTATTTGATACATTGAATGAAGTAAAAAGTCAGTATACTTTAAATAATGTTGACTTAATTCAGGATATTGAAGATAAAGTTGCTTCTTTAAAAGATGAATTAGATCTTATTAATTCTGATATTACTAAGGCTTTTGAATGCAAAACTGAAGAAATAGTAAGAGCATTTGAACCTGTAAAAACAGGTATTGATGAGTTTTTAGGATTTGATTTTGAAAAAATTCTTGCTGATTTAAAATCTCAGATTGAATTATCATTCATGAATTTTAGTGTTGATATTAACAGTGAATTTGTGAAAAACTCACAAACCGCAGCAAGACTTGAACAATCTTTCCTCGAAACTTTAAACAAACTTTCTTTAATAGAAGAATGTGTAAGTGAAAAAATTCATAATAATATTGAACTATTAAATTTAACTGTTGAAAACGCAGTCCGTGATATTAAGGTTAATCTTGAAACCAAGATTGAAGAACAGGCATGTGAACTGAAAAGTTACATAGAAAACTCTAATGACAATACAGAATTTGAAAATTCAATTGATTGTTTAAAAGATAGTTTTGAAAACAGCGTTTGTGAAATTAATACAAAATTAGATATAATTGTATCTGACAATTCTGTAGAAGAATTATATGACAGATTTGACGAACTTTCAGAAAATGATGAAAAAGTTACGGATATGATGTCAAATCTTCAATCAAAATTAGATATCATAGCAGCAGACAAATCGTTAAAGGATGATATTTTAAATACTCAAGAAAAAATATCCGAGTTGATTTCAACGCTGGATATGAAAATCGACACTATTGCTCTTGATAATTCCATACAGGAAAATATTTCTCAAACCGAAGAAAAAGTTTCCGATATGCTTTCTGCTTTGCATGCTAAAGTTGATGCGTTGGCTGAAGATAATTCGGAATTTGATATTCTTGAAGAAATTGACGGTATAAAAGACATCATCTTTGAACAGCGTAAATTTTTCGAAGTTTCTTCTGATGAAAAAGCTTCTGCAATCGATAAGTATTTAAGAGATGTTCTTTTAAAACTTGATAATGTTGATTTGGAAAAAAATTCAGAAGATATTAAGGAAGCAATTTTAACGGCACTTGTTTCACTTGTTGATCAAATTTCATTTGTTGAAGAAACAGAAGAAATTAAAGATTTTGTTGAAGAAAAAACTCAAGAAATTAATCAGAATTTACTTGATGTTAAAAATCAACTTAAACAGTTGACTTCCCCGGGTGATGATTTTGATTATACATATACTTTGCAAGATGTGGAATCTGATATTGCAAAATTAAGACTTGCAGTTACAAATATGTCAGGCGCAGATTTGTCAGATGTTACGGATGAAATTAAAAGAATTGTCGAGGCTGTTGAGGGGCTTGAAACTTCTTTAACACAAGACCAAATTATTGATTTGAAATCCGATATTGAAAAACTTAACGAAGATATTGTAAGTATAAGCTCACGTACAAACAAACTTCTTTTGAATTCTGATGAGGCATATAAGGCTTTAAATGACGGGTTAAATAATTTCAGTAATATTATATATAAACTTGAAGACAGAATTAATTATCTTGATAATACCGATACAAGTGAAAGGGTTGAAAGAAAACTTGATAACATTCATTCACTGGCAGTTGAGGCTGATAATGCAAATAAAGTTTCACGTCAGGTTATGATGTATCTTGGAGAATGGATTGATAAGGCAGGCGAAAGTATTAATCTGATTTCTGAAAAAACTTTTGAAATTGACAGCATAAAAGAAAATATTCAAGAGTTAAGACAGGTTATTCCTGAAAAAAATGTTATATTAGATGAAATTGAACGAAAATTTGAAAAACAGGAAGAAAGAATTGACAGACTTGAAATGGGATTGGATAAAGTTCTTTCGATACTTGAGCAAAAAGATGATACAATGTTAGAAAGAAAAGTAGATAACATTGAAAAGTTATTATCTGCTCTGGGTACAAATATAGAAAAGCTGACTTCTTATGTTGATGAAGAATAAATTAATTTCTGATTTAAAAAAAGAATTACCCTGTGTTTTGGACACATTAGAGGAACGTTATGCCTATTCGCAAGATGCTTCAAACATAAAAAATATCAAAAATATCGCTGATGCTGTTGTTTTTGTAGAAACTGCCGAAGATGTTCAAAATGTTGTAAGGATTGCTAATAAATATAAAACGCCGATAATTTGCCGCGGGGCGGGAACTAATGTTGTCGGGTCATGTGTATGTGAACATGGCGGGATTATTTTAAACTTTTCTAAAATGAATAAGATTAAAGAAATATCCTGTGAAAATATGACGGCAATTGTAGAACCCGGAGTTATTTTGGGTGATTTTCAGAAAGAAGTTGAAAAATTCGGATTATTTTATCCTCCTGATCCTTCCAATCTAGCAGTATCTACTATCGGGGGCAGTATCGCACAAAGTTCAGGCGGTGCAAAGTCTTTTAAATATGGTACAACAAAAGATTATGTAATTGATTTAAAAGTTGTTACGGCAAACGGTGAAATTTTACGCACAGGTGCTAATACTATAAAGAATGCAACAGGATATAATTTGGGCAGCCTTTTTGTAGGTTCTGAAGGTACGTTAGGTATTGTTGTTGAGGCGACATTGAAACTTATACCAAAACCTGAATGTAAAAAAGTTGTTGCAGCATATTTTGACACGGTTTCGGATGCTGTTCAGGCGGTTAATGCTGTTATTGAACAGAGAATTTATCCTGCAACAATTGACTTTATGGATAAAAATGCAATTCAGACCGTTGAAAAATTTTATCCTGCAAATCTTTTGATTAATAAAGATGCTTTACTTTTAATCGAAATTGACGGGTTTGAATGCTCTCTTGCTTATCAGGAAAATATTATTTTGAATGTTTTGAAATCCTGTAATGCTGCTGAAATTCAATCATCTCATAATGATGAAGAATATAACAAAATCTGGACTGCACGTCGTTCATCAATGGGCGCATGCGCACAGTTAAAGCCAAATGTTACAACAGATGATGTTATTGTACCGCGTGAAAATCTTGCCAAACTGGTTTTAGGAATTCGTGAAATTTGTGAAAAATACGGTCTTGATGTTTGTATGGTGGGGCATGTGGGCGATGGCAGCGTGCATCCGCAAATTCCTATTGATTATAATAATGAGGAAGAATATAGCCGTTATAAACTTGCAAAGGGTGAAATTTATGATTTGACGGCAAAACTTGGCGGGATTTTGTCAGGCGAGCATGGTATCGGTTTGGAAAAACGCGGGCATATTCATAAGGTTATAAATTCTGTTGCGCTTAATTACATGCGCCAAATCAAAAAGACATTTGATCCTAATAATATATTGAATCCTTATAAGATTTTTTAAGTATATTGCCTTTCTATGCTGTTTAAAATATAATTAAAATAAGGGTAAGTTTCCTTACCTCCTCTGACACACCGTATTACGAAGAAATCGGTCAGGAAAGGAGGATAAGATGAACCGAGAGTTAATTAAAAAAGCTCTACTGGTAATAGAGCTTTTAATTAGATTAATTATCACATTAGTCTAAGGGAACGAAGAAAGACTTTGAGAGCGAAGACCTCTTGAAGTCTTTTCCCTATATTTATATTATTTACTATTTTATATAATTTGTCAAGATATGGGAGGGGGGGGGGTATTTTTGGATTAAAATATAATTATGATTAAACATGAACTCATTCAATACTTTAAATCACTCGGATTGACTGTGCACACGACAACAAAAGCGCGCGGACATCAGGGCTTTTTTTTGAAAAATCGTATTGATATTTCCAAAAATATTTCCGAAAACAGGATTATTCCTACTCTTTTGCATGAATTTGCACATTATATCCATTCAAAAATTGAACCCGATATGAACAAAAATGGAGGAACTTTAACTGCACTGTTCGGGTCAGAAAAATATAAAGACGAACTTGTTAAAGTTACTAATTTTGTTGACGAAAATTCATTGTGTGTAAGGCTTTATGAGCATAAAGACAGAGTTAAGGAAAAAATTAAAGAGCATGAAGCGGTTATTAAACAATATTATCCGAAATTTCAGCGCTCTAAGAAGTTTAAAGAGTTTGATAAATATATTAAAAAATCAAATGCACGGTACCTTTTAAAATATGACAGGGTAAAAGTTATAGAAGGCGGATTTTGGCGAAAAAATATAAAACTTTATACAATTGATAATATTGAAACAGATTTTGTTGATATGCCAAAAGCTTTTGCATCTTATATAAGATTAAAGTCTTATCAGAAAAAGCAATCGCGAATTTCTTCACGCATAAACAGATACAAAAAATATTACGAAAAACCGTGTGAACTTTTTGCACGGCTTGTTGAAGGGATTTATCTTGACCGAGAATGGGTAGAGGCAATTGCGCCAAATGTTACAAAACAGTTTTTTGATTTATTGAATGACGGATATTATTTAGAGCTTAAAGATGTTATTATGCTTTCATATACACGTTAGGCAATACTCTTATAAAACCTTTCAGTTCTAAAAACAAATTAACTTTTTGGTCATGTTCTCCTGTTATAAAAAGACTGCCTTTTTTCAATTTATATGCCGCAAGGGTTGTAAATTGATCAATCTGTCTGTCAGAAAAGAAAAATAATACATTACGGCACATTATGACAGTATTTGAATTATCTTTATGTTCTTTCAAAATATCAAACATACTTTCGTTATGAAATTTTACTCTGTCAGTGAGAGTTTTTGAAACTTTAAATGTTTCTGTAGGTCTGCTTTGTCTGCCGCTATCTTTTAGTGTGTCAGTATCAATATTTAGTTCTTTATCAGATTTTTTAAAATATTTTTTAAAATCAATCCCCCGATCTTCAAATTTGTATTGATCTGTAATATTAATGTTTAACAAACCGCTTTTAGCGGCATTACAAATTTCTGTATCAATGTCATAAGCTTGTATAGGAAAAAATTTATCGACATTGTCGTGGTTTTCAAGCAAGGTAATAATTTGTGTATATGCTTCAGAACCATCTGATGAGGCAAATTGAATAAATTGTAAATCTTCTTTGTCTTTAAAATGTTTTACCATAAAATCAGATGCTTTTTCCCAGTCAAATTCTGTGCGAAACAGTCGTGTATAAGTTCCAATAGGATTGCCGTCTTCAGTACGGTAAACCCTTGTATTGGAACAAAAACCAGGTTGAATATTCGGGTAGAAAGATATCTTCATGTTAGCTTGAAAACCCGTAAAAATAAAAATTTGTCAACATCCTTAAATTTTTTGCAAAATCAGATGTGGCGGGTGAAACGGCACGCTCCTATACTCGTCCGTACATGTCTTCATAGCGGACAATATCTTCTTCAATTAACGGATTACCCTTTTGAACTTCTATGATTTTTAAATCTTCCTTATACGGATTTTGAAGCGAGTGAATTGCTTTAAGCGGGATATCTACACTGTGTCCCGGCGATAGTATAAAATCTTTATCTTCAAGAATTACTTTTGCAGTTCCAGATAATACTACCCAGTGTTCACTTCTAAAGTTATGCGATTGAACAGATAACTTTTGTCCTGGGTTAACATGGATAATTTTTGTCATAAAACCTTCGCCTTGAGCTATTACTGTGTAAAATCCCCATGGACGGTAAACAGTTTTGTGAACAAGGTGTGTATTATCATTTTGTTTTTTCAATGTTTCATATATATGTTTGACATTTTGTGTTTGATCTTTTTTACATGCAAGAATAGCATCTTCTGTTTCGACAATAACAGTGTCTTCCAAGCCTATTGTGGCAACTAGTTTTGATGATGAATAAACAAATGAGTTTTTAGAATTTTCATCTAAAACATGACCAACAAAAACATTGCCGTTTTCGTCTTTTTTGCTAACATCATAAATTGACTGCCATGATCCTAAGTCATTCCAATCGCTTTCCAATTTTACGAGAGCAATTTTGTCGGATTTTTCCATGATAGCATAATCTATTGAAATACTAGGCATTTTATCAAAGTTGATAAACGGGATTTCAGATTTTTCCGCGAAATCAAATTCCTCTGAAACATTTGCTATTTCAGGGGCATGCTTAATTGTTTCTTTAAACAATGTTGATGCTTTAAACATAAAAATTCCGCTGTTCCAGAAATATGTTCCTGCTTGTAAATATTTTTTAGCGGTTTCCAGATTTGGTTTTTCAACAAATTCTTTAACTCTTAAACCTTCATCAAGTTTGTCACAAGTATTAATATATCCGTAACCTGTTTCCGGATAATTCGGTTCTATACCAAAAGTTACAATATATCCTTGTTCTGCAAGTTTTTCACCTTTTTTGACGGTTGATAAGAATTTTTCTTTGTCTTCAATTAAATGGTCAGAAGGTACTACAATTATTACAGGGTCTGAATTTGATTTCTGCATGATAAATTTTGTAGCTAAAACTATTGCCGGAGCAGTGTTTTTTGCTACGGGTTCAGATAATACAAGAGGATTGTCCGTTAATTCGGATAATTGCATACGAACATTTGAGGCATGCTTTGTGTTTGTAATGCTCACAATTTGTGTTGTGCAATTGGACAATCTTTCAAAAGTTGATTGTAATAAACTTTTGTCTGAATTTAAATTCAATAGTTGTTTAGGGTATAATTCCCTTGATAGAGGCCATAGTCTGCTTCCTGAACCGCCTGCTAAAATTATTCCGAACATTTTTCTCTCCATTTTTAATAATTATTATATTATAAAATATCAGAAAAGTGAACTATGTAACAATTAACTAAATTTTTGCGGGATAATCATCCGGTATTTTCCAGCCGTCATGCATAATTAAAAGAGCGCAAGTAGTTTGACTTGAGGAATATTCTTTTTTACAATACTTAACCATGCCATCTCTATCGCCGTAAACGTAATTGTCTGTATATGGTCCGTCGTCAACTCCGTTTTGTGACCACGCATAACCTGATGGATAAAAATTACTGCGGCCATTGTTATTTTTATAATCAAGGAAAAAAGTAAACACATCTGATCCATACCTGTTGGGACCTTTTGTGCCATTAATGTCAATATATGTATGTATTTGAGCATTATTATGAAATGTTATAGTAGTACCGTCTGAAAGTATTACACCATATCTGCTTGATATAGTATTTAAAGGATGATTAATTTGATTAGGAGAAAATAGTTTAACGTTATTTAAATATGGAAATAAAGATGTTTGTAACCATTCATTTAGAACTTTGTCGTCGTATCTTTTATCAAGCGGCGGGTCTATCCAGGTATCATTTGAAATAGATAAATTTACAGCTTGATTAATTACTGAGTAAGCTTTTTTTAATCTTGTTTCAATTACTGATTTTTTATGGTTTTGAATAAGGGTTGGAATAGTTAATGCTGCAACTACAACAATAATTCCTAAAGTAATCAAAACTTCAGCTAAAGTAAAACCTTGGGGGGGGGGCAACTCAAAGCAATTCTTTTTTTCATATTCCATCTCCTATTTCTTTTTATTATTTTATATTTATTACAATTTGTCAATATAAAAGCAGTATTTTAAATGTTCAAACAGTCTTTGATGTTGTTTTTATTACATATACATGATAATATATATATATAATGTTTGAATGGGATTTAAAAAAAAGGGTTATAGCGGGAGCTGTCGGGGTTGGAATTCTTTTTTCAACAGGTTTTTATTTTGGTGTAATTTATCAACCGCCATCGAAAACAGATAAAATATATAAAGCAGCTTTGGAAGATTTTAATAAAGGTGATTATCAAAATGCCTATTATTTGTTTTCTAAAATTACTCTTTTTTCAAATCTTAAACCTGTAGCAATTTATCACAGAGCAGAATGTGCAAAAATGCTAGGTGATGACAATTCTGAAATTAAACAGTACGAATTTCTGTTTAATAATTATCCAAAGCATGTATTAAGTATAAAATCACGTTACCTTGCAGCTCAAAAACTTTTGAATGAAAAACCGCAGATAGCTAAAAAATATTTTGAATACATAATTAAAAAAGCTCCAAATACGGATTATGCAATAGCATCCGAATATTATTTAGGTATTATTTTAAAAGATAAATACAAAGATGAAAAAATTATTCCTCAATCTGTAAAAGATGATGTTCAAAATTATTTTAGACATTATATAAAAAAAGCACCTTCAGGAAGGCATGCTCTTAAAGCCGTAAATAATTGGCTTGATTTTGCAGGAATTATAGCAAAAGATGATTATTTATTAATGGCTAAGACTTGTTATCTTTTTGGCGAATATGAAAAAGCAAGGGAGCTTTTGAAAAATACAGATATAAATGAAAGCTGGGCACTCAATATTAAAATATCAAATGCTTTAAAAGATTACGGCATGGTAAAAAGTTTGACTGAGCGCGGACTTCAATCATATTCTCAATATGTTTCCGAAGACGACATAATCGAGGTAATAGATATATATGCATCTAAAAATAAAGTTGACAGCCTTCTTTCTTTTTCTACCGGAAAGGGCAGAGATTATTTGCTGAGTCAAAAATGTCAAGCCATGAGCGATAATGGAGCATGCTTTCAAAAATTATACTTACAGTATCCTAACGGAAGATTTTCAGCAGATGCACTGGCTAATATATTTTTTGCAAAGATTAAAGCGCATGACTATGAAAATGCAAAAAAAATCGGACGTGACCATTTGAACAAATTTCCAAATGTAAACTCAACTCCAATGGTCATGTTTTGGATGGGTAAAATTAATGAAAAAACTGGCAATTATGAAGAATACACAAATTATTACAAAAGTGTAATCAGCAAGTATCCTGATAATTATTACGCTTATCGTGCTTATCTGAAACTTAGCCGCATGCAAGGACCGATTATTACAAATTATATTAATCCTCAACCGGTAGTTTATCCTTATAAATATACAAAAAATAATATTATAGTAAAACTTGTCGATCTTGGAGACTATGATATTATTGGTGATTTTGCAGGTAATGATGAATTCATTAAAAGTTGGGTTTTATATAAAAAGGCTGATTATTCACATTCCATGCTTATTGCTCGTGATGCAATGGAAAAAATTGAAAATAAACCTGATAAGCATGACCTTAGATGGCGTCTTGTATACCCTATAATGTATTATAATGACGTTCGAAAGTTTGCCGGAGAAACAGGAAACAGTTTACCTTTGATGCTTGGACTTATCAGAGAAGAAAGTTATTTTGACCCCTTGGCGCAAAGCATGGTAGGAGCAAGCGGTTTAATGCAGATTATGCCGTCTACTGCAAACGAAATAAATTCTAAGTTTTCGCTAGGCATGGATATCTCCAATGCATTATTTAATCCGTATTCTAATATTAAACTAGGTAATTATTATTATGAATTTTTACGTAAAAACCTTGAAGGATATGATATTTCTTCTGTTGCAGCCTACAATGGCGGAATAGGGTCAATTCAGAAATGGAAATCAACCTTGCATTATAATGATACAGACGAGTTTGTCGAGCAAATTCCTTATTCGGAAACAAAAAATTATGTTAAAAAGGTTTTTAGAAGCTATTGGAACTATATAAGAATATATTCAGGAAATAATTAAAAAAAGACTTGTCGGCATGACAAGTCTTTTACTTTTTCGGGTTGATGAAATCGGAAATTTTTATAACATGTTCTTTCTTATATTTTCTTTTTGTCTGTCTATTTTGTTTATTCTTCTTTCAATTGATTTAATTTGTTTATCTAATGCTTTTCTTTCGGTTTTTAATGTTTGATATTTAGCATCAATATCAGCATATTGAGTTTTAATATTTAATAACTCATTTCTTACTTCAACCTGTGCGTTATCAAGTTGTGTAATAGCGTTCTGCATTTTTGTGTTTCCTGTTGGTATTTCGGTTTTGCCGGCTGGTGTTTGTGCCGGAGCTGACGTAACAGCTGAAGTTCTGATGCCGTATACTGTGTCATCGAAGTTTAATGGAGTAAACGCATTTCCATCTGCAAAGCATGAGCATGCGCATGCTGAAATAACAGTTAAAGTTAAAGCCAAATTTTTAATAGTTTTTGTCATGTCTGTATCTCCTTTTATTATATATATAGAATTATATAGTATAGCTTGCCAAAAAAACTCATACAAAAACATGATAAATATAAGGAACAAAACAGCATGAAAAACGTCTAAACACATGGGTTTTGCATGTATTATGAAGTTTTGTAAAGCAGCAAAACCCTTGGTATTATTGGACATGATGAAGGTCGGATAAAATTATCAAAAAAAACATGAAAAGAAGTGCTTGACTTTCAAATTTCTTTTGCATACAATAGAAGACGTGGTCAGGGATGAGCCAAGAGGACAGAACAAAGCCACAATGAACTTTCTAAATCAAACTTAGTTAAGAAATTTAAAGGTTTTAAAATAAACCGCTTGACAAAGAAAATTTACGAGATAGAATAAGAAATGCAGATGGCACTAGCGAATTAAAAAACATAATGCATCTGATAAATATAAAAGGAAGTAAACCCCAATTATTTTAAATTGTGTCTGCGAATTGCAGAGTTTCATTGGAAACGGTCGAAAAGAAAATTTTAAACAGTACTTTGACAACAGAATAGCTGAAATAAACAATACTTTGTTAATTCAAAAAACGAATGATAAGGACACGTTAAGCAATACGCTTAGCGAAAAGTAATGAGCTAGAAACTGCTGAAAAGCAGATACTAATAACTTTCTGACAATGGAGAGTTTGATCCTGGCTCAGGACGAACGCTGGCGGCGTGCTTCATACATGCAAGTCGAACGAGAATCTCTAGCTTGCTAGAGAGGAAAGTGGCGGACGGGTGAGTAATGTGTAGAGAATCTGCCCTTGAGTGGGGGACAACAGAGGGAAACTTCTGCTAATACCCCATATGAGCCAAGCTGAAATGCTTGTCTTGAAAACTCCGGTGCTCAAGGATGAGTCTGCATCTGATTAGCTAGTTGGCGGTGTAATGGACCACCAAGGCGACGATCAGTAGCTGGTTTGAGAGGATGATCAGCCACAATGGGACTGAGACACGGCCCATACTCCTACGGGAGGCAGCAGTAGGGAATTTTGCGCAATGGGCGAAAGCCTGACGCAGCAACGCCGCGTGAACGATTAAGCCCTTCGGGGTGTAAAGTTCTGTCAGTGGGGACGAAACTTGACGGTACCCACAGAGGAAGCACCGGCTAACTCCGTGCCAGCAGCCGCGGTAATACGGAGGGTGCAAGCGTTGTCCGGAATCATTGGGCGTAAAGAGTTCGTAGGTGGCATATTAAGTCTGGTGTTAAAGGCAGAAGCTCAACTTCTGTTCGGCACTGGATACTGGTAAGCTTGAATGCGGTAGAGGTAAAGGGAATTCCTGGTGTAGCGGTGAAATGCGTAGATATCAGGAGGAACATCGGTGGCGTAAGCGCTTTACTGGGCCGTAATTGACACTGAGGAACGAAAGCCGGGGTAGCAAATGGGATTAGATACCCCAGTAGTCCCGGCCGTAAACGATGGATACTAGGTGTTGCGGGTATCGACCCCTGCAGTGCCGCAGCTAACGCGTTAAGTATCCCGCCTGGGGAGTACGCACGCAAGTGTGAAACTCAAAGGAATTGACGGGGACCCGCACAAGCGGTGGAACATGTGGTTTAATTCGAAGCAACGCGAAAAACCTTACCAGGGCTTGACATCTGACGAACCTTTGTGAAAGCAGAGGGTGCTCTTCGGAGAACGTCAAGACAGGTGGTGCACGGTTGTCGTCAGCTCGTGTCGTGAGATGTTGGGTTAAGTCCCGCAACGAGCGCAACCCTCGTCGTTAGTTGGATATATCGGTATACTGGTATATTCCTCTCTAGCGAGACTGCCGGTGATAAACCGGAGGAAGGTGGGGACGACGTCAAATCATCATGCCCCTTATGCTCTGGGCTACACACGTGTTACAATGGCTGGTACAACGAGCCGCCAACTCGCGAGAGTGAGCAAATCTCTAAAAACCAGTCTCAGTTCGGATTGCACTCTGCAACTCGAGTGCATGAAGTCGGAATCGCTAGTAAACGCAGATCAGCACGCTGCGTTGAATACGTTCCCGGGTCTTGTACACACCGCCCGTCACACCATGGAAGTCGACCACGCCCGAAGTACGTGAGCTAACCGTAAGGAAGCAGCGTCCTAAGGCAGGGTTGGTGACTGGGGTGAAGTCGTAACAAGGTAGCCGTACCGGAAGGTGTGGCTGGATCACCTCCTTTCTAGGGAGATTGAGGTAATTTCTTAAGAAATTTTAAAATGAGCCTCCATCCCAAGGTCGTAAGTTGATGACTTTATTCAGGTTAGTAATCATACGTTTTCCTGATTAAACGAGACTTAATTAATAAAGTATTTTCAGTCTATTTTGTTACCAGAGTATTTCTGGTTGCACATTGAAAATTGCATAAGATTATAAGCGTATACAAAAGATAATTGTATAGATAAACAACTGTTATCAAATATAATATCTAAAGTAAACGTAATCATCAATGAATAACTGAATGCGTTAGTTATTTCGATAACTAACAAATATTAGGTAAAGCTACTAAGAGCTAATGGAGAATGCCTTGGTACTGACAGCCGATGAAGGACGTGTAAAGCTGCGATAAGCTTCGGGGAGTTGCTAAAAGACCTTGATCCGAAGAATTCCGAATGGGGAAACCCTATAAGGTTAAAACCTTATAACCCGTAACTGAATACATAGGTTACGAGGAGGAAAGCCTGTGAACTGAAACATCTTAGTAACAGGACGAAAAGAAAATAAACTAATGATTCCGATAGTAGCGGCGAGCGAAATTGGAAGAGCCTAAATTGTATGTACGTGATAGCCTGCAAGCGTTGTGCATATGAAGTTGTGGGACTTACAGTATAATTTGCAGATTATACAAAGAGTTACAAAATTATTGATTAGCTAAATACAACTGGGAAGTTGAGCCATAGCGGGTGATAGCCCCTTAAGCGACAATTAATAATCTCTTGTAAGTATCCCGAGTAAGGCGGGGCACGTGAAACCCTGTCTGAATCCACCGGGACCATCCGGTAAGGCTAAATACTAGTCAGTGACCGATAGTGAACGAGTACAGTGATGGAAAGGCGAAAAGAACAGTGAGAAGCTGAGTGAAATAGACCCTGAAACCGTTAGCTTACAATCAGTCAGAGCACTATTAATAGTGTGATGGCGTGCCTGTTGAAGAATGAGCCGGCGAGTTATCTTATGTTGCAAGGTTAAGAAGTTAATATTCGGAGCCACAGCGAAAGCGAGTTTGAATAGAGCGTTAAGTAACATGAGATAGACCCGAACCTTGGTGATCTAACCTTGACCAGGATGAAGCGTGGGTAACACTACGTGGAGGTCCGAACCGACTGATGTTGAAAAATCAGCGGATGAGTTGAGGTTAGGGGTGAAATGCCAATCGAACCAAGAGCTAGCTGGTTCTCCCCGAAATGCGTTTAGGCACAGCGTCAGATTTATCTTGCAGGAGGTAGAGCACTGGTTTTGTGCGGGCGGCGAAATGCTGTACCAAACAATGTCAAACTCCGAATGCCTGTAATGTTACTATCTGGCAGTGAGGCTATGAGTGATAAGATCCATGGCCAAGAGGGAAACAGCCCAGAACGCCAGTTAAGGTCCCTAATATATGCTAAGTGGTTAAGGAGGTAGAGTTGCTGAGACAACCAGGAGGTTGGCTTAGAAGCAGCCATCCCTTGAAAGAGTGCGTAATAGCTCACTGGTCAAGCGACTCCGCGCCGAAAATACACCGGGACTCAAGCATATAACCGAAGCTGCGTCATATAACTTGTTATATGGGTAGGGGAGCGTTCTGTTGTAGGACGAAGTAAGATCGAAAGGACTTATGGACGAAGCAGAAGTGAGAATGTCGGCATAAGTAGCGAAAACATTGGTGAGAATCCAATGCACCGTAAACCTAAGGTTTCCCCTGGCAGGCTCGTCCGCGGGGGGTTAGTCGGAACCTAAGATGAGGCCGAAAGGCGTAGTCGATGGACATCAGGTTGATATTCCTGAACTATCTGGTAATCGTTATCAGATGCGGAGGGACGCAGGAGGATAGGCACGCAGCCGATTGGAAGTGGCTGTTTAAGCGTGTAGGTAGAAATTGTAGGAAAATCCGCAATTTCGTTATAAACTGAGGCGTTATGAGGAGGCTCTACGGAGCCGAAGGTGTTGACTCCACACTGCCAAGAAAATCTTCGCAATCGAGATTATCCGGTATCCGTACCGTAAACCGCCACAGGTAGGTTAGTAGAAAATACTAAGGTGCGCGAGACAACTCTCGCTAAGGAACTCGGCAAAATCACCTCGTAACTTCGGGAGAAGAGGTACCCTGGTAGAGTGAAAGCACTTGCTGCTGGAGCTTGATAGGGTCGCAGTGAATTGGCCCATGCGACTGTTTACCAAAAACACAGGTCTCTGCTAAGTCGATCAAGACGATGTATAGGGGCTGACGCCTGCCCGGTGTCGGAAGGTTACGTGGACGTGTTAGACCTCGGTCGAAGCACTGAAACTAAGCCCCGATGAACGGCGGCCGTAACTATAACGGTCCTAAGGTAGCGAAATTCCTTGTCAGGTAAGTTCTGACCCGCACGAATGGCGTAACGATATGGGCGCTGTCTCGGCGAGAGGCTCGGCGAAATTGGATTATCCGTGAAGATACGGATTACGTGTACCAGGACAGAAAGACCCTATTGAGCTTTACTGTAGCTTGAAATTGAATTCGGGTTCTTATTGTGCAGTATAGGTGGGAGACTTTGAAGCAGGAACGTCAGTTTCTGTGGAGTCATCGTTGAGATACCACTCTGTAATAATTTGAATTCTAACGTCGATCCCTCTAACAACAGGGCGACGGACAGTTTCTGGTAGGCAGTTTGACTGGGGCGGTCGCCTCCTAAAATGTAACGGAGGCGTTCAAAGGTTCCCTCAGGTTGGTCGGAAATCAACCGTTGAGTGTAATAGCACAAGGGAGCTTGACTGCGAGACCTACAAGTCGAGCAGGTACGAAAGTAGGATATAGTGATCCGGTGGTTCTGTATGGAAGGGCCATCGCTCATCGGATAAAAGTTACCATAGGGATAACAGGCTTATCTCCCCCAAGAGTCCACATCGACGGGGAGGTTTGGCACCTCGATGTCGGCTCGTCGCATCCTGGAGCGGTAGTACGTTCCAAGGGTTGGGCTGTTCGCCCATTAAAGCGGCACGCGAGCTGGGTTCAGAACGTCGTGAGACAGTTCGGTCCATATCCGGTATACGCGCAAGAGATTTGAACGGAGTCTTCCTTAGTACGAGAGGACCGGGAAGAGGGGACCTCCAGTGTACGGGTTATCGCGCCAGCGGTAAACGCCCGGTAGCTGTGTTCCAAGCGGATAAGTGCTGAAAGCATATAAGTACGAAGCCCACCGTAAGATGAGATCTCTCATGACACAAGTCAGTAAGTCCCCGTGCAGATTACACGGTTGATAGGTCAGAGATGTAAGAATGGCAACATTTTCAGTCGACTGATACTAATAGGACGAGGGCTTTTCCTAACTAGTTAGGATGATTGCGAAAACCTTATAATCATTATGCAACTTTCAGCGTGCAAGCGACAGTTTTGCCGGTGATCAAGAGTGAGGAAAACTCCCGTTCCCATCCCGAACACGGTCGAAAAGACTCACATCAGTGAAAATACTTGGCGGGCCACCGCCTGGGAAGATAACCCGTTGCCGGCGCCTATTTTAGAAAAGACCTAATCATTAGATTAGGTCTTTTTTTGATTACAACAAATTTGTAAAAATAGCTTTTCATTTTTATTAATATTTTGTCTAATGTTTTTTTATATGTTTGTTGTTATCATTTTATTATGAATGATTTTGATTTTTATAATATAATAAATA
>CATNBA010000005.1 GCA_950096985.1 uncultured Candidatus Melainabacteria bacterium
TATGTTATATCTTACATCATCAAATTCATTTGTTTCATCTTCAATATCTTCTTTAATAAGTTTTTTAGCACCGCATACTTTCAAGTTTTTTATGATTGCTTTATCCAAATCATCCGTAAAAACCATTCTGCCGTTTACATAAGTTATTTGAGAGTGTTCAGAAGGTTCATCAGACATTTTTTCTACCAATTCATTATCTGCATTTGCAAGAATTGTACGCGTAACATCATTCATAACATCAAAAATATAACGTTGACGGGATGATATACCTGTATTTGACGTAGAAATCAATGTACTTGCCTTTTTAAGTTCTTCAAGAGACTCTTTATAGTATTTCAAATGGCGTAAGAGAACGGCAAGATTATAATGTGCCTCATAATTCATTGGTGCAAGCTCAATGGCTTTACAATAAGTTAAACCGGCCTCCCTGTAGTTACCAAGCAGATGCTGTGTCAAGGCAAGATTATATCTCGCATCATAATCTTTTTTCAAAATTTTACATGCCTCTTTATAAGCATCAAGCGCTTTCAATAAAAATTGACGTCTGTATTCGTAATCGTAATCCAAATAGATAGATTTTTGTTTATATGCAACACCTTTATTATAATATGCAAGTCCTTTATTCATCTTATAACTTTTTCGGTTACTGTACACAAAAGGTATAGAAAGAAGATGTCTTTTTGTTTTTAAAATTTCATCATACTGATTTATAGCGCCATCAAAATCACCGAGTTTCTCAGCTGACACAATACCATAATTCATTCTTGCAGTCATCATTTTCGGGTTATGCTCAAAAGCCTGTTCGTAAGCATCAACTGCTGAATAATAGTCTTCATAAACCACATAAATATTTCCGAGATTATACCAGGCGCCATAATGCTCAGGATATAAATTAACAGCACGATTATAATTATTAATAGCTTTTTGCAGTTTTACTTTTCTAAGTTCTTTATCCCCTTTATACACATAGTATACTGCCTGTGCTTTATCAAGCTGCTTGCGCACAAATTCAGGATGCGTATAAATTAAAAAACCTATACCTGCAATAATTAATAAAGTAAATAATCCCGAAAAAAACTTTTTCAAAACCGTACCCTCACATACTATTTTACAGTGCATTCCATTAGGAAATAGTATTGTAACAGAATTGTAACATAAATTTCTTATAAAAAGCAATTCTTAGAAACAAAATGTTTTTATATAAGTAAGGTAGGTTAAAATTAAATTTAGAGGTTAGGTTATGTTCAACAGTAGTATGGCAGCACCGGGAATGTACGGCATAGCTCCAAATTATTACACCAATCAGATAGCGATGAACGATTTATCAAATCTGGATTTGTATGCACCGACAGGCATGGCAACAGATCCGATGCTTACAATGAACGGCAGTATATTCGGCTCACCGACGATGGGTATGGGCGGTTTCGGCTTAGGCGGCTATGGAATGGGTATGGGAATGCCTTACCCAATGATGGGTATGGGTGGAAACTATGAAGATTATTACCGAAATTATGAAAGATACCAAGACTTCATGATTAATAATCAAGTCAGACAACAGCAAAAAATGAGAACTGCAGATTTACAGTTAAATTCGCCTCAAGAAGGTATTAAAAAACAAGCAGAAATCCTTCACGAAAAGATTTTAAAAGACGAACAGGAACAAATTCTTCAAGCCTATGCCGCATTCAAAGAAAGCGTAAAAAATCTTTATGGTGATAATGCGACAGACGAACAAATCGCAAACAGAGCAAGCACTCTTTATGCTCAATTGACTGGCAAAACAATAACAGATGATATCAGGGAAAACGGCAGAGATTCCTTAACTCAAGGTTTTATGCAGACAATTACTTTCGGATTATCTGACAAAAATTCTGCAGAAGAAAATATATCAGCATTGACTGGACAACCTGTTGGCAGAAAAGATAAAACCAAAAAAGTTATCGGTAATGTAGCCGGCGGAGCATTAGTCGGCGGAGCAACATTCCTCACAAGCGGATTAATATGCAAAGCTCTCAAAGTATCAGCTAAAAGCCGTACTTTCTGGGGAATACTTGCAGGTGCAATAGCCGGTATAGGAACAGCAGCTGCAACATCAAGATAATTAGAAACAAAGTGTAGTGTAAAATATTGAGGCCGCAAAGGCCTCTTTTTTATTTACAATAAAAACCCGCATCAAGGAGTTGAAATGCGGGTAATTAAATCAGTAAAAGAGACATCAATAGTATTATGAAACATTTATTTTTTTCGTCAAATTTTTGTGGAAAAATTTTATGATTTATTTTATAATCCTCTTATGAAAAGATTTTTATTTGTTCTTATTACTTTAATTATATCAACATCTGTGTATGCAGAGGATTATCTGGAAATATCAAATCAGGCAAACATTTTGTATGCAGGAAACGATATTAAAAATTCTTTGAATTTATTTTTAAGTATTCCTGAAGAAGAAAGAACTGCTCAAAACTGGCTTTTAATCGGAAATATACTCCAAGATAAGGGTGAACTTGATAAAGCAGTTTTTATGTACAACAAAGCAATACAACAAGATGATAAATTCTATAAAGCATACTACAACCTTGGAAACATCTATCTTCAGGACAGCAAACCCAATATGGCTGTAGAACAATACAAAAAAGCTGTTAAACTTAAACCGGAATATGCTTACGCACACTATAACCTGGGATGCGCATATATAAAACTCGGCAAATATTCAAAAGCTAAATATGAACTCTTAACTGCTATTGATTTAAAAAATACAGTGGCAGATTTTCACTACAATTTGGCTTATGTTTATAAAAAATTAAATAAAGAAAAAGACGCAAAAAGATATATAGAATACTACAATAAACTTATGGAAAATCAGTAACATGTACAAAGGAATAATTTTTGATTTTAACGGGACATTATTTTTTGATTCGGAAAAACACTTAGAAGCCTGGCGCGAATTTTCAAAACGTGTCAGATCACATGCTTTTACTGATGAGGAAATGCGCGAATATATGTTTGGAAGAACAAACGAAGATATATTGGCATATCTTCTCGGCAGAAAACCGGAACAAGAACTGGTTGAACAACTTGGCAAAGAAAAAGAAGCTGTTTACAGAGAAATGTGTCGAAAAGACTATAAAAACACCGTTCTTGCACCAGGAGCAGTTCAGTTTTTAGATTATTTAAAAGAAAACAAAATTCCAATGACAATTGCAACAATGTCAGAAAAAGATAATGTTGATTTTTATATTGAAGAATTTAAACTTGAAAAATGGTTTGATATCAAAAAAATAGTATATGCTGACGGTACAATCCCGGGTAAACCCGAACCTGATATTTATATTAAAGCCGCACAAATACTAAACCTCAACCCGCAAGACTGTATTGTGGTTGAAGATGCAGTATCCGGAATTGAGTCTGCAAGAAGCGCAGGTGTCGGAAAAATCATTGCAATAGCCTCTATGGAAAGCGAAGATGTATATAAAAATATTCCTGCCGTATCGCAGATTATCAAAAACTTTGACGAAATAGACAGGAATATTTTTAAACAAAATGCAACTTGTAAAATTTTAAATTAGTTCTACGTGGCTACATGCATAGCGCAAAAAAAAAGCCCCGGGTAACGGGGCAAAATCTTTGTTAGGTAGGAATAGGAATTTAAAAAATCTCTCTCTTAATATCTCGTCTTATTTAATGTTTACATATATATAAAGTATATAAATTTTATTCAATTTCAAAGATTACCCTATTTGTTACATTAGTTAACACTTGATTTTTTATATTGCTTGTCTTACAATAGATAAGCTAGACATGGATAGGAGTTAGGAATGTTAGTTTCTTCAATAGCACGTTTTAACAGGGTTAATAAAATTAATAATACACAAATGCAGCAGTCTGCAAATTCTTTTAATGGTATTCAAAACCAAAAAACAAATAATAATCCGTTTTCTTTTAATCTTAAATCAATAATTAATAAGCTTAATATCTTAGCTTAATCCTTAAAAAGCTCTTTTACCAACACTGAACAAACTGCAGGAATTACTGCAACGAAAATGAGTACATTCGTTATGCCAAAATTTTGTGCTGCAAAGCCTAATGCAGACATAACAATTGCAACAATGCCCCAAGAAAACCCGTTAATAAATCCTGAAATTATGCTTTTATATTTAGGCAATACTCTTTGTGCCATAAGCATAATAACCGGAGTTGCCATCATAGATATAAACCCCATGATTACAAATATAACAAGTGAGAGAGTAGAATATTTCTCATAAGTTAAAATGAATAAAAGCATTAAAGGAAATGTAGCAATCATTGAGACATAAAATACTTTATCCGCACCAATACGCTTTTCAATATAACTGCTGGTTAAAGAGCCTATGCCACCTGCAAATATAAACAAAAACAATGCCATTCCTATATAAAACGGTCTGTGTCCCATATTTTTCCACAAAAACGGCAGAAGAATAAAACAGGACGAATTAACCATAGTTTTTAACATTGCAATTATATTTAATATATTTAATTTATGATTAGATAATATTCTTTTAAAAGCTGTTTTAAAATCAATTTTTTCTTCTATTCTTTCTGTTAATGAAATTTTAGGTACAAATTTAAACATCATAAATGCCCAAACTATTCCAAGCACACACATAAACGGCATTTTATTCATACCAAAAAATTGCGTAATCGAAGAAGAAACAATAGGACCGCAAGAATAACCGAGTGTTCCCATAGCAATAAACACTGCCATTGCTTTTGCGCCATCCAAACCTTTAGAAAATTTTGATGCAAAGCCCAAAGCCTGTGGATGAAAAAGACTTGATCCGATACTGCCTATAATTATAAAAAATACAAGTAAAAAAACATTAGCCGATAAGGCTGAAACAGGTATAAATATTGACGAAAGAATTAATCCCCAGAATATAAAAGAACGCCTAACGATATTATCCGCAAAAAAACCGAACAACGGTTGCAAAAGTGATGAAAATATATGTGAAACTGTTAATACAACTGTCGCAATCGCCATTGAAATCCCTATTTTAGCCGCTATAAACGGCATAATAGGATTTAAAACACCCGTGTAAACATCATTTATAAAATGTGCACCTGAAAGCCATGCAAGTGCTTTTTTATTTTGAGGTAAATTATTTTCCATAAAAAAATTAAACGTCAAAAAAATTTTAAAATCAATTATTGTATTGTCTTAACCCGATAATCCCGACAAACAGCATTATTATCGAAACAATCTGAGCAACAGGCAAGCCCGCAACATTCAATACACTGTCTATCCTGAAATGTTCGACAAAAATCCTCACTACAGAATACATAATCAAATATAAACAAGCAATCATGCCGGGCTGTAATTTTTTCCTAAAACAAAAAAGCAGAATTATAAATATACAAAAATCCAAAATACTTTCATACAAAAACGTTGGATGAAAATATTCAAAATTAATGTATTCTAAAGTTCTGTGAGATGCAGGGATATATAATTTCCACGGCAAATCAGTCGGCAATCCGAATGCCTCTGAATTAAAAAAATTTCCCCACCTGCCTATACTTTGCGCCAGAGCTGTTCCGCAGAGAAAAACATCTACAAGTTTTAGAAAACTCATTTTATATATTTTTGAAAAAACAAATAGAGCAAAAATCCCGACAATAATCATACCGTGAATTGACAAACCGCCTTGCCTTATATTAAAAATTTCTAACGGATGTAAGAAATAATACGAGTAATTAACTGCACAATAATATAACCTTGCTCCCAAAATTCCTAAAATAACCATATAAGGTGTAAAATCAAAAATATATGAAATTTTATTATAATATTTTTTGTACAAAAAATCTGCGGTATAAACACCGGCAAAAATTGCAACAGCAAGAATTATCCCGTAATAGTATACAGGCATGTCAAAAATAGTAAAAGCAACAGCACCTGGAGATTGAAAACTATTTAGCATGCTTCTCTAAAAGTTCTTCGAGAGCCTTAATACTTTCTTCAACTTCATCTTTATCTTGTGCAGATGATGATTTTTCAAGATATAAGTTATAATCGCTTACGGCATTATTAATAAGCTCTGTAAGAACTTCTTTTGACTTATCTGAAAGCACATTGCTTTTTACTTCATTATCTTCATTTTCTTGTTCAAATTTTTCAAATGAGCCGTCATCATTTACTATAATATCTTGAGAAATAATATCTTTAGCAAGATTTTCTTCACAGACTGCACGTGAGTAATACAAATCAGCAAAATCAGGATTTAATTTAACGGCATCATTGTATGTTTTAACTGCATTTGCATAATCTTCCGCCTTTGTATAAGCAACAGCAAGATTATATTGAGTTTCAAAAACACTGCCGTCTAAATCAACACTTGATTTTAAACGTTCAATAGCTGAGACATAATCCCCTTTATCCATAAAATCTTTTGCTTTATTGTTAAGCTCCTGAACAGCAAAATTATTAATACATGCTGTAGATATCACAGAAATAAATAAGATACTTGCTAGTAAAAAAGCTTTTTTCATGCTATAATCATCCTCATAAAATTAATGTGACTTTAATTATAAAATAATCAAATATTTTTGGCAAATTTTATACAAAAAAGTTACAATGCGAGGTTAATATGTCAAATGACAAAGTTGTTCAATTAGGAGCTAAACAAAGAGAAAACAATCAAGATGAGCTTGTTTACTGCAGTTTTTGCGGTCGCCCTAATACCCAGGTAATTAAAATGGTGCAGGGACCCGGCGTTAACATTTGCTCTGAATGCACTATGATTGCTGTTCAGTATTTAATCTTAAATGATAAAATGCCCTCAGCAGAAGCACAAGCCATTTTGGATGCATTCTGGGGGAAAGCAAGATAATGGATATCCAGCTCAATCCTTTTGAAATAAAAGCGGAAATTGCTAAAATTTTCCTTGAACTTGACGGGGTAAAAGATTTTGATAACTACGAAATCCACTACCGTAATCTTGATGCTCAAGAAGATAAAAGTGTTATTATAAAACTTTTATTTAAAGAAATAGGAAAAAATGATAGTCTGACAAAATTTTTGCTAATCCGTTACTGTGAAACAAAAAATTTGATTGAGCGCCTGTGGGGAATTATAAAAAATAATCTTACTTCTAATCAGGCTAAAATCTTTGCACTTGACTTACTGAGAGATATAGATACTAATTGGTCATATGAGGAATGCGGACAATATTTGGACAATCCAGAAGAATTTGTCGATGCTGACACTAGAAAAATCCTTGACAATGCAATTGTAAACCCCGAAGTACAAATTGATTTTCTCGATTTTCTGAATTCACTTCCTGACAATGATAAAATTATACTTCTTAATTCCCTTGGGAATGATTATTCAAAAGACGAACTTGCAAATATGCTTGTGCCGGTATTCTTATCAATGCCGGACACAGAAACAGGAAAAACAGCACTGGAAATTTTAGGAAATTCAAAATCTCAGCTTGCCTATCATGCTTTAAATTCCGCACTGGAAAATGCTGATGACAGTTTAATCCCCGCAATAAAGAAAAACATTTCCACACTCAAACTGGCAGGTATAAGAGAAGATAATACAATAGAATTTTACAAAAATATTTTAAAAAATTCAAAACCATACAAATTTTGTATAACATACCCGGATGGTCATGGGAATCAGGCAGTAATTGTTTCAAGAATTAATAAACAGGGGAAAATTCAGTTTGTTGCAATTGTAATCGATGATTATAAAGGGGTTAAAGATTGTTTCGGCTTTAACGAAATTTCAAAATTTGAATGTAATGCAATTATTGAAAGATTTTATCGGGGGCAGCGCGCTCTTGATTTAGAACCTGAAGTATTGAAAGCTATTTTGATGAAGGCTGAAAAATTGTCAAAAATGCCTTATGAATATGTTTGTTGGAGAAATCTGCTTATTGACATTGAACCGGCTGAACTTAAACTAAATTACAAAGTAAAACAATTAAGCGAAAATGAATTTGAAGAAATCCTACAAAGCGATTTTACAGATTTTTGGTTTTTAAACAGCACTTACAGTGATGAGTTTGAAGAATTTCTAAAACTCCTTGATGAACCGAAAGATTTTGAAAAGCTTATTGATGAGAACGTAGAAAAAATATTTTTCCCTGAAGAATACCGTATTTGGTCAAGCAGAATTCTGAATACAGCTTTGTTAAAACATCTTGACGGCAATGAAAAAATCGGTGAAAATTTATATTCATTGTATAATGATAAAAAACTGAAACGTGAATTTTTTAAAAACATTATCAGAAAAAGTATTTATGAATACTTTTTCGCAAAAAAAGATAAAGAAAAAGTTCAGGCAATAGAAGAAATGTGGGTATACCCGGAAGGCAAGTATGTATAAAATAATGGCACTTGATATAGGCACAAAAAGAATAGGAATTGCACTAAGCGATTACCTGCTTATGCTTGCAAATGGTCATTCCTATATATCACGTGACAACAATTCTGTTGAACAAATCATAAAAATTGCTAAAGAAAACAATGTAAAAAAAATAGTTGCAGGTATCCCTTACAATATGGATGGGACAGAAGGTTCTCAGGCACAAGATTGCAGAGATTTTGCATCAGAAATTACAGGTTTTGAAATCATTTTTGAGGACGAAAGATTAACATCAGATACGGCTGAAGAAAATCTTCGCAACCGCAAAATTGATTTCAGAAAAGAAAAAGGGCTTGTCGATATGGAAAGTGCCCGAATAATATTAGAACAGTATTTAAGCAGAAAATAGAAAGGAAACCTATTATGGCAGAAGAAGATCAAATCATTGAAACCGTTGATGAAAACGGTAACGTAGTAAAATTCGAATTATTCGATATCGTTGAAGTTGACGAAAAAGAATATGCATTACTTTTACCGGCAGATGAAGAAGATGCGGATGAAGTAGTTCTTATGAGAATATCAAAAGACGGCGAAGAATATCTTTTCGAAACAATTGAAGATGATGCAGAATTCGAAAAAGTTGCAGAATATGTAGAAAATATGGATGACGAAGAGGAATAATGTTTGAAAGATTTACGGAAAAAGCAATAAATGTAGTAAGTGCATCACAAGATGTTGCCAAAGAGGCAGGAGCGCGTATGGTCGGTCCTGAATATCTTCTTCTGGCACTATTTGATGAGGCTAAAGGTATACCTCTAAAGCTTTTTAAAAGCTACGACATCACAAGAGAAAAACTGCTTGCAGAAATTGATAAATATCAACATTTTACATCATTTCAACAATCAGGGAATTTGCCTTTTGATGATGAATATAAAGAGATTTTGAAAAAAGCATTGGACCTTGCCAATAAATCCGGCAATCCTACTATACTCTATGAACATTTATTCCTTTCCGTGCTTTCGGATAAAAAATCCAATAATGTCAAAATCCTTGAAGATTTAGATTTCGACATATATAAATCCAAAACATTGCTTGAAAAACTCGTTCAAAAGAAAACAAAAAGGCTTTATCATCCTGAAATTGACGAAAACAAAGATGAGGGAAATAAAGCTCAACAGACAGACAATATTTTCGATAACGAAGAAGCGTCACAAGTTTTTGAACGAGCTGTTTCCAAGCTTTCTACATCTAATTATGAAATTTTGGGCACAGAACAAATTTTATCATCAATCCTGGAAGATAAAAATTCACAGCTTGCTCAAATTTTTTCACAATATGGTGTTACAAGCGAAAATTTTGAAGAAAAACTCAGCAATATTCAATCCAGACAAGCTGAATATGAAGGCAGACAGATAATATTTACACCCAATGCCTTTACAACAATGAATATGGCACAGCAGACAGCAAAAGAATTAGGTTCTTCCGTTGTTTTGCCAGAACATATGGTTTTAGGTCTTTTAAAAACAAAACGCGGTATTGCATACGAAATTTTAAAAGAATTAAAAATCCCGGATGATGACCTGGCACATGCAATTATCAAACCTATTGAGAAACAGATGCCGGAAACACTTACCATTTTACGTCTTGCAAAAGAAGAGGCACGACGCCTTGGAAGAAATATTGTCGGCACTGAAATGTTTTTGCTCGGTATAATTGGAGAGGCAACAGGTATAGGCGGACAGGTACTTGCAGAACTAGAAATTAATATCAAAGATGCTAGAAATGTTGTTGAAAATCTTATAGGTTTTGGCAACGAGTACTTTGATAAAGAAATAGTTTTTACGGAACGCGCAAAAAGAGTTCTTGAAACAGCCTGGAAACTTGCCAAAAAAGACAACAAAACAAAAATTGAATCCGCTCATATGCTCCTTGCTCTTACTACGGAACCAAACTCACTGGCAATGAAGGCATTAGAGCAGCTTGGGGTAGATGCTGTTGAAATCAAAGAAGGTGTGAAAAAGTTTCAAGAGGCTAAACTTTGATTAAAAGTTTTATAGAAAAATATAATTTATCAGGCACATTTATCGTTGCTTTTTCCGGCGGATACGATTCAATGTGCCTTTTAGATATCTTATTTAAGTCAGGTTATGATATAGTTGCAGCACACTTAAATCACAACTGGCGAGGTAATGAAAGTTTAAAGGAGGCAAAAGTTTGTGAAAAATTTTGCAATGCACGCGGGATTAAATTTTACACAGAAACATTAAGTGAAGAAGTGCCGCAAAATGAAACCTGTGCAAGAGAAGCAAGATATGAATTTTTCAAGCGTTGTGCAGAAAAATTCAATTCTAATGTCGTTTTTACCGCACACAATTACGATGATAATGCTGAAACTGTCTTGTACAGAGTTATTAAAGGAACGGGGATTGCAGGCTTGCAGGGCATTGCAGAACACAGAGATATTTTCTATCGACCGCTTCTAAACATGACACGCAAGCATATAGAACAATATTGCCTGGAAAATAACTTAAAACCCAATAATGACAGTTCTAACGATAATATAAAGTATAAACGAAATCTTATAAGAAAAAAAATTCTGCCGTTGATGAAAGAAATTAACCCAAAAGTGACTGATGCGCTGAACAGTTTGTCAAAAATTGCGAACGAAGATTGCGATGAAAAAGAAAAAATTCGCGAGATGTTAATTAAAAACAACATTGAATACGATAAAAAAAAGATTGATGATATTTATGAATTTATTAATATAAATAAATTATCAAAATCCGGTAAAACAATGTCACTGACAAGAGATTTATGGTTGTTTGCTAACTCAAAAGGTACTGAAATCATAACTGCCTACAAGAAATTCGACAAAGAAATCAAAATTACGCACTGTGGAGAATTTGAATTTGATAACTTAATCTTTTCAATAAGACCGTTTGATGGCAAAATAATAGAATTTCCGTCTGATAAAGAATTTAAAGCATTAATAAGTGTCGACGAAATAGATTTCACATTAAGATACAGAAAAGACGGAGACAAAATTCAGCCGTTCGGCACAAATGGCACACAAAAATTAAAAAAATATTTGAATGAAAAAAAAGTTCCAAACCACAAAAAAGACAATATTATTCTACTGTGCCGGGGCAATGAAGTTTTTTGGGCCGGCGGTCTTGGTATAAATGAAAAAATAAAAGTTATTGATAAACCGACACATATTATAGAATTGAGAGGTGAATTATGAAAATAAACGTTTTATACAGCGAAAATGAAATTCAAACAAAAATTAAAGAATTAGCACAGGAGATGAATAAATTTTACAACGGAGAAGAAGTTTATGTTGTTTGTGCTTTAAAAGGTGCTGTTATGTTTGCGGTTGATTTGGTTAAACATCTTAATATGCCGTTAAAAATGGAATTTATAAGACTTTCAAGCTATAACGGAGGGACAAAATCTTCCGGAAAAGTTAATGCGGTGGATATTTCACTTCCCGATTTAAACGGTAAAAATGTTTTGATAGTCGAAGATATTGTAGACACAGGCTTAACCGCAAAATTTTTACTTGATTTTTTAAACTGTAATTTCCATACAAAATCAACAAAATTCTGTTCACTTTTAGACAAAAAAATTACACGACAAACCAATGTTGAACCCGATTACTACGGATTTGAAGTTGATGATAAATTCCTTGTGGGTTACGGTTTGGATTATGACGGATACTACAGAAACCTTACGTATATAGGTTATATTGAAAAATGATAAATTTAGATTTTATAAACAAGTTTTTTGAAATTGAACCTACCGAAATTTTACAGACACTCAAAGCTGTCATAAATTTTCAGAGCGGCTATATATATTATTCAAACCCCGAAAGACTTGAGTATTCATTTGGAAAAAAAGACGGCAGAATTACGATTAAAGAAAATTTAAAAATTAAAAATACTGTTTTCGGAGAAATAGTAATTACGGGTGAAAGGTTTTCAGATGAAGAAAAACATATTTTCAAAACTTGTTCTGTTATAATCGCAAACATGTTGAAAGACAAAGAGATTGCAGAAATTATGAAACTGCAAACAAAAGCTTTGCAAGACGGATATTTAGAAATAAAAAAAGCTGAAGATGCGAAATCTAAATTTATTTCACATATTTCACATGAACTTAGAACTCCACTCAATTCAATCCTCGGGTTTTCTGAGCTGGTAGAACTTGCAGGTACACTGAACAAAAAACAGAAAGATTATCTCAATGATATAAAAATATCCGGTTTACATCTTCTTGAAATGATAAACGAAATTCTTGATATGTCAAAAATTGAGGCAGGAGCAATGAGCCTTAATTTAAAAGAGTTTGAAATTGAACAGGTTATTGACGAAACAATAAATATTATCAAACCGCTTTTAAAGCAAAAACTTACTAAAAATATAGAAAATTACACAATTAAAGCTGATTATCAAAAAATACAGCAGATATTATTCAATCTTTTAAGTAACGCAATAAAATTCACACCTGATGACGGAGAAATAACAATAAGTGCTAAAATGACAGACATGGCAATTATATCTGTTAAAGATACAGGTATTGGAATTGCCCGAAATAATCATGAAAAGATTTTCAAAAAATTTGAACAGGTTAACAGCAATACACAAAATTCGACAGGTTTAGGACTTTCAATAACAAAAGAACTTGTAAAACTCCATAACGGGAGTATTTCGCTAAACAGTAGAATTGGTGAAGGTGCTGAATTTACTGTTGCACTGCCTCTTTCATTATGATATAATATGTCAGAAAGGTTGGGAAATATGGCATCTATAAA
This sequence comes from uncultured Candidatus Melainabacteria bacterium, assembly GCA_950096985.1. Classification (GTDB taxonomy): domain Bacteria; phylum Cyanobacteriota; class Vampirovibrionia; order Gastranaerophilales; family Gastranaerophilaceae; genus Stercorousia. The sequence continues at coordinate 13,158 of CATNBA010000005.1, forward strand.
AGACGCATTTGAAGAAACTTTACAGGATGAACATGCTCTTGCAATGTATATTATATTCGCAATACCGCTCTTTTTTTGCACAAAATTTCTTTTAGAACCAGACAAAACAAATCAGTTTTTACTGACAGCATTGCTTACTGCTGTTTTATATATGGGTTTTACATTAAAATGTACTTCAAACGTAAGGTCAACAAAAAATGTAGTCCTCCCGTCCTTTAACATTTTTCCGTTATTATGGAACGGCTTAAAAGGAATTATAGTCCTTGCTCCATTGATTATAATTGCATATACACTTGAATACTACATTGCAGGATGGCTGAGCAATCTTATTACAAATCCTGTAACACTAAGTATATTTGTAGCAATAACTACAGGTCTTTGCAATTCTATAGTGTATACTGGTTATATTCTTTATGCGAGAAGGTTTAAAGCAACAGATGTTTATAATATTAAAACAATAAGCACTTATTGTGTAGATATACTTATTTCCGTAATATTTATGAAAATACAAATGGCAATTGTAAATTTGATAGTATTAACACCGATACTATATTTTATATGGATATTTTTTGGTTTGCCACATCCGCTTGCAACCTTTTATTGTTGTACTGTTATAGTATTCAATCTTGCAATAATGGGACACTATATGGCGCAAATTGATTATGAGACTATTAAAGAAAGAGACAGTATTTAACTCTCTGACATTTCTCTGAGTTTTTTAAGCTTATCCCTTATTTCTGCTGCACGTTCAAAATCAAGAATTTTTGCGGCTTTACGCATATCCTTTTCCAGCTTATCTATGAGCTTTGGTAAATCTTTCTTACTAATACCCATATCAACCATTTCTTCTGCAACAATATCTTCCAAATCTCTGTAACTTGCAACAAGTGAAAGAAGATTGTTTTCAATAGGTTTTTTAATAGTTTGAGGTATAATACCATATTTTTGATTATATTCAATCTGAATTTTACGACGACGTTCAGTTTCCGTAATTGCCTTTTCCATTGATTCTGTCATTCTGTCAGCATACATAATAACTTCACCGCAGGAATTACGTGCTGCACGCCCGATTGTTTGGATTAAACTTGTTTCTGAGCGCAAGAAACCTTCTTTATCGGCATCCATAATTGCAACAAGTGAAACTTCCGGAATATCAAGCCCTTCTCTAAGTAAATTAACACCGATAAGGACATCAAATTCACCAAGACGTAAATCTCTCAAAATTTCTACACGTTCCAAAGACTGAATTTCGCTATGAAGATATCTGACTTTAATACCTTCCTGTATAAAGTAGTCAGTCAAATCCTCTGCCATACGTTTTGTAAGTGTTGTAATCAAAACACGTTCATTTTTCTCAGTTCGTTTTTCAATTTCGGCTTTCAAATCCGTTATCTGAGATTCTATAGGACGTACGGATATTTTCGGATCAACCAATCCGGTAGGTCTGATAATCTGTTCTACAAGTTGAGTAGAAGTCTGTTTTTCAAATTCTGAAGGTGTAGCTGAAATATATATTTTCTGATGAACTTTATTAAAAAACTCTTCATTTTTTAAAGGTCTGTTATCTTTTGCACAAGGAAGTCTAAAACCATAGTCAATCAGAGTTGTTTTTCTAGAAAAATCTCCATGATACATACCTTTCAATTGAGGCAAAGTAACGTGAGATTCATCAATAACAGTTAAGAAGTCACCCTGAAAATAATCAAGAAGTGTCGCCGGAGCAGAGCCGGGAGGACGACGTTCAATAATTCTGGAATAATTTTCAATTCCTGAACAATATCCCATTTCTTTGATCATTTCAATATCATATTTAACCCTCTGTTCAAGCCGTTGAGCTTCCACTAGTTTATTTTCGTTATTAAGTTCAGCCAACCTGTGTTGTAATTCTTCTCTGATTAAAGCAATAGTTTCATCAATGTTTTCGTCATAAGAGAGATAGTGAACGGCAGGATAAATAACAACTTTTTGAGGAGTTTCCAGAATTTCACCTGTCACATTATCTATTCTCACAATTTTTTCAATTTCGTCTCCAAAGAAATAAATTCTAGTTACAACTTTTTCATAAGCCGGCATTATTTCGACAATATCGCCTCTTGCACGAAATGTTGAACGTTCCAATACCAAATCATTTCTGGTATATTGAACACTTATAAGATGTTTCAGCAAATCATCTCTGGCAATTTCATCGCCGACATTTAACTCAACAGAACCTCTAAAATAGTTTTCCGGCAATCCCAAACCGTATATACAACTTACAGATGCTACAATAATTACATCGTTTCGCTCATACAGACATCTTGTAGCATTGTGCCGCAGACGGTCAATTTCTTCATTAATTGATGCTGATTTTTCAATGAAAGTGTCAGTACGGGGAATATATGCCTCAGGCTGATAATAATCATAATAACTTATAAAATATTCAACCGCATTATCTGGAAAAAGTTCCTTAAATTCATTATATAGCTGAGCTGCAAGAGTTTTGTTATGTGCAATAATAAGCGTAGGTTTTTGCACTCGTTCAATTACATTTGCAATAGTAAAAGTCTTACCTGAACCTGTTATACCCAAAAGAGTTTGAGCATCATCACCGTTTTGAATACCTTCAACCAATTTATCAATAGCTTTAGGCTGGTCACCCGAGGGTGTATATTTTGAAGAAATTTTAAATTTTCTGTCCATAATAAAATTATAACTCAAAATAGGAGCAAAAAAAATTTTCACGTGTTTATAATATAATAGATGAACATGATTAGCCCCGTTGAGCAATATAAAGACCCGTTAAATTCAAACAGCGCAGTATTAATGTCGTATTCAAACGAAGTCGGCACTGCGATATCCGAAATTGCGCCCAAATTAGGTACGGCACTCTGGGCTCCGACTTTTATGTATTTGGGTGCTGATATTTATGACAAATACAAAAACGATAAAGATAACTACGATCCTAGTGCTAAAAGAGCTTTAAAACGCGCAATTTTTCAAGGTATTACCTGTCTTGTTGCATTACCGGCAGTAATTTTTGCGGGTCAATGTGCAGTATCACCTCTGGGCAGATTAGATAAAACAGGGATTTCAGGTAACGTTAAAGATGGGATATACAGACATACCAGAAATGTAATTGATCAAGCTCACGGTACTGCTTTAGAAAACTATGAACAATTTAAAGATACTGTTTTAAAAACATTACAAAATAAAATAAATGCGCGCAGCAATGAAAAAAGAACTTCTAATATTTTCAAAAAACTTTATAGAATAATATTTACTCATCGTTATGATATTTTACACGGCGATAAAAACAAAATTCTTGCATTTGCGGAAAAAAATGCAAAAAATACATTTGATATAGCTAATGCAATAAAAAACGGGAATACTTTAAACGTCCCCCAAAAAATATACAAAAAATACCAAAAAGTTTTGCCTGTTATGAAGGAAACTTATAAAGAAGCAGACTATTCTTTTCAAGCAACCAGAACAGCTTTGAAAGAATATCAAAAATCAATGATTTTTAAGAATAAAATGTTAAAAACAGTTGGCGGCCTATCTACACTGATAATATTTGCAAAACCAGTTAATGATTATGTAGACAAACACATAATGAATAAATATATCGACCCCGGTGTAGATCAGCTCAACAGCCACGCATTTAAAAGATTTACGCTAACAAAAAATTTTCTGGCATCTAACGTTCAAAAATAACATTTACAGAAAGTGCCATAGTCTTTGCAGGTTTTAGTTCAGCAATGGCAGAAATTTTGTGATTATCTAAATGCACAATATAATCATAATCATTAAGTACTTTTAATTTTGCATATTTTTCAGACATATCACCATTTTGAGCTACAAGTAAACGAAAAGCGCATTCTAATGAATTTGCACGCATTGTACTTATTAAAAAGCGTTCATCAGGAAAATTTAAATCCGAAATAATATACTCGGGAGATGATTTTAATACTATAGCAAGCAATGTTTCATAATCGCATTTTGAAACATCAAATTTTACAAGCATTTCAGAATTATCAGAATACAATCCTGAATTTTCCAGTAAATAACAGCGCCTGTCAGAAAGGCAGTCTTTTATTAAAACATCTAAAAGTGTAGATTTACCTGAATTAATATCACCCGATATTAAAATACGTTTTTTGTTTAGTATTTGTTCTGAAAGAAATTCATAAAGTTCCTTTGTAAGCATTTCATTTTCAATTAATGTACAGATATCAAAATCTTTTACTTTGCGGATAGAAATATTAACACCGTTTTGGCAAACATCAGGTTTTATTACATCAATAATAAAATTATCAATTCTAGATGTATAAATATTTTCATCATGTTTGCCCGTAATATTCAGGACATATTGAAGCATACTTTGTGACAGCTTCATTTCAGAATCAAATACCCTGCCGTCAATTTCTATGTGAACAGAATTAATATCATTAACAAACACAGCATCAACTTTTTCATTTTCCAAAAGATTTTGCAAAGGTCCAAACCCTGTTACTATTGGAACAAGTTTTTCACACACTGGTTCTTTATTTTCAATATCAGAATTTTCAACAAAACTTTTTACCATATCGCGCTGTTTTTCCGGAGTGTATTCATTCCAATATGGTACTGAATTAACCTTTTCAAGAAGATTATTTTTTAATTCATCATTATCTGTTGAAACTTCTTCATAAACTTTTTTAAATCTTTCGCTTAATTTGCTCATTGCTTATCCCTGTAACTTTTGACGAAACACACTGTCTGATACCATTAATGCGAGATTTTTATAGCTCAGTGCAACATTAGAATCGGCATTAACGTCACTGACGGGTATTCCTTTATTAATTGCAGACATCATTGTGAAATAGTTATTAGGAATTTTCCAATAAAGTTTTCTGCCCAGAACTTCTTCAACATCTTCTGCATTTATTTCATCATTTTCCATATAGCGGTTAATTAAAATTTGTATTTTATCTTCTGCAAATCCTAATTTTTCAAATAATTCCAAACATCTCTGACAATTTCTGAGTGCCGGAAGATTTACAATCGTTACAAAAAATACTAAATCGGAATTTTCCAATGCATTCATTGCCTTACTGTCAAACCCGCTTGAAGTATCGACCACAACATAAGAAAATGTATCTCGTAAAATTTCAAATAACTTTGAAATATTCTTTGATACAATATCATCAACCTGTTTGAAATATGGTGGGTCTGCAAGAACATACAAACTTGTATCTTTGTATTTTTCAAGCGTTGATAAAAGAAAATCTTCATTAATTTTATCAAGATTTTGCAGCATATAAGAAATATTAAAAGACGGTTTCAAATCCAAAAAAGTAGTAACATCCCCCAGCTGAAAATTTAAATCAATAAGAGCTACGTTTTCTTTGGTAATCTTAGCAAGTTCAAGTGCAAGATTTGTGGCAATAGAAGTTTTACCGACACCGCCTTTATTTGAATAAACAGAAATAATTCGGCATTTTGATTTTTTAGGTTTAGCATCCGTAAAATATGAATAGATTTTATCCAAAACCTCAAAGAAATTTTTCTTAATCAACGGCATTGCAAGAAAATCACATGCTCCAACTCTCATTGCTCTGATTACCAAGTCCACATCAGGTTTATCAGACAAAGCAACAACCCTGCATTCGGGAAATTCTGATGTAATTTTCGAAACAAAGTTTAACCCCTGCTCCTGATACTGTGATATATCAACAATAATAAGAGCCTTAGAAAGCTCCTTTACTGCATCATATGCCTTTGAAAAATCAGAAGTACCCGCAAGAAACGAAAACTTTTCAAATTCTTCCACATACAACTTTAAAAGCTCAACAGTATGATTTTCCTCAGAAATTACAATTGTCGATATACTCATACACAAATTGTATCATATTTAAGCCAAACGGGCAAGGGATAAGATGGCTCGCAAATAAAAAAAGCCCTGTACAAATGCGATTTTGTTACCTGCGGAGTCTCGCAGGTGGGTGAACGCCTCGGATTATCCGTTTCCCGCTGGCGATATTAAATCGGCGGGTATACTTCACATCCTGTCAGAGTCAATTCTCCCTGTTAATAAAAATGTAGGAACAAAATAAACATCCATACAGAACTTAATTACATTATAACATATTTTACAGATTTCGCAATAAGTCTATCCGGCAAATTTTTTCACACCAATGTAAAATCCCATATACATTGATAACCCAATCAATGCAACAGTATTTAAAATATCTAAATATGCAAAATCATATAAAAAGACATTCGCACCAAGAGTAATTAACGCAAAACACAGTGCAGTTACGGTATAATTAAAAGTTCTAAACCGTCTTTTTTTGTTTTCAACTTTCATAACATCAATATTAGAAAGTTTTATTGCATTTTCATATGCATCCTGTGTAATCTGACCGTTTAACAATAAGTGAGAGCAGGCTTTTTCAAAAGCTTTTTTAAGCTGAACTTCAACCAACTGCAATAAATCTTCATTACTCAAATTTCCAAGAGCAGATTCTCTTGCCATTTCATAAGCTACAAAACCCAATTTTTGCAAAATACTTTCATGATACATTGCAGGAATATCTGAACGAAGAAGGTCTACATATTTGTGAAAAGTCCATTCAGAAATCACTTGAGTTAAAAATTTTGCAGTTTCGGAATTTTCTATACTTTCATCATTAGAAAAAGCTTCACCTGCAATATAAGTAAAATTATAAACTCTTTCAAGAAATTCTTTTTTATGCTGTAATGCAATATCTTCAGGCATAACTTCTTCTGCCTGCTTAGTTAAATTCTTTGCAAAATCCTTGTAATTAAATGTAGCCGTCATAAAACCCTCCGAAAAGTATTATAACATGCCTCTTTATTCTGGGCAACTAGTTCATTTTCAAAGTTTGCAGAGCTTGTTGTTCTGCAAGTTCAGCCCTTCTCATAGCTTTATCAGCCTCTGTCATATCTTCACCCTGATTTAACTGAACTCCAATTGGTGAAGGTATATAATTTCTTACAGGTTCATTATTCTTTTTAGTTGAAGATGTATCAGTTTGACCGTTACGATACTTATTCAGCATATTTGTTGAGCTTTTACCGTCTTGCAAAACTTGAACACCTTGAGAAGACGGTACATAAGTTCTTTGAGGTTGATTATTGTGAGGAATTTGCTGGGGCTTCTGTGTAACTTGAGGATTTTGCAGCTGAGGAGGAATATTCGGCTGTTGAGATTGTTCCTTCGGTTCTTTGCCTTCATCTAACAATGAATTTTTTGGTTTTCCGAATATTTTATGACAGCCTTTTACCGCAAGTTTTGAGAAAAACGGCATAATTACCATCATACCTAAAATTATTCTCATCGGATAACCTGCCATCTGTTTAAATCCGAACTTCGGATGACGGAAGAAATCTTTAATCTTATCTATTACTGTTTTTCTTACAACTTTTTTAGTATCATGAGGTCTGATTTGTTCAAGACCGACAGAAACTACTCTGCCTATACGTTTGCACAAGTTTGTGAACGGATTTTTAACTCCTGCTTTCAATTCTTGTTTTAAAGCTTTTTTACCGGCATTATAATCAATTTTAGACATTTTACCTGACATAGCTTTTTCATTAAAATCTATAAGATGTTTTCTGTAAGCTTCAACCTGTTGTTTTGTCATGCCAGCGTATTGTAAACCGCCGACTTTGTGCATAAGCATAATTGCAGGCGGAATACATGCAAACATTGCAACAAGTTCAACGAAACGTTCTGCAAATGTTCTGGCTTTTTCGCCCACACCGCCTTCTGCTTTGGCTGATTTGTATATAGCTTCGGCTAAGAACCATGCCTGCATAATAGCAATTAACTTACCCCCGGCAACTCTGTTTGTAGCACCTTCAAGTACAATGTTATTATATTTTGCAATAAATTTACCCAAAGCAGATTTCGGAATTTTCTTATCCAAACCTGTATCTTTTAAGGCTTTAGCCATTTCTGGCGTTAAAGTTTCATTGCCTAGTGAGCTTGCCATTTTATTTGCGAATTCAGAACCGTACACTTTTCTGCCAAATAAGAAACGCTTAATCTTGCCCATCAGAGTTGGTTTTGTTTCATAAGCTATTGAATACATGTTACTGTTGGCATTATGGCTTGCTTCCATAATTCTATGTAAATTATCAGGTCTGTTTTTTCTAATATGTTCAAATTCGGCAAAATCTCTTAAGCCAAACTCATAAGCCTTAGCATCTTTCAGTAACTTTGTACGTGCGGCAGTATCAGCCGGCAGAGCTCCTGTCAAAAAACTATTACCACCCCTGGTGTATTTTTTTAACAGTTCAAATTCTGCTTTCTGTATTTCTATAGCCTGCTGAGATTTAGGCAATTTACCAATTCTGTTTTTATAATTTGCAATCTCTGATGAATTTGCTCCGTATGCCGCTAAATCATCAACATAATAAGTTTCTCTAAAAAAGTTTTCTGCAACCTGATCGTAATCAGTTGCACAAAAACCTAACATTCCTCTTGCCTGATCTCGAACCATGGCAAGTTCAGGTTTCGAAGGAGTATCACTGAAAGCTCTTAAAATTCTTGATTTATCAATAATTTTTTCACGCAAAAATTTTCTAAACGCCCCATACCCCTTGCCCATTGACTGTACAAGACTATATTTGCCTAATTTGCCTGATGTACTGTCACCCCAAGCTCCTATTTTACCCGGGATAGTTTTTTCGTAATCACCACGGCAATGTTCGGCATATTTATCCATACCTTTGGCAATCGCGTACCACGCAGGAAGGGTTAAACCGGCAGTCCACATCATTCCTTTAGGGTCATCTGTTGTATTGGCAACTCTGTTTGCAACATAAGTATCCTGAACATTTTCTTTTAAAAGTTCAGGATTAACACCCGCCTGCATTGTTATCTGCTGCCTCAACTGTTCCTGCTGTTGAGGAGTTAAAGATTTAAATTGCATTTGAGCTTGCTGCTGTTTTTGGACATTATTGTCGAGCATAGTTTCCCCTATATAGATATAAAAACATTTTTTCGTCAATAATTGACTTTTAAAATCTTATGTAAAGAAATGTAACAAGATAGAACAAATGTGAAATTGAAAAGTTTATATATACTTTATATATACATCAGAGACAACACGAGAGAGTAAACAATAAGAGATATCAACGGAGACCTTAGTCTCTGGCGATAACCCCAAAAGAGAGGATGAAAAAGATGGCAACAGCTAATTTAGCAAACATTGACGACAAACTAAAAAATATTTATGACAATCAGGTTACAGTCAATAATAATCAGCCATTTGAAGACCGATCCGAACTTCTATTTGCACAAATGAATTTCATCGCAATTGCCAATAAGCAGGCATTGCATTTAATATAAGCCTCTAACGATAATATGTGAAATTTCACAATAATCGCCAAAGATGGCAAAACCAAATTTTTTAACTCCAATTTAATTTTTCCCCTACAAAATTTTCAGCAGAACCTCGGTTCTGCTTTTCTTTGTGCTAATATTTCTATATGAAATTATGCATTTTTGCAGGAACATTTAATCCTATACATAAAGCGCACCTTAAAATGGCTCAGCTTGCGCTTGAAAAATACGGGTTTGATAAAATTCTTTTTATCCCGGCATATAATCCGCCGCACAAAAATACGACACTTTGCGAACACCGGTATAAAATGGTCGAACTTGCAATAAAAAATCACCCAAAATTTGAAATTTCGGATATAGAATATAAAAGAGAAGGGAAATCTTACACTTATCTTACAATATTAGAACTATATGAAAAATACGATATTGAAGATAAAATAAGTTTTATAATCGGCAAAGATTCTATAGAAAAATTTGACACTTGGTATGAGGCAGAAAAACTCAGAAATCTGATAGAATTTGTGCCGTTTGACAGATTACCTGAAGATATTTCATCCTCACAAATAAGAGAAAGAGTTAAATATAACCAACCAATTGACGATTTAGTCACCAAAGGAGTAGGAGATTACATTGAAAGACATAACTTATATAAATAACTGGCTAAAAGAAAATTTGAATGATGAAAGATATATTCACACACTCGGGACAGCAGATTGTGCAAAAGAACTTGCAAAAAAATTTAAACTCAACTCTGAAAAAGCATACGTTGCAGGACTTTTACACGATTGTGCAAAATGTTTTTCTAATGAAAAATTGATTGAGATTATCAAAGCACACCTTGAAGTTGAAGATAGTGAAATGCAAAATTACAAAACATTACATGCACCTGTAAGCGCATACATTGCAGAAAAAGAATTTGGAGTTGATGATATGGAAATTTTATCAGCGATCAGGTGGCACACTTTGGGCAAACTTAATATGACTGATTTTGAAAAAATCGTATTTGTAGCAGACAAAATTGAGCCAAACACCAGAGAAAAAGAATATTCCGACAAAATCCGAACACTGCTTGATGAAGAAAACGGCTTAAACAAAGCACTTTTAAAATGCTATAAAGAAACAATCAAAAGCCTTGTAAAAAGAAATTTAAAAATATGTTTATTAACAATTGAAATCTACAATAAACTTCAAGATTTAGTACAAAATTAGTATGTTCATGATAGAATAAAATTCATAAGTGAGGGTATTTTAATGAAGGTTTTGGAAATTAAGAACAATTTGGTTAAAGTCGCATTTGATACAGATGATAATCTTTCATTGGGCGGCTTTGTTATTATTGAAGATACAAATAACCCATATGTTGCACAGGTTATGAATTTAAAATCCGAACCTTCCTCAAACTATGCTATCGTAAAATTATTATTTACTTTCAATGATGAAGGTATTTTGAAAAATTATAACGGAACAATACCATCTTTGAAAGCAAACGTATCAAAACTTCCGTCAAGCGAACTATTAGATATTATTCCAGCAGAAGACCCGCTTACTTTAGGCAGTCTTGCACAGCAAAATGTTAATTTAAATGTTGATAAAACAATTTTAGAAAATAACCTGCTTATTTGCTCTAATAATCTTAGTAATACAACTACGCTTTTAAATAATATTACTGAACAAATTAAAGAAAAAGCAATTATAATAGATACAGAAGGTCAGTTTGATTGGGACAGAACAATTGCACCGGGTAAAGATTTTAAACTGCCTTTAAATCACGAGACAATAAATTATATTTATGAAAATGACCTTGATGACGTTGATGCAGTAAGCAAAGCAATGATTCAGGAAATTTTTATTGAAGTTCAGGAATATATCCATACATTGCCTGAAAGATTTTTACCGTTTGATACATTTATCAATGTTATAGACAGCCAATATAAAGAAACTAAAATACCACAATTAATTTTATTAAAAAACAAATTGCTTAAATACAAAGAATCAGATGTATTTGCACAAAACCTAAAAGATATTCTTGATTTAAGTATTGCTATAGAAAATGCTCAAAATATCAGTATTGATTTATCAGAAATTCCTGAAAATCTCCAAAAAGAAATTATAAGATATATTTATACTGTAATGAGCCATATTAACGAACAAATATATTGCTTTGTTAAAGTTAATAATTCAAATATCAGTAAAAAACTTTTAAAAAGATACATAACAAGAGATAATGTTTTCACTACGGTGATATGCCCTCATGAATTTAAATATATTGAAGAAATTAAAGAGGCATCTCAAAATATTATATTCTTTGCTCCTCTAACATTACAACATGACTTTGCAAGTTATAATTCGTTTTTAGGCAAACTCAACAGCGATGAATTTGTAATTTATGGAGCACACACTCAGAATATACCATTTATCACTGAACAAACCGTTGCAGAAGAAATTAAATCACCTTCTATTGTTCCTATGCCTGAACCAGTTCAAGAAGAAACAATCAAACCGGAACAAAAGATTGTGCAAGAAAACGAAGAACCTGAACAATTTCCTGAAATCAACTATCCGGATATAGTTGAAGACGATTTAAGTGAAGAAACTGTTTTTGAAGAACAAATTATAGAGGAACCTGTTGAAGAAATTGCAGAAGAACCTATACAAAACATTCTTGATGATACAGAATATGAACAGCTTTCTGAAGCAGATACTCTGCCGGAATTGATTGATGATGAATATTATCAAGATGAAGTTATTGAAGAAATGCCTGAAGAAATTACTAATGAAGAATTAGTTGAACAGGTTGCGAAAGATGTTGATAAAGTATTTTATGAAAAATTGCCGCAGGATGATGAAGAAGAAGATTTTGAGACACAAGAAGAACTAACAGAAGATGATTTGAATTTAATAGATGATTTGGCAATTAATGATGAAATTTCTTTAATTGGCGAAGAAGAAAATAACGAATTTGAAACTTTTGAAGAAGAATTGCCGCCTGTAGTACCTATATATCCGGCAGAAGATGATGTTGAAAACGAACTTCAATCATTTGAACCAGGTGACAGAGTTTCTACTGCAAAATACGGGGAAGGTATTGTCGAGAAAATGATAAAATATGGCAATAAAATGCTATGTTCAATAGATTTTCCAAATATTGGCAGAAGATTGCTTGACCCTTCGTTGACTGAAATTACACGTTTATAATTAAATATATGGGATTAAGAAATAATGAAAATAAGATTTCTACAAGATTTTGTGGATAAATTTCGTGGGAAAATTTATGGTATAGGCGATTTAGTCAGAAGACATAAATATGTAAACAGAATTAAGAATTTTAGCGTAATAGCGTTTGGTTCTTCACATATGGGATGTGCATACAGACCTGCCCCCCCCCCGAACGGCGAAACCACAAAACTTAATTTTGGATTTCCGTATCAGGATTTATATTATTCTTACAACTTCTATAAATATTTAAATTCTAAGTCTACCAAAACCATACTGCTCACTTTTTCGGTTTTTAGCCCCGGAGATGTAACCATAAAATCAAAATTGCACGGTATTTGTGTTTTATATAAACTTTTGTTTGGGGTACCATACCAGTATGGGAACATTGCGAAAGAAAAAAAACTTGAACAACTGGAAACTGCATACAACAAAAAAATTAATAAATATAAAAATAAATTAAAAAACTCTAAACATTACATTGAAGACAAACCTCGTTATGCGCGTATTCTGGATAAAAGTCCGGCAGCAATAGAAAAACTTAAAATACGAGCACAAAAACACTTTAAAATAAATCAACGCCCGGTACAAATGGAATACATTTCGAAATTCTTAGAGGATACAAAGGAAAATTCTCAAAAAATATATATAATTTTGTCACCTGTAACAAAATATTATAAAGAGGCTTTACCCGCATCTGATATAATTTACAGCGAACTATACAAGATGGTTGATGAAAAAAAATATCCGCATGCAAAAATTGTAAACTTCTATGATTGTGAAGAATTCCAAGATGATGATTTCTTAGATGGTGACCATTTAAATTCATATGGGGCAGAAAAGTTTACACGTTTAATTGAAAAAATAATAGAAGAATAAACTTTATCTTAATTTAGATGCACCTTTTGAATATACAAACTGAGGAACAAAGTCATTATCACAGTTAACAACAATAAGCACTCTTAAACACATTTCAAGAGAATTTGGCACATCAAGTTCATGAAAACACATCATTGCGACATTATTCCATCCAAGTTCCAAACGCGCGAACTTTGCAGGAAATTCCGCATCTAAATCTTTTGTTGTTGTAAAAATAACATGCGAAATTTTATCCTGTGTTATATTATTACGGCTGATTATTTCATGCAAAAGCTCTAATGTTGCCTCTTTAAGAGCTTCAACAGAGTTATTTTCAACTGTAATTGCTCCTCTAATACCTTTTGATGCCATTTACCCAATCCTTTGCAAACATTTCGCCCTTGCCTTCGGGTTTAACTTTTACAAGCAAAATACAGTTTTCACCGCAGGCTATTTTTACCCCGTCTTTTGTAACACTGACAAACTCACCGCATTTCCCTGTACCGTCAACAACACGTGTTTCAAGGACTTTAATAATTTTATCGTTATACATAAAATATGCGGAAGGAAATTTATAAATTCCTCGAACAAGATTATGAATTTCTTTAGCCGGTTTTGTCCAATCAATAAGAGTTTCTTCTTTCGTAAGCTTATTTGCCATACAAATACCATTTTCGCATTGTTTTTGTGGAGATATAGTTTTATCAACAAGCCCTACAAGAGTTTTTTCCAATAATTCAGGAGAACTGTTACTAATTTTTTCAAATAAGTCAACACAAGTCATATTATCTGAAATTTGAATAACTTCTCTCATGCAGACATCACCACAATCCAATCCAAGTTCTGTTATCATAGTACAAATACCGGTTTCTTTATCCCCGTTAATTATAGCGCGTTGAATAGGATTTGCTCCTCTGTATTTTGGCAATAATGATGCGTGAAGATTTATTGTTTCATATTTTGGGATATCCAAAACTTCCTGCGATAAAATTTGCCCGAACGCAAAAGTTACAAAAAAATCAGGATTTAAATTCTTTAACTCCTCTTGAATTTCAGGTTCTTTGCGAATTGATTTAGGCTGAAAAACAGGTAAACCTTTTTCCAGAGCAAATTGTTTGACAGGTGACATAGTTAATTTATGTCCGCGCCCTGCAGGTTTATCCGGTTGAGTAACAACCGCAAGCACATTGATTTTATCAGAATTATATAAATATTCCAAAGATTTTAATGCTATAGCAGGCGTTCCAAAAAATACTATATTTATCAAGTTTTACTCCTCAATCAATTTTTCCGGGTCAATCGGCGGAAGTTTATGTTTAGCAAGAATTTCGTCTGTCTCAAAACGATTTACACAATGATCAATAAATAAAATTCCGTCAAGATGGTCATTTTCATGTTGAATAGCACGAGCAAGAAGTTCTCCGTCTTTTGCCTCAATAACAAACGGTCTGCCGTGGCGGTCAAGTGCTTTTACCATAATATCGGAATAGCGTTTGACATCAGTATATGCCTCAGGGAAACTTATACATCCTTCTTGCGCCACACAAGATCCTGATTTTTTAATTATTTTAGGATTGATAAACACAATAGGATTTAACGGTTCATCAGATTTTGAAACATCAACAACAAATACTCTGTAATTCACACCAATTTGCGGAGCAGCCATACCAACCCCGTTTTTTGCATACATAGTATCTAACAAATCCTGAACCAAATCCTGAATTTTTTTAGAAACCTTATGAACCTCTTTTGACGGTTCTCTTAAACTTTGTTCGCCGTATTGTAAAACTCTTTTAACACTCATTTTACTAATCTCCTTAATAAGGAGTATAGCACAAAAACTACCTTAGGTCTAAAAATTTATGGACTTGAGGAATAAGTCTCACATTTTCATACTTTTCTAAAAATTTATTGAGAATTTTCAGACAGAAATCAGCTTCAACCATATTGCGCATAGAGCTACCATCTTCAAAGCAATCAACATGAGTTTCAGGCTGCAATATAAGCCCCAAATTATATTTTTTACCCAATTCACAACATATTGCAATTTCTTCATCTGTAATTTTTTCATTAAAAACTATTTTTGCAAAAGTTTCTACACCATTACAATTCGCGAAAAATTTGTCATGGAAATTATAAGTATCTTTAATCCCGGTAGCACTCTCAAGCTTTATATCAGCAGAAATAATATCAACCAATTGCTTAACATCTAATAATTTATCAGCAAGAGTTGCATTTGTTTCCAGATATATTTTTTTATTAACCCTCGGTAAAAATTCCTTTAAAAATTCACTCTGCAAAAGCGGTTCTCCACCGGTTAAAGACACTGAATGAACATTACCGTATTTATTAACTTCATCTGCAAGTTCACAAGGACTATAGTCTTTGCCGTCTGCAAAGTCAGTGTCGCAGTA
Source organism: uncultured Candidatus Melainabacteria bacterium (assembly GCA_950096985.1). Taxonomy (GTDB): domain Bacteria; phylum Cyanobacteriota; class Vampirovibrionia; order Gastranaerophilales; family Gastranaerophilaceae; genus Stercorousia. The sequence continues at coordinate 28,977 of CATNBA010000005.1, forward strand.
ATTGCATTTCAAATTACAGTTACAAAATCTTACAAAAAGTTGTTTATAACCTACGTACGGACCTTCACCCTGGATTGACGGAAATATCTCTTTAATTTTAACCATTTAATAAATTCTCTCTTACATTTTGTGCTGACAATTTTTTAAGCTTTTCATAAAGCTTAATTTCATCATCCGACAAAATACAAGGAATTTCAATATCTATTACAACAATTAAATCACCGTTTTTTCCATTAAGTTTAATTCCCTGCCCTGCAAGTCGAAACTTCTGCCCGGAATTTGTTTTGGCAGGAATTCTTAAAGACAGATTACCGTCAAAGGAAGGAATGGAAATATTACCACCGAGAACTGCCTCAAATGGTGTTATGGGGACTTTGAATATAATATCATTTTCTACAATTTGTATTCTTGAATTTTGTTCAATGTTAATCTTCAAGTACAAATCACCATTTTTGCCACCGTTTTCACCAAAATTTCCTTCATTTGCAATTCTGAGTTTTGTACCACTTTTTACATTTTTAGGAATTTTTACAGTTATTTTTCTATGTTCTGAGTTTTCACCGCTTCCTTCACAAACAGAACATAATGTACCATTAATAAACTTTCTTCCTTTACAATGCGGACATTCCGTTGTATGCAGCACATTTATCGTACGTTCGCAGCCCTTAACCGCCTCTTTTATTGTAATTGAAATTTCTTCATTAATATCAGAGCCTCGCTTAGGTACAACTTTTTTCTTCGATTTAAAAATATCATTAATCTTTTTAGAAAATTCATCTTTTGTTTTCTTTTGAACATTCTCATGAGTTGTAGTTTTTTTGTATTCTTCCTCAGCTTTTTCCGAAAATGTTTTTGTCTTAGCAGACTTAAAAAATCCGTTTACAGTATCATAGTGTAAACGTTTTTTAGCATCAGAAAGAGTTTCATACGCCTCCGAAATATCCTTAAACATATTAGCCCCATTCGGGTTAATATCTGGATGATATTTGCGGACAAGAGCTCTGTATGCTGATTTTATTTCATCAAAAGTACTGTCCGGTGTAACTCCAAGAATAGAATAAAAGTTCTTCATATTTTTATATATAATGAAGTCTTAAAATTTTTCAACCTGCTTACAAATATCAGTACGGTATTTTTTGCCGGAGAACTTAATAAGTTCTGCATCCTCGTATAGTGTTTCACGAGCTCTGGAAAGCGTTTTAGCAGTCTTTGTTAAAACAAAATTACGTCCCTCAATTGTTTGTAATTCCAAATATTCATTTTTTACAATTGCAAAAGGTGTGACATCGCTTTCTAACAACTCCAGCCCTTCAATAACACAACCGCCTGCTCTTGTTGATAAAACGACAGAAACAGACGCGTTATCTGAAATTTTAATACTCTCATAGTCATCAGCAAAAGACCCAACAGCACATGCTTCAAACAATGTATAAAGATTTTCATCAACTAAATTCAAGATAGCTTTTGCATCATGGTCAGATAGAAAAGGTTTAAAATCAATAACCACAACTCTGCCATCTTCTTTCAATACGCAATCAACACCAAGAATTCCCAAATAAGGTGTTTCTCTTTTTTCTAATGCTTGCAAAACATTATTGACAACATTTTTCATAAGACCAAGTTCAATATCTTTTGAAATTTTATAATCAGGAGTATAAGCACCTGTACCGGCAGTCAAAATACCTCCGCCGCCATCCTCTGCAAATTTGTAATTAGCAGCAGTTGCCAAATGCACAGCATTATAACCATCAGTAACTACATAAACAGTAAATTCATGACCATATACATAATCCTCAAAGACAACTTTTTCTTCACCTTTACAGAATAAATCTTCAGTAAACGTTTTTGCCGTCAAAAATGTCGAACAAACAAGCCTGTCAGCACCTGCTAAAGCTTTATCGGTTCTTATAACCTGCGGCATTGGTGCATTTTTTAAATAATCAACAGCCATTTGAAGTTTATCATATATAGCAAAACGCGGCGTGGGAATTCTTAATTTATATAAAAACTTTTTCCCAGCGGAACGACTTATTGCAACTTCTGCACTTTGAGCAGACGGAGCAAAAATAAGTTGGTTGTTAGATTGAAAAAGTTCTGCAATATTATTTTTTATAGCTGTTTCAGACGATACCACAGTTAAATCAACTGCATTCTCAAGGACATATTCTAACAGCTCCTGAATATTTTCTTCTCTAATATCAACACATTCTGCAATATCTTTTATTCTGGAGTTACCCGGAGCTGCAATAACGTCACACCCGTTTTCAATAAACTTTTCAACAAGCGCATATTCTTTGGCAGATGCCCCAACGATTAAAACTTTTTTCTTTTCCATGAGAATATTCTACATAAATTATATGATTTTGTAAAGAATTTTTAAAATTTAAAAAAAATATATGATACAATAATGACAAAAATAAAAATATTATTAAACTCAATAAAGAGGTAGAGATGGCAGGTATTGTAAATTTATTATCTAATTTGTTTGTGCCGCAAACGACACAGGTAACAGCACCAGTAAGAAGTTCAAATCCTTACGCTAATAACCCTTTTGTAAATTATAACGGTAACAGTTTAAACAACTATGCAAAAAACACACCGGTTCGAGGCGGATACTTTGCTGGATATTACAACGGCAAACAAAATATAGTAGGTCAAAGATTGTTCATAGAAGTTTAATCCCGATTGACAACCCCCTCAAAAAGCGTTATAATGGGAAAGAGGGAAGTTATATGAAAAACAATTTATTACGAGGTTTTACACTAAGCGAAGCTCTAATGGCATTAGCAATAGTTGGAATAATTTCGGCATTAACTATTCCAACAGTTGTAAAAAATTATCAAAAACATGCTTACATTATTGGTTTAAAAAAAGTTTATTCTGATTTGCAGCAAAATTTGACAATCCTGCAAACCGATAATTATCGAAATAGACGATTATCAGGGACAATATTTAATTTGGGACATATACCATATTATACTGATGAAGTATATTTACACCCGGCTGCAACAATCGAAAATACAACGGGACAATTTTTAAAAACTTATTATAAATATAACCAAGATTGCGGAAAAAATACTCAGCCTTGTTTTGCAGATAATTATGGAAAAATTAACGGCGGAGAAGAAAAATTTACCTGTTCTGATGGTTACAGCATTTTGACACCAAGCGGAGCTGCAATTTGCATGATTCCGATAAAAACGGAAGAAAAGCCTACATCAAGCATTTGCCGCCCTGATTCACCTTCAAAATATTGCAAACTTGAAACAGTAAAACAAGACCACGTTATTGTTTATGTTGATACCAATGGAGCAGAGGGTCCAAATATCGGCGGCAGAGATATGTTTACTTTCAATATATATGATGACTTCAGTATAGATGTAGTTCAGCCGGAAGAAATAAAAAATGCAACAGCCGAAACCAGCAGAAACACTCTTTTTGACCAAAATTGTTTTAGTTCATCAAAAGGTATCGGATGTTTTGGTAAAATTTTAAATGACAATTGGAAAATGAATTATTAGAGAGGATATTATAATGAAAAAATTTACTGCATTTACATTATCAGAAATACTCGTAACAGTTGGTATTATTGGGGTTATCTCTGCATTAACAATACCAAACTTGGTTAAAAATTATCAAAAAGAGGCAATGACAGTTCAATTAAGAAAAGTTGTAACTGAAATTGAATCAGCAATTGATATGTTAATAACGGAAGAAGGCAAAACATCACTTGCTTCTACCAGCATAGCTAAAGATGGCGGCATTGATGATTTTATAAAGACACATTTTAAAACAATAAAAACATGTTCTTCAAATAAAACAAATGAATGCTTTGCCAACGAAAATTACATATCTATTAATGGCAATGGGAACAAATCTTTTAAATGTTCGGGAAATTCTTACATACTTGCAAACTCGGCATCAATATGCGCCAACAAAGTAACAGAAATACCAGTAAATGTAGTAAACACGCCAATTGGAGGTATTACTTTGTCTGAAAGTAATAAATTTAAAAATGTGAACGGGATTAATATTGAATTATTTATAGATACTAATGGCAATCAGGCGCCAAACATTGGAGGCAGGGACATGTTTCATGTTTACATCCAACCAGATGGAAGGATATATGATGAAGCGAATTCATCAGACATTATATGTGAGCATCGACCGACAGGAAATGTCTGCTTAATGCCAGGCTCACAGACTGAGATCAAAGCTGACTGCTCTAGTCAAGCTTTTGGTACCGGTTGTTTTGCAAAAATAATAGCAAGTAATTGGAAAATGGATTATTAATACTGATTTTAATCAGATAAAAAACTCCTCTTTATATTAAGGGGAGTTTTTTAATAGTTATATAAAATAAAAACGAATATGCCGCGTCTCGGAATCGAACCAAGGACACAGGGATTTTCAGTCCCTTGCTCTACCAACTGAGCTAACGCGGCATATTCGTTATATGCTTTTAAATATTTAGTTTTAAATCTTGAGGCAATAAATACTCTTTGGGATAAATGGTGTTAAATATTTAATTGCCACATCTCTTATTATAATACCTGAAAATTTTCAGTCAAGAACTTTTTTTAAGAAGCTTGCGGTGCTACATACAGCGTAACATTTCTGCCTTCTAACTGTGGTTTTTTCTCAATTACCACAGGCATGTTTTCCATGTCCTGCATAAATTTATTAGCAAGATCAAATGCAAGATTTGAATGCTGCATTTCACGTCCGCGTAACATTACGACTATCTTAACTTTATTACCTTGAGCAATAAACTTTTCAATACTTTTAATTCTTACCTGATAGTCATGCGTATCAATCTTATAACGAATTTTAATTTCTTTAACATCTACAGTATGTTGTTTTTTCTTTGCTTCTTTAGCACGTTTTTCAAGTTCGTATTTGTATTTTCCGTAATTTAGGATTTTAGCTACCGGAGGTTCTTGATTAGGGTTTATTAATACCAAATCCAAATCAGCATCATAAGCCATTTGTAAAGCTTTTTGAGTTGATATAACTCCATGATTTTGACCATCCTGATCTATTAATCTGACTTCTTTTGCGCGAATTCTTTCATTCATTATCGCTTGATTTTTATTGTTTCTATTGTCGTTGGAAGCTATTGTTCTATCTCCTATCTTACTAACACAAGTGTCATGGTAGCACAAAATATTTTATTTTCAAATTTTTCAAAAACTTTTGTTGTTACAATATGTAAATTTATCAAAAAAAATTAAAGATTTATATTACTCATGCCGTTATAAAAATCAAAAGGAGTTACAGATATGATACAAGAAACAGCTATGAATTATTCTGCAGGCGAAGTCTTTGTAGACTTGAACAATGGGGAGTATCTTAAATTTGACATGACATTACCGCTTCAAATGTTATTTGATGATGTGTTTAATTTTGTGTCGAAAACTGACTTTGACAATTAGATTAAATGAAAACCAAACTAAACAAAAAAAGAACTGCATCAGCAGTTCTTTTTTTGTTACAAAATATAGTAAAATGTCTATGTTCATGCAACAATGATTACATTAAAATTACTGCCGAGAGGGATATTATATGAAAAAATTTTTAACATTAATTTGTGTATCTATAATAGGCATACCAGCATTTGCAGGATTTAAAGAACATTTTGATTTAGGTCAGCAGTACTTATCAAACTACAGATATTCAGGCGCAATTACTGAATTTAAAAGCGCATTAAGAATTAATTATCTTGACAACTCTGCACGTATAGGACTTGTAAATTCATACCTGGCACGTGGAACATATTATGCAAATACTGATAAAGATTACAATAAAGCAGCTGATGATTACCGCTCAGCATTGTTTTATTTAATATATTATCCTACTGCAAATCAGGTAAAAAATTCCTCACAGGCAATAGTTAATGTCACTTCTAATTTAAATAAGTGTTTTAATGAAATAAAATTTGATACAACCCCCTCAAACAGATTTAATACAGCAAAGCAATTACGAGCTGAAGGAAACTTTTCTGCTGCAGCATATGAATTTAATCAGGCACTGTCAGACACTTCACTTATCAAAGAGAGTTTTCAGCAGACAGGCGATATAATGAAACTTTTAGGCAATAATCAAAAAGCTGCGGAATATTATAAAAAAGCAGTTTCCGTTGCTCCTAACGACATAGACCTGAGACTTTCCTATGCCAAAATACTTGATAAGTTGGATCAACAAGATCAGGCTGTTCAGGAATACAACTTTATTTTGACTAAAACCGAAAACAACAAAGATGTTTTGTATTCATTAGAACGTATTTACAAAAGAAAACTTGAAGAAGCTCCAAATGATGCATCTGTAACAGCTAATTTAGGCGCAATTATGCAAAAACAAGGCAATTTTGATGAGGCTTTGAGATACTATTCAAAAGCAGAATACCTTGACCCGTCTAATACAAATACAAGGATAAATGTAGGTACATTGTATCAGCAAAAAGGTGATTATAAAACTGCTATAACAGCATATGACTCTGTTTTAATTCTTAATCCTGACAATGTACAGGCAAATATTTATAAAGCACAATCTCTTGCAAAATTAGGAGATACAAAAGGTGTTCAAGACATTTATAAAAAAATTCTTTCAAAAGACCCTAATAATGAAACAGTTAAAGCAGAAATGACTGCCATGCTTAAAGAATCGATGTCTCCTGCACAGTTTACGGAATATGTAAAAAAACATACACCTAAAAGTGCGCCTGACATTTTATATAACTATGCCCTTGAACTTCATAAAAATAATAAACTTTCAGACGCAGAGGCTATGTATAATGAGGTAATTAAACTTGAGCCATTGAATGCTGAAGCTTATGTTAACCTTGGCATCGCCCAGGGGCAGAATAAAAATTATGAACAGGCTTTATTAACGTTGAATAATGCAAATGTAAAATTTCCTAATAATAAACAGGTGACTGATGCTATAAAATCAATAAATGCACAATCTACTGATGCAAAACTCGAAACCGCAGCAAATTACTTTAATAATAAAGACTATCAAAATGCAATCAATGAATATTTAAAAATCAGTCCTGCAACTTCTGATACAATGCTCGGTATTGCATCAGCGTATCAAAACTTGGGCAGCACGGATAAAGCTATAGAATATTACCAAGAAGCATTTAAACTAGCCCCCGCTAATTCAGATATCGCATATTATATTTCCGCCCTTTATGCTGAAAAAGAAGACTTTGAAAACGCCAATGTATTCGTACAAAAAGCTTTAACATTAAACAAAAATAACAAGCAGGCGCAAGAATTAAGCAAAATGCTTGCTGAAAATAAAAACTCAGAGGTTTTGACAAATGCAATAGCACTGTTCGACAGTGAAAAATACGATGAAAGTTTTGCACAATTGAATAAACTGCTGGCTGTCGATAGCAAAAATGCTTACGGGTATTACTACAGAGCTATGATTTACGACACAAAACAAAACTATAAAGAAGCGTTAACTGATTATAAAAGAGCAATAAGCCTCAATCCTGATTTATTAATAGTTAACTATCTTATCGGAGTAGATTATGACATGCTGGAAGATTATAAAAACGCAATGAGTTATTATCAATCTTTCCTTGCAAGCTATAATGAAGATGACGATTATAAAAAATATGCTCAAAACAGAATAGGTGAACTGGCGCAATATGTCAAATAGCAAAATTTCACATTTACTACAAAGCCGAGTATCACTTGCCCCTATGGCAGGAATTACGGATTATGTTTTAAGAAGCCTTGTAAGAAAATATGCTCACAATGCTCTTTTGACAACAGAAATGATTAGTTCTGAATATTTGGCACAAACCTTGAATGGCAGAAGCGGTACAGAAATTTTACAACGCGCAGATAATCACTCACCGATTTCATATCAGCTAAGCGGTCACAAACCGCATTTAATGAAGCAGGCAGCAGAATTTTTAACACAATATGCTGATATAATTGATATTAATATGGGCTGCCCGGTAAAAAAAGTAGTTGGAGGGCAGGATGGCTGTGCCCTAATGAGAACCCCCGAACTTGCTGCGGATTTAATAAAGGCAGTAAAAGATGGGACGGACAAACCTGTTAGTGTAAAATTTCGGCTGGGTTACACTGTAGATGAAATGAATTTTGTTGAATTCGGACAAAAGATGCAGGAGGCAGGTGCAGAATTTATAACAATACATGGGCGAACACGGTCTCAAATGTATTCAGGGAAAGCTGATTGGACAAAAATTAAGAAATTAAAAGAGAACACAGATATTCCGGTATTTGCAAATGGCGATATTCTGAGCATTGATGATGCTGTAAAATGCCTGGAACAATCTGGCGCAGACGGAATTGCAATAGGCAGAGGCGCAATTGGCGACCCTACTTTAATCGGCAGAATATCTCATTTTTTACAAACAGGCATAAAATTAGAAAAACCCCCGTTAGAAGAACGCATTGAAATGCTAAAACTGCATTTAGATGAAGAAATAAAACTACGCGGTGAAGGTGTAGCTATAAAATTCATGCGTAAATTTTACCCTTACTATCTTGCCGGTTTTGAAAATGCCAAGATACTACGCTCTAAACTTGTTTTGACTGAAAATTATAACGAAATAATTGAGCTGTTAAATTTCTCTAATATATTAAATCATTAAATTTTGTAAATTATGTATATTATTTTTAGCAAATTTGCATTTTAGGAAACTTATAAAAATCGGATGAATATTATTAGTAATTGAAAGGGAAAAGTATGACAATCAAACCAGTAATGCAATTTTCTACAAAAACTTTGAATTCTACAAGAGTTGAAGGCTTACAAATGATAGAAAAATTAGCTTTTTCTCAAAAGCCTACCAGACCTACAATTATGTTAAAAAAACTTTCTTTAAATGGTGAAACTCTTGCTGAAGTTGGAGAAAAAAGACTATCAAACGGCTTAATGTTTGAAACTTATAATGCAAATGGAAGCAAAATTAAACTTATCAAAAATATTTTTGGTGAATTATTAGCATTCAAGACAAATATTCAAAATTACCCATTTAATCCGCATAAATTGGTTGAAAACATGAAAGATACTATCAGGTACAAATTCGCAAGTTTTTACCACATAGAACCTTACTATAAAAAATAAAAAACCAACTATAGTTCAAAAAAACCGGATAATTAAAATATCCGGTTTTTCATTTACATTCTTTCAGGTGCACTAACCGCAAGTATATCTTCTAAAGCATTATGAAGTACTGTTTTTACACTCCAAACAAGGGCAATTCGGGCTCTCATCATATCTTTATCATCTGATATTACACGATTTGCATTATAGAATGAATGGAATTCACTTGCTAATTCCTGAACATATCTGCAAATTGTATAAACTTGTCTTGTTTCAGCCGAAACTTTTATTACAGATTTCCATTCCTCAAGTTTCAAAATAAGTTTTCTTGCCGTATCAATAGTAGGAAGTACCATTCCCGCCGCGAAATTTTCAATAAGTTCTTTTAATTCATCTTCTGTCATTGGAGCTTGTCCGTCATCTCTTTTTGTTAAAACATTTCTCAGAATTGAACAAGCTCTTGCATGTGCATATTGAACATAGAAAACAGGGTTTTCATCAGTACTTTTCTTTGCAAGTTCTATATCAAAATCAAGAGTTGTATCAATGTTTCTCATTGCCATCCAGAAACGTGTTGCATCAACGCCGACTTCATCAATCAAGTCGTCGAGAGTAACCATATTTTTACGTTTACCCATTCTAACTTCATTTCCATCAATAACCAAATTCACCAATTGACCCAATAGCACTTCAAGTTTATCGGGTTCGTACCCAAGCGCTTCAATTGAAGCCTTTACGCGTGCTACATAACCGTGGTGATCTGCACCCCATATATTAATCATTCTGTCAAATCCGCGTTCAAGTTTATCTATATGATATGCAATATCTGCTGTCAAATATGTATTTGAACCGTCCGCCTTTTTGATTACACGGTCTTGATCATCGCCGTAATCTGATGATTTAAACCAGTCCGCCCCGTCTTTTTGATAGATTTTACCGCTTGATTTTAATTTATTAACACATTCTTCTACTTTACCCGAATTATGTAAAGTTAGCTCGGAATAAAAATTGTCAAAATGAACTCGGAAATTATCAAGCAAAGCCTTTTGCAAATCTTCCATTTCTTTTTTGGCAAAATCAGAAAGTTCTTTTACATCTTGAGGCAAACCATCATGAGTTTCAAGATACTTTTTAGCAACAGGGATTAAATAATCTCCGGGATAGAAATTTTTCCTTTCAATTTCGTCAGCAGGGAAATCAACATCTTCACCAAGCTCCTGACGAATTCTGATTGCAAGAGAATTCCCAAGTTTATTAATCTGTGAACCAGCATCATTGATATAAAATTCCTGATAGACCTCATGTCCATAGAATTTCAAAAGATTAGCAAGCACAGAGCCCATAGAAGCCCACCTGCCATGACCTATATGAAATGGGCCTGTAGGATTAGCCGAAATATATTCAAGCAGAATTTTTTCAGTTTCAACATCTTCCGGTTTTCCAAATTCTTTATTTTTTCTAAAAATTTCTTCAACAAGATTAGACAAAAGCTTATATCCTGCTTTGAAATTAATAAATCCACCGATAACTGAATATTCGTTATCTTCTTTTTGAACATATTCAACAATAGAATTTGCTATTTGAGGCGGAGCAATTTTTGCAAATCTTGCAAGTGAAGACACATTCACTGCATAATCACCAAAATCTGCATTTTTAGGTCTTTCAACAACCAGAGTACCTTTTACATATTCTGTCATTGCACCTAACTTACCATCCTTAATTGCTTTTTCAATAGCAATCTCAATATTGTTTATAAAATAATCTTTTATCATACATTTCTCTCCTGTAAGATTATTTTAACATAAACATGAAATTATTTAATCCAGTTAATCATAGATTTACCGCCTTTTTCATTTCTATGACAGCCGATTGCTGAAGCGAAATTAAATTTTTGCATGTTATCGTAACGTGCATACATGATAAAAAAGTCATAGCCCCATTTATTAGGTCCTTGCAGTCCGTTTGTATCGACCGCAAAATATTTAGTATTTGAAGCACCACCGTAACCTTTAATTATAGTCAAACCGTCATTTAACACCCAAGCATTATATCTATTACGCAATGAATTTGCAGCAAAACCACAATTACTGATATCTATATTTACAATCTCGTTCATTTCCTCCTCTGATTTGTCAGGATTATTAGCTTTTGCAACCTCATCAATCCCTTTTAACTGTGGAGAAATACAACCATTTGAAAGAGCGTTATCATTACAAATTTTTATAATATTTAAATTTTTCTTTAATTGTTCCTCAAAAATCTCACAATCACCAGAATTAGTACCTACACCTGTATTGTAAAAGCAAGTATTGCTAAATTCTAAATCAGCAAGCGTTTTGAAATAAGCATTATTCAATATTGAATAAGCTTTTTTAGCCCTGTTCCTCAAAACAATTTCTTGATGCTTATTTATTAGCGTTGGCATTGTTAAAGCTGCAACTACCCCAATAACCCCCAGAGTTATCAACACCTCTGCAAGAGTAAATCCTAATTTCGGTTCAGAGCCCCCCCCCCGAAATTATTAAATAAAAAACCAATATTAAATTTCATCAGTCCCTCCAATCTATTTTATTATTATAAAACAATCTTCAAAACATTTCAATATGTTGAATGAGACTGTAATCCTTGTTTGTTATATAATATTAGTATGATGAATGTCCAGAATATTATCGACAGATTACGAGAAATAATGGAAGATGAAACACTTGTTCAATTAAAAGAAGAATTGAACGGTTATCACGTTGCAGATTTAGCAGACATTTTTCAGGAGCTGAAACCTGATGAAAGACTGCATTGTTTTAAACTGCTTGATATCTCTAAAGCTGCTGATATTATGGAATACCTTCCTCCGCAAATGCAGGTGGAATTATTATCAGATATTGATGAAAACCTTGCATCACAAATCCTTACTCAATTACCTCATGATGCTGCAGCAGACGTTTTGGGTGACATGGAAGATGATGAAAGCGAAACTTATTTAGATAAATTACCACACAAATTCTCGGAAGAAGTTAGAGAACTCTTGACTTATAACGAAGATACCGCTGGTGGTATCATGAACCCTGTTGTTTTAACAGTTAATTCAGATATGAGCGTTCAAGATGTTTTAAATCATATTAGAATTAAGGCTGAACAAGATAATATGGAATTATACTATGTTTATGTCACTGATAAACAAAATCACCTTATGGGTGTTGTCTCTCTAAGAAAACTTTTAACCTCACCAATTAATCAGAAAGTTGAAGACATTATGATTTCTGACATAGTAAAACTTCATGTTGATGACTATAGTGATTACATTACTGACGAGTTTATGAAATACCAATATAATGCATTGCCTGTAGTTGATTTATACAATAGGCTCAAAGGGATGATTACTTGGGATGATGTTCACGATTTGTTTGAAGAAGAAACAACAGAAGAAATTTACCAATCATCCGGTATCTCTACAGAAGTTGTAGATGAAGACGAAATACTTTCAGGTAATGTTTTTAATGCCATACGTGCACGTACTCCCTGGCTTTTTATCACACTTATAGGTGAATTCATTGCAGTTAATGTTGGACATCACTTTGATCATACCTTAAATGCTTTGCCTATTATAGCTATATTTATGCCATTACTTGCGGGCTTAGGGGGCAACATCGGAACTCAAAGTATTACACTTATGGTACGTGGTCTTTCAACCGGTCAGGTAACTCTAAGTTCAGCAATGCATCATATTATAAGAGAAACATGTATCGGGCTTGTAATCGGTTCTATATTTGGTTTGCTTGTAACTGCAGTTACCTGGGGATGGCAGCATAATATGGAATTAGGTATTATAGTCGGACTTGCCATGGCTATTAATATGACAATGGCTACAATTATCGGAACATTTACACCGTTTGCGCTAAAAGCAATGAAAATTGACCCTGCTGTAGCATCAGGACCTGTAATTGCTACAACTATTGACGTTTTGGGACTGGCAATTTATTTTACGCTGGTTTCAACTTATTTAATTAATGTTATGTAATAAAGGAAAAAATATATGGCTAACAACACTCAGCAAAGAAGAGATAGAACAGATTCATTTGTAAGACGTATCAAACAAGAAAGAGAAGAAAATTCATCTTTTGCAAAAGTTTTGATTGGTATGATTATTGTATTTATTGGTGTCGTAGCCGGTATTTTTATATTAGGCGATAACGAAGAATTTATTTCAAAACAGTTTGGTGAAAACTCTCTTGCCGCTAAAATGTTTCAAAAATTAGCACAGAGCAATGGTAAAAAAGAACATGCTGACTTTACTCTGCCTTTTGGATTAAGACGTCAAAATATTTTATTCTTGGGTGTTGACGCAAGTGATAATCCTAATGACCTGTGGACAGGTACAAGAACCGATACTATTATTCTTATAAATATTGACCCGAAAACAAAATCTGTAAACGCACTTTCAATCCCGCGCGACAGTAAAGTTTATCTTCCTAAAAATAATGGGGTAAATAAAATCAATGCCGCACATGCTATAGGCGGAATTGAAATGACTAAAAGAACCGTTGAAGATACTCTCGGTGTTCATATTGACAGATACATTATGGTTCATGATGATGCAGTTAAAGCTATTGTTGATGCTATGGACGGTGTTGATATATATGTAGAAAAACCAATGCGTTACCATGATTACACAGCTGGTTTACATATAAACTTTGCAAAAGGCAATCAACATTTAAACGGGCAACAGGCAGTTGAATATCTTCGTTTCAGACACGATGCTTTAGGAGATATTGGAAGAACACAGCGTCAACAGTGGTTATTAAGAAGTTTACTTACACAAATTAAACAACCTTCAACAATAACAAAAATTCCTGACATCATTTCAGTTGCAAAAAAATACGTTAAAACAGATATGTCATTCTACGAAATGACACAATATGCAGGACTTGCAAAACATGTAGATATGGATAAAATTGAAATAGCAATGCTTCCTGGCGGACCTAATCAAAAAGGATATATAAGCTATTGGATTTTAGATCCTGAAAAAACTCAGGAAGTAGTTAATCGTGTAATTTATCGCGACAAAACTCCCATTGATGAAACATTGCATTTGAATGCAGGGATTATGTTTGCCGATAGCTCTATTGGTGAAAAAATGGCAGAAAGCCTTAAATCTTCAGGTATTGAAGTAAAATGCACAGGTACATTATCCAGATCGCATTCTCAATTTATTGCACATTCAAGCAAAGTTACAAATGAATACTACAATCATCTAAAGAAAAAGAATGATGCAATAGGCAGCTTACAATTTGTATATGACCCTGTAAATTATTATTGTGGAGAAACTGATTTTACAATAATTTTGGCGAATGATTAATGTGTTCGTAGCTCAGCTGAATAGAGCGTTTCCCTCCGAAGGAAAAGGTCGCGGGTTTGAATCCCGCCGAGCACACCATACTTTTTTGTGGTATAGTTTATTTATTGGCTCTGTAGCTCAGTAGGATAGAGCGGAGGTTTCCTAAACCTTGTCTGCCGTGGGTTCGACTCCCTCCAGGGCCGCCATAATTTTTTCTTTACAGATAACTAAAATATATACACTGCCAATAATGCAAACAGAATTAATGCAATATTATAATGCAAGAATGTCGGTATACATGTATCTTTAATATGTTGATGCTGTCCATCAACATCTAAGCCTGCCGTTGGCCCAAGCGTAGTGCCTGATGCGGGAGAACCTGCATCTCCAAGAGCCGCAGCTGCCGCAAAAACAGCAATTGCCTGCATCGGGTTAAATCCCAAATTAATAAATACCGGAACAAATAATACTGCCAAGATAGGAATTGTACCGAAAGATGTTCCAATACCAATCGTTATAAACAGCCCGATTAAAAGCATCAATGCCGCAGCCAGTAATTGCGAACCCATCATAAACGGGATTAATCCGTTTACAAGGACTTCAATTGACCCTGTTGCCTTCAAGACACCCGCAAATCCTGCCGCTACAAGCATCACAAAAGCTACATAGCCCATAAGACCAATACCTTCATTAATCAAAGTATCCATTTTTTCAGGATTTATAGCACGTGTACCAAAGATTATTGTTAAACCTATTAAAGCCCCTAAAGGCAAAGATTTTGTCAACAACTGCACTCCTAACGTAGCTATTGCCGCAAAAAGAGTAATATAATGACTACCCGTGAACCTTAAAGAACGACGTTTTTCTTCTCTAAACGGAATATTTTCATATTCACGAGGTTTTCTATAGGAAATAAATACAGACCACAAAAGTCCGACAAATAATCCGACACCCAAAATCCAAACAGATTTCCAAACATCATCAACACTTACAGCTAATCCATTTGCACTCATATTATCCGCAAGAAGTCTTTGAAAGATTAAGCCAAATCCTGCCGGAAATACAATATAAGGTGTAACAAGTCCAAAACATAAAGCGCACGCAACAGCACGTCTATCGAGTTTTAATTTATTCATCAACCCGATTAATGGCGGAATTATAACGGGAATAAATGCAATATGAACAGGGATTAAATTTTGTGACGCACAGGCTAAAAGTGTCAAAATTAAAAGTAAAATAAATTTATTATTCTTAATCATAAGAGAAATTCTTTTTGCAAGAACATCCGCTAATCCTGTATGAGCCATTGCCGCGGCAAAGGTGCCCAACAAAATATAGCTTAAAGCGGTTTCGCTATTTTGCCCCATACCGCTAATAAAAACATCCATAATTTGAGCTGAGTGCATTCCGGCTACTTTTCCGGCTACAACAGCAGAAACAAGCAGTGCAAGCAAAACATTAACCCTGCAAAGGCAAAGCACACATAATAAAATTACAGATATTATGATAGGATTTATTAGTAACTCCATAAATCACATCAACCCTCAATATCACGGGTTAAGCGGCTACGCTTACCACAAGATTTATCTTCGTCACAAAATCCTAAACGTTCGCATTTTGGAACCAGATACGGTTTTAACCATAATTCTTCTTTAATTAACTCATCACACATCATCTTAACCATTGTTCTTATTTCATACTGAGCGCGTGTGCAAAGTCTTAAATTAGCAACATGAATTAATTCACGCAAATTCATACTTACAACAAGCGAACTTGCCGCAGCATTCGGCAGAACGAACCTGGCATCTTCGGCAGGAATTCCTGCATCAACAAATTCTTGATACTGAGTTGATATTTGTGACATAAAATTTTCAAATTTTTCTTTTAATTCGGGATTTCTCTCAATTGTCGGCGGGATAATATAATCAAATTGACCTTTTTCTTTAACATATCTTTGAGATTTTTGCGAAAAAGACATGTGTCTGTGTCTTACAAGTTGATGAGTACACGCACGTGATACATTTGAGATTGCAAAACTCACCTGAATATGTTCAATGGTTGAGTAATGACCTGATGAGATTACGCGTTCAATCAGTTTAAGCATTTTTTCTTCATCATCAGTACTGTTATAAATATTTATCGGGTAGTCTGCACTATAGCAAGTTCTGCAAGCTGTATAAACAGTTTTTAGCATATTCTGCGGTTTTGAAATCAAATTAACTACCGGTTTATTATTCCCTTCCATCATATCCTCCTTAATATAAAAAAATAATACCACACCTGAAATCGATGCGGTACTATTTAATAAAATTGTTACAAAACCCACTTGGCGGGTCAAGCGGCTACGCTTGTTTTTTACCGTAGCGTTTATTAAATCTTTCAACACGTCCTTCAGAGTCAAGAATTTTTTGTTGACCTGTGTAGAACGGGTGACAGTTGTTGCAAATTTCAACTGTGATATTGTCTAAAATTGAACCTGTTTCAATTTCGTTACCGCAAACGCATTTTACGGTCATTTTCTTATAATCTGGGTGAATTCCGTTTTTCATTTTTTACCTTCTTTCCTTCAAGATTCCAAACTTGATAATAATTTCGACTAATTATATGATACTACAGAAATAAAAAAGTGCAAGTATCATGCGTTTGTTTGATGTTAAAAATTTTTAAGTTTGGCATAATATAAAAGTTATCCGTTATTAAAGGTGATTATATATGAATCTGCACGAGCAATGTTTACTAAGATATTTGCAAAACCCCGATGAATTATCTTATTCTACAGAAATTTTAAAATTAAACAATTTTATACTTGAAAAACATTTTATTCTTAACAATTTAAACAATAATGAGATTACGAAATTTCTACGCGGGATGTAAAAGGGCTACGTGCGTAGCACTTGCAAAAACAACCGATTTCAATTATACTGATAGAAAGAATAATTGGGATAGGTTATGTTTAAAAAATTTTCGTATGCAATCGGTATAATATTTTTTGTTATTTTTGCATTTTTAATCCTTAAGAATGCTAATTTGAGTTCATTTATTGATTCTATTGAAAACAAAACCTTTGACCTTCGTCAAAGTATTATGATAAATGAAGGGGCTAAAAAACCCAATCAGGATATAGTTATAGTTGCTATAGATGATGCAACTTACGAATACATTCTTGATACCTACGGCGAATGGCCTTTACCAAGAGATATATATGCAGATATTATAAATTATTTAGAAAAACAAAATCCTCGTGCAATAGCATTTGATTTAATGTTTGTAAAATCAATTAAAAGCAAAAACTTAGCAGATGAGGCATTAATAAAAGCATTCAAAAAATATGACAATATATTTACCTCAATGAATTTTGATAACCAATCAGAAGATTTAAGAACTCCGCCAAAACTGCCTGATAAAATTAAGATAAATGTTGAAAATAATTCACGTATTGATTTTTCTCAATTGACATTTACCAATTGCAGAACTATTTTACAGGGAATATTGGACGCAACATCAAATATCGGAATAATAAATGTTTCTCGCTCGGATGACGGTATTTTGAGAAAAATGCCCCTTGTTGTAAAATATCAAGATGATTATTACCCTCAGCTTGCACTTAAAGTTGGGTTAAATTACCTTGGCGAGCCACATAACAGTTACGAAATAGACAAAAATTCAAACTTTAGAATCGCTGACAGAAATATCTATCTTGATAACGACGGCAGCGCAATTTTAAACTGGTACGGACCTGCAAACACTTACACATACATTCCTATGTATAAATTAATAAAAGCATCTAAAGGCAGCAGACTTGATTACGACTTTTCAAATAAAATTATTTATTTTGGTTCTACCGCCTCAAGTCTTTTCGATATAAAAACAGTTCCCACAGGGAAAATTTATCCCGGCGTAGAAGTTCAGGCTACTTATGTAAATAACATTATTGATAATAATTTTATACGTAAAGTTCACAGAGGATACACAATAGCATTGAGTATTTTGCTTTCACTTTTAATTGCATCCGTAGTAAGCCGTGTTAATTCTGCATTTTCAGCATCTATGATGTCATTTTCCACATACTTTATTTATCTTTTGATAGCATATTATGCTATGCGATTTGAAAACTTATGGCTTGAAGTTATATATCCGCTTATTTTCTCAATTTTCGGATTTACATGTGCATATATTATCAAGTACCTTATAAAATCGCGCGATTTTGAACAGCAATATAAACTTGCAACAACAGACGGGTTGACCGAATTATTCAACCACAGATATTTTCAGGAACAAATCAGAATGCAGGTGGAACAATGTAAACGATATAACACAAATTTTTCACTAATTATCATTGATATTGACTTTTTCAAAAAGTTCAACGATAACTTTGGACACCAATCAGGAGATGCAGTATTAAGAGAGGTAGCTCAAACGCTAAAACGTAACGTTCGTGCCACAGATATTGTTTGCCGATACGGTGGCGAAGAGATGAGTATAATTTTGCCAAATATGGGAGAGAAAGAAGCATACTCTACAGCACAAAAAATATGCGATCGTGTTGCTCAAAATAAATTCAGACTGGCAAACGGCAAAGAAACAAATGTTACAATCAGTTTGGGAGTGTCCACATTTCCTCAAGATGGTAAAACTGCCGAAGAATTGATATCTGCGGCAGATAAACGTTTATATGATGCTAAAAATAACGGCCGAAATCAGGTTGGCGGGATTTAAATAACAGGTACGTCAACCGGATCAACTAAGATAACATTTAAAACATCACCTTTTCTGAGGTTAACATTTTTACCTTTTCTAATCATATCAGCAAAGAAATCATAAGCGTAATAAGCTCCGCCGCCAATTGCGCCACTTATTGCACCGACACCTGTCATCAACTGATCCGCAACAGGAACTCCGTCAAAGACATCTGACCCCCATTCTGTTGCAGAAGATGTGATATCTTTTGTTTTTTCCCAATTTTCGCCAAGCGCCTCTTTATATCCTTTAGACCCTGCAATACCGCCGTCATAAGTCAAATCAGTCCTGCCAACAACAGACATTGACAAAGGTAATTGTCTGCCGTTTGGAGTTACAACATGGTCAAAATCAAGATACAGAATTGCCCCTTTTGAAAACCTTTTTGCAGGTTCAACTTTTTTTATTGTTCCTCGAACTAATGAACCCATTGGCAGAATAACATCAGAATCGGCAGTTTGATCATTGAGCATGATAGCGGTAAATTCTGCACCTTGTGAGTTATATGTAGAAATCGGGTTTGTTAATTGCAGTTGAAAAGCAGTACCTGCAGGTATTCTTTTTGTTTTTGCATTACCGCTTAAAGGACCTGCTACAACTGATTGTGCAAACAAAAATAACGATAAAATTATTGTTAAAATTCTCATTTTTTTCTCCTTAAAATTTCTACAATTATTCTATATAACTTTTAACATTTTTGCAATATATTTACAATACTTGTATACTATATTTATGTCTAAAATTGATAAAATCCAGGAATTGCAAGAAATATTAAAACAGGATCAGACAAATTTTCAAGCACGAAGACAGCTTGGCGTAATGCTTATGGATTTTAATT
Source organism: uncultured Candidatus Melainabacteria bacterium (assembly GCA_950096985.1). GTDB lineage: Bacteria > Cyanobacteriota > Vampirovibrionia > Gastranaerophilales > Gastranaerophilaceae > Stercorousia. Next base: position 48,977 of record CATNBA010000005.1, read on the forward strand.
TTCCTGAAGAGGCATTGCAGCATTTTTTATATTTGGCAAAAATTTTCAATGATGACAGCGCAATATTTTATAACCTTGGCATTACCTATGAAAAATTAAAAAATCTTAATAAAGCAATTGAAAATTACAGGAAAGCGATTGAGCTTGCTCCTGATGAAGTAGATGCTTATTATAATTTAGGACTTGTTTATATTGATAAAAAAGTTTACGAAACCGCAATTGAATACTTTGAAAGAGTTTTAGACAAAGATAACAACGATTCAAATGCTTATTTTTCAATCGGGCTTTGTTATTTTAAACAAGGAAAACTTGACGGAGCAAAATATTATTTTCAACGCACAATAGAATTAAATGACGAAGATATTTATGCACATTTTTATATAGGCAATATTTTAAAAGAACAAGGCGATAACTCAGGCGCAAGAGAAAAATTCCATAAAGTACTGGAGCTTTCTCCGGATTACAGCTGGGCATATTTTAATCTTGCATCAATTGATTACGAAGAAGGCGACATTGAAAACGCTATTGAAAATCTCGAAAAAACTCTTGAATTTAATTCAAAAGATATTGATGCATACAAAATTTACTCAAAAATTATGAGCAAAGAAAATCAGACAGAATTTGCCGCATCAATACTAGAACGAGCATTACAAAATTGCGGTGACAACGGTGACCTTTATTATATGCTGGCTCAGGTTTATAAGCTGAATAAAGTTCGCGACAAATACGTTCAAGCTATGAACAATGCTTTAAAATTCAATAATTCATTGAGTGTTTCTCCAAAACTCGTAAAAAAAGAGTTAGATAAGTTCCTCTCTTGATTTTTTCATGATAATATTAAATCAGAAAAGAGGACTAAGCTTATGAAAATGTCAAAAATGTTTATACAAACCCTGAGAGAATTTCCGTCTGATGCAGAAGTTATTTCTCATAAAATGCTTGGCAGAGCAGGGTTTATAAAAAAACTTGCCCCCGGTATTTATACATACCAGCCTTTAATGTGGAAAGTTTTGAAAAAAATTGAAAATATTGTTAGAGAAGAAATGGATAATGCGGGAGCACAAGAACTTTTGATGCCATTTGTTCAGCCTAAAGAATTATGGGAAGAATCAGGCAGATGGGAAGTTTACGGCAAAGAATTAATGAGATTGAAAGACCGTCACGACCGCGATATGTGTCTTGGACCGACACATGAAGAAATTATCACATCTGTTGCCCGCGACGGATTAAAATCTTATAAACAATTACCTGTAAATTTATATCAAATACAATCTAAATTCCGCGACGAAATCAGACCGCGCTACGGTCTTTTAAGAGGACGCGAATTTATCATGAAAGATGCATACAGCTTTGATATTGACGAAGCAGGTTTGGATAAAGAATATGAAAATATGGCAAAAGCTTATAAAAGAATTTTTGAAAGATGCGGACTTGATACAAAAATGGTTCAATCCGACAGCGGCGCAATAGGTGGCAGCGTTTCCCATGAATTCATGGTAATCACAGACACTGATGCCGGTGAGAACGACGTATTTTATTGTAACGATTGCGATTATTCAGCAAATTCAAACCACGCAATTTCAAACCTTCCTGATGCAGTAGTTGACGGTAAAGAATATTTTAATGAAACAAAAATTATTGATACGCCAAATACTCATTCAATTGAAGAATTAAGCAAATTTTTGAATATTCCTTCAACTTTAATTCTGAAAACACTTGTTTATATAGTCGATAAAAAACCTGTTCTTGCGTTAATTAGAGCTGATAAAGCAGTTGAAGAAACAAAATTAATGAATGCTGTTGGCGGCATTGATATCAGAATTGCATCAGCAGCAGAAATCGCTGAACTTATGGCAGAAAAAGGATTTGATGCCGTTCCGGGCTTTATCGGTCCAAACAGCATGAAAGGTGTTAAAATCATTGCTGATGAAACAGTAAAAGATATGAAAAACTTTGTTGTCGGCATAAACCAAACCGACAAACACCTTATTGGCGCAAATCTTGAAGATTTAGGTGCAAAATTTGATTACACAGACATCCGCCTTGTTGAGCGCGGAGAACTTTGTCCTCAATGCGGTAAACCGTTACAAGTAACAAAAGGGATTGAAGTAGGTAATATCTTTAAACTCGGTACTAAATATTCAAAACCAATGAACGCTGTTTATACTGATATTAACGGCAAAACTCATCCATATGTTATGGGATGCTATGGCATAGGTATTTCAAGAACAGCAGCAGCGGCAGTAGAGGCACATTACGACGAACACGGTATAAAATGGCCTATTGCAATTGCACCGTATCACGTTGTAATCGTTCCTGTTAATATCAAAGATGAACTTCAAATGAAAGTTGCAAATGAAATGTACGATGCATTAAAATCTGCTGGAATTGAAGTTGTTCTTGATGACAGAGACGAACGCGCCGGTGTAAAATTCAAAGATGCTGATTTAATAGGTTTCCCATACAGAGTAACAGTTGGTAAAACTATTAATGAAGGTTTTGTGGAATTTAAAGTCCGCGAAACCGATGAACAGGAAAAATACACTCCTGAACAGGCAACTGAAAAACTTATAAAAAATATTAAAGCGGTTTTATAAAAACCGCTTTTTTAAGCAAAAGATATTTTCAGGAGTTTTATACACAATATGCGACCAATTACACTACATGAAATTATACCCCTGCAAAGACCGATACAGCATTTTTCAGACTGCTATCTTATATCATCTGTCAGTGCACTTGCAAGAAGCAAAGACGGACAAAAAATTTTAAGTCAAAATATTGCCCACCAAGGTAACGGGTTTAGAATAAGATTTCAAAATGTTGATGAGCATCGACTTGAGTATTTAGTCACACAAGAAGATATTCAAAGACTTATTCCGCTAGACAAATATTACAACGAAGCCATCATAACCTGCCCTCAAAACCCAATAATAAAAGCAATAGAAGTTGCAATGAACATGCTATTAAAAGAACATCCGCATAAGAAGCCTTTTGTAAGCAGATTCGCAAAATGTCACGAAAAATTTGAATACAATAAACCTTCAAACTTTTTAGAAATATTCACAGGGCAAAAACCGATTATTTTGAATGAAGGCGGACTGAGAATGAGTTTAACTCGGGATAAAGACAAAGCTATAGAACTGCTTGAAAAAATTGATATTGCAGATGATTTTGCATTTATTGCCGGAACTGGTTTAAAAGATCAAAAAGGTTTTGCTAAAGTTCATTGTTTTGCAATAGAAGGTGTTAATACAGAAAATCAATATTTACAGATTTATGAATCAAGAAAACTAGAAAGCATTGAAGTCCCGTTTGAGAAAGCAATAAAAATATTTAAATTTCTCACAGGCTATCTGCGTTAACTCTTGAATGCAAAGTGTTTAAATAAAATATAAGTTATAACAGATGCTATTAATATTGAAAATAATTGTCCGACATAAACATTTTTTGATATAAACCTTACAATAAATTCAAGTATTAAAGCATTACATGTATAACTAATTACCCAAGTTGTACAGCATTTCAAATACTCTTGAAGCCAATTACCTTTTGTACAAAAAACAAATAGTTTTTGGTTTATAAATGAAAAAACAGATGAAATAATCCACTGCAAAGCAACACAAAGTTGATAATGTTCCTGCCCTATAAAAAAAACGGCAATTGCAAATATAATATACGAAAAAGAAGCATTAATCCCGCCTATCAACAAAAATCTTATTTTATCCGGGATTTGGCACCATTTGTTATATAATTCCATTAATAAGCCTTTCCGACAAGCGAATTATGAGTTCTTAATTCAATTTCATCATCAAGTTCAACCAATTTAATCTTTTCACCGTAACGTTTTTCAAGTGCCAGTTCAATCAAATAATCTGCAAAATGCGGATTTTTCGGCAACAGCGAACCATGCAAATATGTTCCGAACACATTTTTATAACGCCCGCCTTCAAAGCCGTCCTGTCCGTTATTGCCGTTACCGACAATAATTTTACCCAACGGTTTCGTTTCACCCTGAAGGTATGTCAACCCGCTGTGGTTTTCAAACCCTACAAGGGTTTCAGGCTTTAGAAAAGCAGTTTCAACAGTAACATTTCCGATAAATCTTTTTTTGCCTGCAATGGTATAAGCATCCATTAGACTAATACCGAGAAGTTTATCACCATCAAAGGGCTGGTAATAGTGACCGAAAAGCTGGTATCCTCCGCAAATTCCCAGAAACACCGAACCTCTGTCGCGTTCCTCAGTTAGAAAATCTTTATTTGAATAAAGTTCGGATGCGACTTCCTGCTGTTGTTTATCCTGTCCTCCGCCAATGAAATATAAATCATGCTCATCTATCTTATCACCAATTCCGATTTCTTCGAACTTAACAGAAATGCCACGCCACTCACAGCGTTTTTTAAGCGTAATAATATTTCCCATATCCCCATATAAATTCAGAAGTTTAGGATATAGATGTGCTATTGATATTTTCAAATCTTTTTCTGCCATGACTAAAATTATATCACAATCGTGATATAATTTTAACTATGATAGACACACATTCACACATAAATATGATTGAAGAAATTTCGCTTGACGAAGTTATTAATAATGCAATAGAAAGCGGAGTTGACAAAATAATAGTACCGTCCGCATATCCAAAAGATATTGACGATGTTATGACACTTATTGACAAATACGATAATATATACGGGATGCTTGGAGTTCATCCGACAGAAGTTAAGGATTGGACAGATGGTTTAATTGATAAAATTAAAGAATATTCAAAACATCCTAAAATTGTTGCAATTGGCGAAATCGGACTTGATTATTATTGGGATAAAAGTTTTAATGATTTACAAAAAGAAGTTTTTATCAAACAAGTAAAACTTGCAAATGAACTTAATTTGCCAATTTCAGTTCATGACAGAGAAGCGCACAAAGATACATTTGATATTTTAAAAAAATACAATAAAGGCTCAAAAATTGTTATGCACTGCTTTTCGGGAAGCATCGAATTTGCACGTGAATGTATAAAAGAAGGTTGGTATCTGGCATTGGGCGGAGTAGTAACTTTTAAAAACGCAATAAAAATGAAAGAAGTTGCAACTGACATACCGCTTGGAAAATTATTGCTTGAAACAGATGCCCCATACTTAACCCCCGTTCCATATAGAGGAAAAGAAAATCAGCCTGCTTATACAAAATTTGTTGTAGAAGAAATCGCAAAATTGCGGGGTATATCTGTTGATGAAGTAGATAAAATTACAACCAAAAACGCAAACGAGGTGTTCGGTATATGAAAGAAAGATTAGACAAATACCTGACAGATTTAGGTTATTTTGAAACCAAAAGCAAAGCATCCGCTGCGATTTTGGCAGGGCATGTAAAAATTAATGACGAATATATTACAAAAGCAGGTTTTCAGATTAACCCCGCAAAAGAATATGAGATTATTGTAAAATCTATGCCTTACGTATCACGCGGCGGATTTAAACTAAAAAAAGCCCTGGATGCGTTTAATTTCTCACCAAAAGACAGAATTTGTTTTGATGCAGGAGCTTCAACAGGCGGATTTACAGACTGCCTGTTACAAAACGGGGCAAAATTTGTTTATGCGGTTGATGTCGGCTACGGGCAACTGGATTGGAAAATCCGTTCAGATGAACGCATAAAAACAATTGAGCGCACAAACCTTAAAATTTGCTCTTTTGAAGAAATTTATTCTGAAGGAGACCTGGTTGCAGACCTGCTTGTAAGCGACTTATCATTTATTTCATTAACAAAAGTTCTGCCAAATTTAAAAACATTATTAAAACCCGAATTTCATGAAATGATTTGTCTTATCAAACCGCAATTTGAAGCGGGCAAGGAAAAAGTTGAAAAAGGCGGAGTTGTCCGTGATAAAAAAGTCCACTTAGAAGTAATTGAAAATGTAATAACTTGTGCAAAAGATTTAGGCTACAAAATCAACGGACTTACTTTTTCCTCAATCAAAGGTCCGTCGGGAAATATAGAATATCTCATATGGCTTTCAACAGCAAATGAAAGTTCATATGAGATAAAATTAACGGTTGATGAGGCTTTTTTAACTCTTAGTTAATGTTACAAGAGGTGTTGCACCGTTTAAATCAATATATCTAAAAAAGTTTAAAACAATTCCGGGAGCAAAGAAATAATTATTGTTTGTTGGAGTTATTTTAAGCATTGATTTTGTATCATCAATTTTTACAACACTTGCCAGATACTGTTTCCCTGCCGCCGTAAACAATATGTAACCTGTTTTGGATTGAATTTCATCCACAGTAAATTTATTTTCTTTAGCTGAAGCAACAGCCATATAAAAAAGTTTTTCTGCCGGCAGAATGTAGCTTCTCGTGCATATTTTAAAATCAACATTTTGCGGAGTTACAAGAGCAGTCATCGAAGGCTGCTCGTCAGCTTTTACAAATGGCACACCTAAGACAAACAATATAAATAATACAATTAGATTTCTTTCCATGATTCCCCTGCATTAATATCTACAACAAGAGGTACAGACAAAGGCTGATTTAATTCCATAGCCTCTTTCACCAGTTCCTTAACTTTTTCCAGTTCTGGTTTATAAACCTCAACCACAAGTTCATCATGAACCTGCATTATCATTTTAGATTTTAAATTATTTTCTTTTAATTTTTGAGAAAAATCTATCATAGCCATTTTCATTAAATCGGCAGCTGTACCTTGCATTGGCTGATTAATCGCTGCACGTTTTGCAAACTCTCTAATCATTGCATTAGAACTTGCAAGTTCTGTTTCCAAATATCTTCTGCGCCCAAAGACAGTTTCAACATAGCCTTTTTCCTCAACCATTTTGATAGTGCCTTCCATGTATGCTTTTACCCTTGGATAAGTTGCGAAATATCTGTTAATAAAATCTTCAGCCTCAGAATTTGATATACCCAGAGCTTTTGCAAGTCCGTATTTGCTTTGACCATATATAATCCCGAAATTTACTGCTTTTGCTTTATATCGCATTTCTTTTGTTACGTTTTCCACAGGCACATCAAATACTTTTGATGCTGTTAATGTATGAATATCAGCTCCGCTGTTAAATGCTTCCACAAGATTTTTATCCTGAGAAATATGAGCCAATAAACGCAATTCAATTTGAGAATAATCAGCAGATAAAATCATACCATTCTTTCTATCCTGAGCTACAAATGCATTTCGAATTTTATTACCCTCATCAGTCCTAATCGGAATATTTTGTAAATTAGGATTTGAAGAGGACAAACGACCTGTCACTGTAACTGTCTGATTATATGTTGTATGAATTCTACCATCTTTAGCATCAATCAATGCAGGCAAAGCTTCTGTATATGTTGATTTAAGTTTTGCATATTTTCTATATTCAAGGATTAAATTAGCAATCTCATATTCATGAGCAAGTTCTTCAAGAACTGCCGCATTAGTTGAAAAAGCAGTTTTACCGCGTTTTTTCTTCGCTTTTAAACCCATTTTTACAAACAAAACTTCACCGACCTGGCGAGGCGAATTTATATTAAATGAACATCCTGCAATATCAAATATCTTGCATTCAATTTTCTTTAATTCCTCATCCATCAATGAAGTTAATGAGATTAAATAATTTTCATCAATCGCAACACCGTTATATTCCATATCTGCAAGAACAATTGCTAAAGGAACTTCTACATTGCATGTAAGATTTAATTCATCTGTATCCAAATCTTTTTGCCAAAATTTTGTTAACTCACATATAGTCGAAATTTCATCACAAGCGTTATTAAAAGCGCTTTCGCACGGAGCATCCGAAAATTTCAACGGATTTTTTTTATCAAATAATCCGTATGGAATAATAGCATGCCCAAGATGCTCAAGTGCTTGAATATCTAAATCATGTTTACGCGCAGCATCTTTAACGTAGCTTGCAAGCATTACATCAAAATATATTCCTTTTAAACAGATTCCGTAGTTTCTCAAAATATTATACTGCGTTTTAGCATCAAATACTGACTTTTGGATTTTTTCATCTTCAAATACAGGCTTTAATTGTGAAAGAACATCTTCAGTACGCAGTTGATTTTCTATATTAGAATGCCCGACAGGAATATAAAAAGCTTTATCATTATAAGCAAAAGCAAATCCTGTTATATGAGAAATTAAAGCACTCTGCACATCCGCAAAAACTTTGAAGGCAATACTTTTTTGCTCTTTTAATTCTTTAATTAATATTTCAAAATCAGAAGTATCAACAATTAATTTATGTTCAAAATTTAATTCACAATCCTTATTTAACTCATCATTTACAACATCAGCGAAAAACCCCAGCTGCTGAGTAGTTTCATTTTGCGGAGTTACTCTTTCAACTTTATCAAAAGAATATAAAATTGAGTTAATATTTTTTATAAAAGTATAAAACTGCATTTTTTTCAAATATTCGGTAACTATTGTAACATCAGGCAGTTCCACTCGGGTCATGTCAAAATCAAAATTAACATCAAGATTACGTACAATAGTCGCAAGATATTGGCTCATCTTAGCCTGTTCTTTTCCTTCACAAATTTTCTGTTTTATTGATTTTTCAGGAATATTCTCGCAATCTTTAAGAATAGCATCTAAAGAACCGTATCTGTCAAGAAGTTTTTGAGCTGTTTTTTCTCCAATACCCTTTACTCCAGGAATACAGTCTGAGACATCACCGCGTAATCCTTTGTAATCAACTACCTGATTAGGATAAACGCCTAATTTTTCATATATTCTGTCCCAATTAAATTCAATAAGTTCACCTTTTGAAGGCAAAATAACTTTCACGCATCCTTCTTTATCAACAAGCTGGAAAGCATCCTGATCACCAGTTAAAATTAAAACTTTATGCCCAAGTTCACACGCCTCGCGAGAAATTGTACCAATAACATCATCAGCCTCAAAACCTTCTTTTGTATAAATAGGAATATTAAAAGCTTTTAGACCTTCATAAATCAAGCCCATCTGCTCACGCATCGTATCAGGCATAGCAGAACGATTACACTTATAATCTGAATAAGTTTCTGTCCTAAAAGTTTTATGACTTACATCAAATGCAACAGCAATTGCATCAGCCTTCAACTCCTTATTTTTTAATAAGTCAAATATAGCCTTAAAAAAACCGTATACAGCCCATGTCGGAACACCCTCGGATGTCCTCATATTAGTTCTCTCTAACGCATAAAACTGGCGAAAAGCCAATGCGTGTCCATCAATTAAAATTAAAGTCTTTCCCATATACACATTTTCCCACAAATATCACTATAAGACAAATTTTTAACATATAAAAAAACTCCCTTATGGGAGTTTTTTATGCTGTAATTTCTTTATCCTTTGGAGTTGGAAGTTTAACCACTTCTGCATTCTTTCGATTTTTGACCATATCTGCCGTAACAACAAATTTGTCCATATCAGACTTTGTTGGAACATCATACATAACGTCAAGCATGATTTCTTCAACAATAGAACGTAATGCTCTGGCACCTGTTTTACGTTTTATAGCCTCTTGAGCAATCAAATCAATTGCATCAGGTTCAAATTCCAAATCAACACCGTCCATTTCTAACAAACATTTATATTGTTTTACAACAGCATTTTTAGGCTCTGTCAAAATCATTTTCAATGTTTTTTCGTTTAATTGGTCAAGAACTGCATACACAGGAACACGACCAATAAATTCAGGAATTAGACCAAATTTTAACAAATCTTCGGGCTGCAACTTTTTAAGCATTCTTGCCGCTGCCGCCTCTTTCTCAACCTGAGTTAAAGGAGCTTTAGCACCAAAGCCTACAGAAGTACCAACATCCGCTCTGCGTTCAACGATTTTATCCAAACCTACAAACGCACCGCCGACTATGAATAAGATATTGCTGGTATCAATATCAATCATTTCTTGATGCGGATGTTTGCGACCGCCCTGTGGAGGAACGTGTGCAACAGTACCTTCAATTAATTTCAATAAAGCCTGTTGAACACCTTCACCGGAAACATCTCTGGTGATTGATGTGTTTTCAGATTTTCTTGAAATTTTATCGATTTCGTCAATATAAATAATACCTCGTTCTGCTTTTTTAGGATCAAATTCAGCATTCTGGTATAATCTTAAAAGAATATTTTCAACGTCATCACCGACATAACCAGCTTCGGTCAAAGTAGTAGCATCTGCCACTGCAAATGGTACATCAAGCATTTTTGCAAGAGTTTGAGCAAGCAAAGTTTTACCTGAACCGGTAGGTCCGACAAGCAGAATATTTGATTTCTGAATTTCAACAGTGTTTTTTAAATCTGCTGTTTTATTATGCTTTAGACGTTTATAGTGGTTATATACAGCTACAGCAAGAACTTTTTTAGCATCATCCTGCCCTACAATGTATTCATCAAGATAAGCTTTGATTTCATGCGGTTTAGGGATAGCTTTTTCTTCGCCGATTTCGCCGTCTTCAGAACCTTCTTTATCTTTATTTCCAAAGAATTCTTCGTCTAATATTTGATTACAAAGATCAACACATTCATCACAGATATATACCTCAGGACCTGCAATAAGTTTTTTTACCTGATCCTGTGATTTGCCGCAAAATGAACATTTTAATCTGTTATCATCATGTTTAGCCATTTTATTATCCTTATTTCAATATATCTCTGGATACAACTTTATCAATCATACCGTATTCAAGAGCTTCCTGCGGTGTCATGATATAGTCGCGATCTGTATCTTTTTCAATTTTCTTAATAGACTGACCTGTATTAGAGGCAAGAATTTCATTCAATGATTTTTTAATTCTTATAATTTCAGCAGCTTGAATTTCAATATCTGTAGCCTGACCTTGAGCTCCGCCTAAAGGTTGGTGAATTAACACTCTTGAATGAGGCAAAGCCAAACGCTTACCTTTAGTACCTGATGATAACAGGAAGGCTCCCATTGAAGCAGCTTGTCCTAAACAAATTGTAGATACATCCGCTCTAATATGCTGCATTGTATCATAGATAGCAAAACCGGCAGTTACTGAACCTCCCGGACTGTTGATATATAACATAATATCTTTTTCCGGATTTTCACTGTCTAATAACAACAATTGTGCAACAACAAGGTTAGCAACCATATCATCAATAGGTGTTCCTAAGAAAATAATTCTTTCTCTCAATAATCTTGAGAAAATATCAAAAGAACGTTCGCCTCTGCTTGATTGTTCTACTACTACGGGTACAAAGCTCATATATTATCTCCTATTTTAATTATGTACTATTATTTAGTTTTAATCAAATATGTGCCGTTGTAAATACGGCACATATATTAGATTTAATATTTTTATTTTACAACAACTTTGTTGTTTTGCATCAAGAAATCACGTACTTTATCATTCATAGCCTGTTGTGAAATTGATGCGATAATTTCAGGATTTTGACCTAACTGCTTAACAAGATCTTGAGGTTTTAAACCATAAGCCATACCTAACTGACTAAATTTTTGCTCTAAATCTTTTTGTTCAAGTTTAAGATTTTCTTCTTTCGCAATTTTATCAATTACAAGAGAATTTTTAATTCTTACAAGGGCATCTTCCGATAAATTTTTAAGCAATTCATCCTGACCTTGCGCTTTAACAAGATTTTCCCAATCAATACCCTGAGCTGCAAGTCTTTGCTTGTACTCTTCTCTCAATGAATTTGCTTCTCTGTCAATCATAGATTGAGGAATATCAACCTTAGCAGCATCAATTACAGTTTTAAAAATTTCATTTTCAGAGTTTTGTTTATCTGTTCTTTCTCTTTGTTCATCTATATATTTTTGAATATCAGCTTTCAATTCATCAACAGTTTTAAACTGACCCAATTTTTGAGCAAACTCATCATTCAATTCAGGTAATTTCTTTTCTTTGATTTCGTTAATTTTAATTTTGAAAACAGCCGGCTGACCTTTTAACTTTTCATCATGATAATCCTCTGGGAATGTAACCTTGATTTCAAATTCTTCATTAATATTTTTACCCACTAATTGTTCTGCAAATCCCGGAATAAAGTTTGAATGAGCCAAGTCTAGCGGATAATTTTTAGCTTCTCCGCCCTGAATTTTTTCTCCGTTTGCATAACCGTCAAAATCAATTACTGCAATGTCTGTTTCTTTAGTCGGTCTGTCAATAACTGTTTCTTGTGTACTATGCTGTTCAAGAAGTCTGTCTAATTGTTTTTGAAGTGCATCAGCATCAGCCGGAGTACCTTTTACTTCCACTGTTAAATCTTTGTACTGACCTAAAGTCACTTCAGGTCTTAATTCAGCTTTAGCTGTTACTGTTAAATCTTCACCGATATTAAAATTGTATTCTGTAATATATGGTTGAGCAATAATATCAAGCTTATTGTCAGCAACTGCCTGATTAATAGCTCTTGGCATTAAATATTCAATAGCTTCCTGTTTAATTCTTTCTGTACCTACGTGTCTTTCAACAACCGCACGCGGAGCTTTACCTTTTCTAAATCCATCAATATTAACATATTGAGATATTTTTCTTACAGCGTTGTTATATGCATCCACAGCATCTTTCGCAGGAATTGTAATATTCAATTTTACTACATTTTCTTTTTCGTTTTCCAAAGTTACTTTCATCATTTATATCCTTATGTTACTAATACTATATGCCTTTATGATAGCGCAAAAAAGAATTTGTGCAAGTTCTAAAAAGCTTTTTATGATATAATCAAAGCATGGTTAGATTAATAAACGATAAAAATCTTGAATTTCTTGCAAATACAGCCTATGGTTTAATGCATCTGCAAGAATTTTTTACACATATTAAGGGGTATAATGAGCCAAAAGTGCAGCCTTGCATTTATGCGATGTGGCACAAAAACCAATTTTGTGTTTACGGAATTAAAGATAAAGCTCATTTAAGCATCCAAATAAGCACATCAATGGATGGCGAAATTATTGCAAGAGTTGTAGAAAAAATGGGATTTAAAGTTGTTAGAGGCTCTGCCGAAAGAAGAGGGGCAGTAAAATCTACAATGCAAATGATTACAAGATTAAATGAAGGTGAATGTGTAGGGATAATGGTTGACGGTCCAAGAGGACCTTTACATAAGGTAAAAAGCGGCGCGGTTAAACTTGCTCAAAAAACCGGCGCACCTATTATACCTGTGCACTGGTATTCACCGCAAAAAACTTTTATAACTCTGCCTTCGTGGGACAAAATGAAAACACCCTTAGGTGATTGCAACATTTTAAATGTATACGGCGATCCGATTTATGTAAAAGAAGATGCCACGGACGAAGAACTTGCTAAGACCAAAGAAAACATCAAAAAACAACTTTTTGAGCTCGAAGAAAAAGCTCCCGAACTTTATAAAGAGGCGGTAAAAAATAAATTATGGAAAAAATAACGGGTGCGGAGCAACATACAAGAATATGAAAAAACAAACCAAAATCGACGAAAATCGTAAAAAAATATTTGCAGTTCAAATGAACGCAAAGATTGGGGATAAAAAAGAGAATTTTAAAAAATTAAAACAGCTTATAGACCGGGATGTCAGAAATGCTGATATTATAGTATTGCCTGAAGTCTGGACTTGCGGATGGTCGCCAAAAATATTTCAAGAAACCGCAGAAGAAATAAATAACAGCGAAACAATTCAATTTCTTTCGAATATTGCGAAAGAACAAAACTCGTGGATTATAGGGGGCAGTTTTATAACAAAATGCGGAGAAAATTACTATAACTCATGTCCTGTATTAAACAGGCAGGGTAAATTGGTAGCAGTATATTCAAAAAATCATCTTTTTTCATACTATGGATGTGATGAAGGTAAATTTGTTAAAGCCGGTAAAAATCCTGTTATAGTCAATATTGAAGGTATTATGGTCGGTTTAACAATATGTTATGACATCAGATTCCCTGAAATTTACAGAGCATACAGGAAAGCCGGAGCGGACTTATTTATAAACTGTGCTGCCTGGGGGTTGCAAAAACCTATACCGTGGGAATGTATGACCCGTTCAAGAGCAGTTGAAAACCAGACATATATGGTTGCTATAACCCAGTCAGGACATATTGAAGATGATGAATGGAATATCGGTCATTCACGTATTATTGACTATAAAGGCGAAACTGTATCAGAAATAAAAGACCAGAAAGAAGGAGCAATGGTTGCAGTTTTGGACTTTAAACCAATGTACGAATTTCGCGAGAAATGTACCTGTATGAAAGATATTAAAGAAACCTATGAGGTAAAATATGAAGAAAATATTCTTGCTTAGTTTAATATTACTGTTTGCACAACAAACTTTTGCCGGTGTAATAGACCGAACAATTTCCAACTCGGGAATTAACAAAGGTGCGGTTGCAGTTTCTGTTAAAGACGTCAATTCAGGTAAAACTGTATACAAATTTAATGATACAAAACCTTCTGTACCTGCTTCAACTCTTAAAATTGTTACACTTAATGCGGCACTGGACACACTCGGCAGAGATTACGAATTCACAACCAAACTTTATAAAAATACAAACAATGAATTATTTCTAAAACTTGGCGCAGACCCTTTTTTAACCTCAAGCAATCTGAATAAGCTATTTAATTCTGCTAAAAATAAAAATATTATTGAACCGAAAACAGTCTATATTGACGATTTCATTTTTGACAGTGTAGAATGGGGAGAAGGATGGCAATGGGACGACGATTTAAACCCGCTTATGCCTAAATACAGTTCTTATAATATTGACGGAAACATGCTAAATATAGTTGTTGCACCGACTACAAAAGGTGCACCGGCTAATATTTATACAACAAAATTTTATCCTGCAACATTTATGAATTTAGTCACAACAGGAAATTTAAATGATGTAAAATTCAGCAGAAATAACAATATATCCCCTGACATAATCACAGCAGAAGGAACAATAAAAAAACAAATTACCAAACAAATTCCTGTAAATCATCCGAAAAGATATTTTATTCTAAGAACCGAAGATGCAATCAGAAATGCTAAAATCGAATATTACAGCAGCTTTCCTCAAAAGAAAACTCCTGCATCTAATATTTATCTTATAGATGAAATTAAACATCCTATTAGCGATGCAGTTGTTGAAATATTAAAAAACAGCAATAATTTTGTTGCCGAAACGGTTTTTAAAGCTGCGGGAGCAAAATTTGTAAATAATACAGGTTCATTTAACAATTCACAAAAAATGCTAAACGCATACTTTGATAAAATCGGACTTGACCACAGCACCGTGAGAATTGTTGATGGCAGCGGAGTTTCAAAAAACAATATGGTAACTGCCGATTTTATGACTGAATTTCTTTTAAAAATGTCAAAATCTGAAGAATTTAAAAACTCATTACCAACAGCAGGCGAAGGTACATTATCATCCAGAATGCTATATTTTAAGAACAATCTGCGTGCAAAGACCGGAACTCATTGTTCTGAAAGTGCACTTGCCGGATATATTACTGCACAAAGCGGTAAAACCTACGCGTTTGATATTATGATTAATGACCCGAAAAGTAAAAGTGCTGAAAAAAAATCTTTGGAAGAATATATTTTAAGAGATATATATACAAAATTTTAATAAGTCTTAATAATTAGTAAAAAACTTATTAATATGATATATTTTAATTATGGAACAACCGTTAGTAACTGTAATAACACCAACTTATAACTTACTTCAAAACAATCAGGCTGATGCATTCAATCTGCTTGTGCAATTGCTGGATATGCAGACTTATCCGAATATTGAACATATTATTATTGATAACGGTTCAACAGACGGTACTATCGAATTCTTGAAAGATTATAAAAATCAAGGATATTTGACATTCTATTCGGAAAAAGATACAGGAAAATTCAATGCATATAATAAAGGTGTCATGCATGCAAAAGGTAAATATATAACTTTTTTAAGCTGTGATGATTTTATTCATGATGTTACTTCAGTATACGATATAGTAAACCTTATGGAAACAAATGATGCCGATTTTACTTTTGCTCCGGCATATTGCAGACATCCTGAAGGTTTTGTATTTTTATTTGCACCGGCAATGCATTCGGCTTTTCAGGTAATGCCGTGCGCAAGACAAGCAATGTTTTTCAAAAAATCAATGATTGAAAAAGAAAATTACTTTGATGAAAGATTTAAACTTCTTGCTGATTTTGATTTTATTATAAGAATAATTATGAAAGGTTACACACCTGCTTATTTTGACACAAATTATGTAACTTATAAACTTGGTGTAAATGTTATGGAAAATGAAGACAGAGCCGAAAAAGAGATTAAAGCAATTTATAACAAAAATTATAGAACTCTTTACCCTCTTAATGAAACCGTACTTGACAGAATGGCAAAATTCTCAGAGTTTCCGCAGCAGCTTCTGGACAAACTTGCGAGATATTTTCCTGAAGATGACAGAGAATTGTTCTATGAAAGATGTGAACAGATGCATCAGATTAGAGTTAATGCACATAATATGAAACAACAAATATAATAACTGATTGCAAATAAATTTTAAATATGATATTAATAAGGAATAAGGATAAGGGATATGACAGAACAAAAAATAGCAGTAATAGGATGCGGTGTATGGGGAAGAAACATTGTCCGCAATTTTTATAATCTTAATGTACTTGAAATTGTATGCGATTTAGACGAAAGCAACCTCCAAAAGGTAACGGAACAGTATCCGGGCGTAAAAGTTACAAGAGATTTTAACGATATTATTAACAGTAAAGAAATTACAGGCGTATGTGTAGTAACACCAAGCCATACTCATTACAAAATGGTTAAGGCTATGCTTGAAGCCGGTAAAAATGTATATGTTGAAAAACCTATTTCAACTGTTGCCGATGAGGCAAGAGATTTATCTAAATTAGCTCACGAAAAAGGTCTTGTTCTTATGGTAGGACATCTTTTGCTTTATCACCCTGCTGTAAACAGACTTAAAATGTTAATTGAAGAAGGTGTTTTAGGAGATATTGTATACGCACAAAGCGACAGGCTTAACGTAAATTACTTTAAAAATGACAGAAGTGTTATGTGGGATTTAGCACCACATGATGTTTCTATGATGAGCTATGTTACAGGAAAAGATCCTGTTTCTGTTATATCTGCAATAGGATGTTCTTCCGAACAAAATGATATTATGGATATTACCCATATTGGTATTCAGTTTGAAGATGGTATGATAGGTCAGATTTCAGACAGCTGGATTACACCAAGAAAACATGTTCAATTATTGGTCAGAGGTACAAAAGCTACAGCTATTTTGGACGATACAGTTGCTGAAGACAAACTTGTTATTTATGACAACTTCAAAAAAGATACTTTACAAAATATCACACTTGATTACCTTGAAATTGAACCGTTAAAACTTGAGTGCCAACACTTTATAAGCTGTTGTTCTACAGGTTCAAAAGCTCGTTCTGACGGTGACAACGGATTTATGGTAACACAAATTTTAGAAGAAGCAGAAAAACTAATGCTTGGTGATAAAGTAAAAGAACTGGACAAAGTAGATTTTGCATTGTCGCGTACTAAACGCTAATTTTAACTGCAAAGCAAGGAGATATTAATGAGAATTAAGGAAAACTTAGCAAATATAGTTTCAGTAACAAGAATTTTTGTAGCATATATTGCAATAGGGCTGTTATTTATACCGGCAACATGGGCATATATACTTTCGTTTATTTTAACAGCAATAGCATTTGCTATGGATGGTTTGGACGGATATATCGCAAGAAAATTCAACCAATCATCAGAATGGGGGTCTGTTCTTGATATCTTAGGCGATAGAATTGTTGAAATTTCATACTGGACAGTTTTTGCCGTGCTTGGATGGATAAGCATTATTTTCCCACTCATTTGTGTCGCAAGAGCATTTACAACAGACGGGATAAGAAGCGTTGCTTTATCTAAAGGTATGACTGCATTTGGCGACAAATCAATGCAATCAACTTCTTGGGGTAAATTTATATGCGCATCAAGATTTATGAGAATAAGTTATGCAGTTGCAAAAGTCCTTGCCTTCATGCTTTTAATAGTTGTATTTACTCCGGGAATGGAAATATGGAGCGGCACACCTGTATTACACACAATTACAATGATTTTAGCATGGATTGCAATTATTTTCTGTGTTGTGCGCGCAATCCCTGTTGTTGCAGAAAGCGGAAAGTTATTCAATGATTAATATCGTCCTTTATGAACCTGAAATACCTCAAAATACAGGTAATATAGCAAGACTTTGCGCTTGTACCGGTGCCAGCCTGTATCTTGTAGGCAAACTCGGATTTTCACTTTCTGACAAATACACAAAACGTGCAGGGTTAGACTATTGGGACAGTGTTGATTTACATAAAATTGACACTATGGATGAATTGCTAAATTCACATAAAGATGCTAACTTTTATTATCTCACTACAAAAACAACTAAATTGTATACGGATATAAAATTTAAAGACGGAGATTTTATTGTTTTCGGACCTGAATCTCGAGGTCTGCCTGAAAAATATGTTAAAGATGAACATGCTTTAACTATACCAATGAAAGAGGGACAAAGAAGTTTAAATCTTTCTAATTCCGTTGCAATTGTTGCTTATGAGGCAATAAGACAAAATGGACTTTAAACTCCCCACACGCGATGAAAATTCAAATAAAGGGACTTTCGGTAAAATTTTAAATATTTCAGGTTCTCATTATATGCCTGGCTGTGCTTATTTATCATCAGTTGCTGCATTAAAAACAGGAGCCGGATATGTTGCACTTGCAAGTGAAGAAAATGTTTTAGATACAGTATCAAAACTTGCCCCGGAAGTTGTACTATCTCCAATATCTAAAATACAGGAAATAAACCCAACAGTTTTATTGATAGGCTGCGGACTTTCAACTTCAGATAATGCAAAAGAAATTTTTAAAAAGGTAATTCCTTCACAAATACCGACAGTCATTGATGCTGACGGACTGAATATTCTTGCTGAAAGTAATTTAAAGCTTAATAAAATCACAATTCTTACACCACATCCTAAAGAGGCATCAAGACTTTTAAACTGTTCATTGGAAAATATTTTAATAAATATGGAAAAAGCAGCAAAGCAAATTTGTGAAAAATATAATTGCATTACAGTTTTAAAATCTCACAACACTATTGTTACAGACGGTGAAAAAATTTATTATAATACAACAGGTAATTCAGCACTTGCCAAAGCAGGGAGCGGAGATGTTCTTGCAGGAATGATAGCTGGACTTTTAGCTCAAGGAGCAGCCCCCTATGATGCAAGCTGTTTGGGTGTATATTTACATGGTCTTGCCGGAGATTTAGCAAAAAATGACCTGACTGAATACGGTGTTTTAGCGACCGATACAATCAGGTACATTCCTTATGCTATAAAAAAATTATTAACCGGCGATAACATTTAATTTTGAACCGACTGCACCATGAGATACGGCGTAGCTCTCAACACGCTGAGCATATGTAGTTTGTGCCAATTTGTCAAAAGCATTTTCTACTTTTGGGGCAATAGGATTTTTTGCACTAAATTCTTTTAATAAAGAACCGCTCATAAAATTTTCATAAGGATTAACTGATTTTTTTGCACTAGCAATAAAAGTTTCAGCTAAACTACTAACATTTGGTGTGATTTTATTAATCATATTTTCTCCTTTAATTTTGGGGTAACACCAATATTAAAACTCATAATAAAAATTTTTGTTTTCTTTTAACTGTAAATTTTACAATAATTAATAATTAACTGTTTTACCAAGTACCACTCTACGTGATGCCCCTGTACAAGAAGGAAGATTGGATGGAATATTATAATAATTACAATAACCTAAAAGTGCAAATGCCATAACTTCTTTAAAATTATTGGAAATCCCGTATGCTTCATGAGTTTTCAAATCAATATGTTTTGGAAGATAATGACGGATATACTTCATAAGTGTCGGATTATATGCACCGCCGCCCCCTATTATAACCTCCTTAACATCAATATCGGGATAAATAAATTTTTCATAAGCTGAAGTAATTGTTTTAGCTGTAAGTGCTGTTACTGTAGCTATTATATCAGACGGTTCTTTTGGTCCGAAACGCAATGCATTTTCAATATATTGTGGAGAAAAATATTCTCTGCCCGTTGTTTTTGGCGGCACTTTAAAATAATATTCATCCTGCATGAGACATTCGAGCCAGCTCATCTCAACTTTACCCGAGTTGGCTATTTCACCGTCTTTGTCAAAAGGTCTGTTAAAAAATTTATTCATGCAGTAATCAATCATAATGTTTCCTAATCCTGTATCAAAACCAAAAGTAGGAAAATCCTGTGATATTACAGTAACATTAGATATTCCGCCTATATTTTGTATAAGCATATTTTTCTTTAAAGGTTTAAACCATTTTTCATCGGCAAAACATACCAAAGGCGCACCTTCTCCGCCAAATGCAATATCAGCCTCACGAAAATTAGAAATAGTCATACATCCTGTTTCGGCAGCAATGATTGAGCTTTCTCCTATTTGAAGCGTACTTTTCATAGAAATACCGTCCAATTTTTCTTTAAAAGGATGGTGATAAATCGTCTGCCCATGACTTGCTATAAAATCTGGTTTTCCATGCTCTGAAATAAGCATTTTACAAGCATCAGCAAAACAATGTCCAATTGCAAAATTCATCTGACAAACATCTTTTACCGTTGCATCGCCCGAAAATAATTGAAATATTTTTGCTCTTATATGTTCAGGGTATTTGTAATTAATGCCCGAAACCAATTTTACCGACAAATCAGGATAAACTTCACATAACCCGGCATCAATACTGTCGCATGAAGTTCCTGACATCAGCCCTATGACCAGTTTTTTCTCTAACTCTTCCATATATCAATAATACAGGAAAGCCTGCATTCTTGCAAGCTTTCCTCATTTTCCAACTATTCTCAAATCTTTTAAATTTATGTAAATCCCCTTTTATAAATAAAAATCCCTAATCATACACACTTCTTACGCTATCTTAATTGTTTGCCATCACCTCTTTCTCAACTGATTTCCGTAATCTCCTCTACAGTCTTAAATGTAAATCTAAGTAAAATGTTTGACAAGTAAAAAAATAATAAATAAAATTTACAATTGACCATGCCCCTTGGGCAACTAGATAAAATTCAAGTTCTTAAATCTTAATGAAGATATATTAATGAAATTACGTAAAAAAACAGTCATTTTAAATTGACAAAGAATTATCAGCAAGAACTGTACATATTTTTAAATTTATGTTATAGTATTTTCAGGGAGTGTATCTACATGAAAGAATTTATTAAAACTAAAAAAGTAACATACAACTTGATGTCATTCACGGCATTTAAAGCTCTGGTATTATTTGCAGAACTTGCACAAAGTCCTAAATCATATAAAGAAATATGTGATATTTTTTACAATCATCCATATTTGAGAGAACAAATATCTATAGACACTTTAAGAGTTTATATTAACTCTTTGAAACGTCTCGGATGTGAAGTAAAAAGAGTTAAAGGTGAAGATAAAGAATCCAGATATGTTATTACAAAACATCCGTTTGAACTTAAATATACGCCCGAACAGCTGCAAAGTGCTCTAAAAGTTTTTAAAAGTCTTGTAAAAAATATTGATATTGAAGAACTTGTTGCACTGGAAGAATTATTTGAAAAAATCGGCGGTTTTATAAAAGATGAAGACTTTATTAATGAAGCGCGAAAATTATCTTTAATCCGTGAAATTGACAGAAGTATACTTAAAGATTTAATAGAATGCTGTAAAAATAAAGACCAGATTATAATCACATATGATTCTCCAAACTCCGGTGAAAAAAAGATAGAAATTCTTGCAGATAAGATTGAAATTTCAAACAATAAAATATACCTGTACGGTACAGGTTTTGAACACAAACAATATGGTATATTTTTAGTTAACAGAATTAAAAAAATTGATGAAATCAAAATTGAAAAAAGCATGCCTGAAGGAATAGAAGAAACAAAAGTTGTATATGAACTATTCTGTCCGAATGCTGAACTTGAAAGTTATGAAAAAATCATTGAAAAAACTGATGATAAAATTGTTATTGAGGCTTTAACATCTAATACATTCCTGCTTAGACAAAGGCTTCTCGCTTACGGTCCTAACTGTAAAATAATTTCTCCAGACTGTTTTAAAGATGAATTTATCCAATTGTTGAAAGATATGAAAGCGGGGTATTACTGTGGCTAAAAAAACACCTGAAAAATGTAATGAATCTTGCATAAAAATGTTTGAATTTTTAAAAAAATTATATGTCGGTGAAGTTGATTTTAAATGGGTTATTAATCACTTTTCTGACGGTAAGTATGACGGAACTTCCAATACTCACGTTACTTTAAATAAGTACCTTAATGCTTTGAAAATATTCGGTATTAAAATAAAAAAAACTAACGGCAAATACCGTATGTTAAGTCCATTATATAAAATGAAATTCGACTTAAACGATGTAAAAAGTATTAACCTGTTAAAAAAAGGTTGTGACCTTCTTCCTGATGGTAAAAATAAATCTCACTGCCAAGAATTTATTAATGCTCTTGAAGTAAGATATGACGAAACCGCGCAGAGTTTAATACAGGTTGCGGAAACTACACAAAATTTAGACCTTGCATTCTATCATTCAGAAATGGTGGAACAGGTAAAACAGTGTGAAAAATATTGCCAGGATAAACAAAAATTAGAAATAATTTTTACCGATGATAAAGGAAATGAAATAAATCTTTTATGTTCTCCGGTAGAAACTGTTTATCAAAAACGTAAAATTTATCTCAGAGTTAACAGCAATAGCGGCAGCAGAATTTATGAAATTCCTATCGATAATATTAAATCAGTACATCCAATCCCAAGTTCTGTTAGCGGAAACACAATGCCTACTACAATTGTTTTCAGAATTAAAAACCGACTTGCCAAAAATTATAAAATAAGAGATTGGGAAAAAGTTCAAGGCTTTGAAACAGACGGCAGTAAGATTATTGTTAACAAGAACGAAGATTTTAATATACTATTAAACAGATTAATGCGATACGGTAACCAATGTGAAATTATTTCACCAAAATTCATAAAAGATGAAATGATAAACTTGATTAATAAAACTTTATCTAACTACCAATAACAATTTTATGTATGTTAAAATCGTATTATGCCAGAAAATATTCAAGTAGTACCATTACACGTCCACACCGAATACTCATTGCTTGACGGTGCAATAAGAATTGATGACCTTGTTAATTTTGCTAAAGAAAATAACATGCCTGCGGTGGCAATTACTGACCACGGTGTCATGTATGGTGATATGGAGCTTTATACTACTGCGAAAGAAGCCGGCATAAAACCTATTTTAGGATGCGAATTTTATGTTCATGACGGTGATATTTTAGAACATGATAAAAATAACAATCCTTGTTACCACCTCGTTCTACTTGCTAAGAACAAAGTAGGCTATGCAAATTTAATTAAATTAACTTCAGTCGCGTGGTGCAAAGGTAGATATGTAAAACCCCGTATTAATTGGGAATTAATAAAAGAGCATCACGAAGGCTTAATATGTCTTTCAGCCTGCCTTGGCGGAGAAGTTTTACAAAGTTTATTAAAAGGAGATGTTCAAAAAGCAAAAGATATTGCCAAGCAATATCAGGATTTGTTTGGAGATGATTATTATTTAGAACTCCAAGACCACAATCTGGATGAACAAAAGCGTACTAATCCGCAGCTAATTCAAATTGCAAAAGAACTTGGTATTAAAATGGTCATTACTAATGACTCACATTATTTAAAACGCGATGATGCGGATATGCATGACACTCTGTTATGTATGCAGACTAACAGCGATAAAGATGATCCAAACAGATTCCATTTTGCAAACAACGAATTTTACGTAAAAACTACAGAACAATTACGAGAAGCTTTTAAATGGATGGACGGTGACACTTTTAATGAATGCATTAAAAATACTGTTGATATTGCAGAAAAATGCCATTTAACCCTAGAACTCGGTAAAAGTCCCTTACCTGAATATGAAGTACCAAAAGGTCATGATATTAATTCATACCTTGAATATCTTGTATTTGAAGGTGCAAAAAAACGATATGGCGAAATTACACCGGATTTGAAAGAGCGAATTGATTATGAAATCGGCGTTATATCTCAAATGGGATTTTCAGCATATTTTGTTATAACTTGGGACTTCATTCATTATGCGAAAACAAACGGGATACCGGTAGGTCCAGGCAGGGGTTCAGCAGCAGGTTCAGTTGTTGCATACGCACTTGAAATTACCGACCTTGACCCTATTGAACATAAACTCTTATTTGAAAGATTTTTAAATCCCGAACGATTTACGATGCCCGATATAGATATTGACTTCTGTATTGAACGCCGCAGTGAAGTTATTGATTATGTAACCAGAAAATATGGAGAAGATAAGGTTTGCCAGATTATCACATTTGGAACTTATGCCGCCAAAGCTGCGTTTAAAGGGATTGCAAGAATTCTAAAAATTCCGTTTTCAGAAAGCAACCGTCTTGCGGGACTTATAGACCCTGCAATCGAACTTGCTATGAGCATTAATGACAAAGCCAAAACTTTAAAACAGGCAATGCAATATGACGGTTCTGAATTAAAAGCTCTTTATGACAAAGACGAACAGATAGCCTGCGGCGACCCTATGGAAGGAAAAACCGTAGGGATGAAAAAACTCATTGACCTTGCAATCGGTATTGAGGGGATTAAGAACAACACAGGTACACATGCAGCGGGCGTAATCATTGCACCACAGCCGCTTGACGAAATATTACCGGTTCAGCCATCAAAAGATGGAATTATACAGACCGGTTATCCGCCACATGATGTTACCGAGGTTTTAAGCTTGCTGAAAATGGACTTTTTAGGACTTCGAAACCTCACAACAATATATAAAACTGTTGATATGATTAAAAGACGTCAGGGAATTGAAGTTGATATCAATAATATTCCACTTGATGACAAACCGACTTATGACATGCTTATGGTTGGTGATACAGACGGCGTGTTCCAGCTTGAATCACAAGGGATGAAAAATCTTGTAAAAAAATTAAAACCCGACGTATTTGAAGATTTAGGCGCGTTAGTTGCACTCTTTAGACCGGGTCCATTGGATTCGGGGATGGTTGACGACTTTGTCGAAAGAAAACACGGACGTCAGGCTATTACATATGCACATCCTCTGCTTGAGCCTGTATTAAAAGATACTTACGGAACAATTGTATATCAAGAACAAATCATGCAGGTTTTCCAGGTCTTAGCAGACTACTCACTCGGACAAGCGGACATGGTTCGCCGTATGATGGGTAAGAAAAAAGTTGATGAGATGGAAAAACAAAAAGGCAAATTTATTGAGCGTTCTGCACAGCACGGGATGACTTCAAAAGATGCCGAAGCTTTGTTTAACCAGATATTAGCATTTGCTTCATATTGTTTTAACAGGTCTCACTCCGCAGCTTATGCGTTTGTAGCATACCAAACAGCATACTTAAAATGTCATTATCCTGTCGAATATTTATCAGCACTTTTATCAAGTGTTTCCAGTGATGCAGAAAAAACTCAGCTTTATATTGAAGAGGCATTAAAAAAAGGGATAAAAGTATTACCGCCTGACATTAACCACTCTTTAGCAACATTTACACCTGACGGTGAAAATATCAGATTTGGACTTGCATCAATCAAACAGGTTGGAGAAGGCGTTATTGAAGAAATTATCAAAGAACGTGAAGAAAATGGTGAATTTAAATCCATTTATGATTATGTCAAACGACTTGATATTAAATGTTCAAATAAAAAGACTTTGGAAGGTTTAATTAAAGCAGGGGCTTTTGCTAATATTGAAAAAAGCCGCAAACAGCTTATTGATAATATCGAATACATAACCTCTACAGCATCTAAAGAAACTAAAGCAAGAGAATCAGGTCAGGGAAGTTTATTTGACATGCTTGGCGATACATCTGCAATTGAAGATGCAAAATTCCAGCTTTCAGGGTCAGATGAAGAATATGATGCGCGAACATTACAATACCTTGAAAAAGAATTTTTGGGATTTTATATTACCAGCCACCCCCTATCAACAATCAGGGATAAATTGCCTTTCTTAATGACGCATAAAATTACAGAAATTAATGAATTGCCAAATGAAAAAATTGTTACAATTTGCGGATTAGTTACAGCAATTAAACAAATTCCAACAAAAAAAGATCCGTCAAAATTCATCAGATTTGTAACAATAGAAGATTTATCAGGTAAGATAGATGTAATTGCCTTTAACCATAAAATTGCTGAGTATGGTAATTACCTGCAAAACGAACAGCGTGTTATCATATCGGGTAAGGTTAGCAAACGCAGTGAAGATGAACCGCCTTCACTTATTGTTGAAAGCGTTAAAACCGTTGATAATTCTAATATTTTTACAATAAAGCTTGTGGAAGAACTTAAATATGAAGAATTGCATGCCTTAAAAAATATTTTATGCCAGCATGCCGGCTCAGATCCAGTAACATTTAAAGTTAAAGATTTAAATAACCATGAAGTTAAGATACTTTCAGCGAGCATGTTCTGGGTTGAAAGTTCCAATGATTTGGTAAATTCACTAAAAAAATATTTTGGTGAAAAGATAGAAATAAACATACGTTCTATGGATACTATTGAGAAACCTGCTGTGGTTTAAACTTTTTTATTACATAATTATTGCTTACAGCTACTTGATTTTTCCCAGCCAAGTTTTTCAGGACAATGCAAATAGTCCATGTTATCGTTATAAATTATCCAGGCAGAACAATTATAAAAAAGTTCTAAACAACCTTTTTCAAAAGAATTTGTATGATATCCACCTTTAATTCCTAGAGGTAACACTCCTGTCTTTGTTATCATAAAATTGATATAATCTTTTCCTGCAACATTTGGACCGTAAGGACCTGTTATATCAACAGTAATTGTCCCACAAGCAATTGCATAGTCATCTGCTTTACCTGTACACCAGGTACTGGTATGTTGGCTGTTCACACTAACGGAAGAACCATCTTTTAGCATAAACATTAAATACTTATTTGGCCAAATAGCAGCACTGCCTCCATTTGGGTTTTTGTAATCATACTCAGCAGCAAAACAAGATGCTCTTTTATCATGCCAAGCATCTTCCGATTTACAACTCTTAACTCCATCTAAATATGGTAAAATTATTTGTGTAATCTGTGCTCCCCTAAGAAAGCTGTCGTCTCCTGAATCAATATACCAATAATCAACTGGACCATGTTCTTGAACAGCTCGTCTTACAGCCTGGTCAAGAGTGTAATAAGCTTTCCTAATCTTGGAAATATATACTCTCTCTTGATACTTGGCAATAAATATAGGTAATGTAAGTGCCGCAATAACCCCGATAATACCAAGAGTTATCAAAACTTCTGCCAAAGTAAATGCTGGAGTTAAGCTATGAATGCCCCCCCCCCGAGCCCCTGATTAAATCGTAAATTTTGCATATCAAACTCCTTTCATATTTTTCATATTATACAACATTTTTAAATATGTTTCAAGTTAAAGCTAAAAAAGTACTTGCAAAAAAAAATTGTTCATGTATAATAAAGAGGTAACCCAATGCGGGGGTAATTCAGTGGTAGAATGCCTCCTTGCCAAGGAGGATGTCGCGAGTTCGAGCCTCGTCTCCCGCTCCATAAAAAAGAAGGTCTTAAAACCTTCTTTTTTATTGCTTAAATTTTTATGTGTAATCTATGGGTAATTCATGTATTTTTAAGTCCGTTTTGTTTGGAAGTGCTTTTCGTCATTGCTAGAGAAAAAAACCGAAACATTTTAGCTTTTAGCGGTCGGAAGTAGTTTGATGTAACAATTTTAAAGGAATTGTAAATTTTTATTCTAATTTTTCTAAAGTTTCTATAAAAATTGTCGATAAAACATTTAAAACTATTTATGTAAGGTTTTGGTAGATGACAGAAAAAGTTAATTTACAAACAAAAATTCAAAAATATAGACAAGCTAATCCAAAATTAAACAATTTGTCGGAGGAAAAAATCTTGTCTATAATGGTTCAAAATGGCGAAAACAATTTGACCGAAGTTCAAAATAGCTCTATTCTTTCAATGAAAAATAATCAAAATGACAATATGGGTTTACGGCTTAAAAAATCTGTACCTAATGCAAACCCTGAAAGAACACTCTACCTTCAATCAGGTAGAAAAGTTGTGTATTCTAAGTCGTCAGACGGTAAACTTTTGTTGAAATATTATGGAACAGACGGGACAAAACTTAATCGAGATTATTTTAAAAAAGTCGAAGGCCTAATTTCTATTTCGGCAGACGGAAAGACATACACAATTACAAAAGATGGAAAGAAAAGAACCTTAAAAGCAAAAGACCCAACGAAAGGCGCGATTGACCAAAATCTCGCACGACTAAATAATGATGAAAAACGATTAAATAAAACTAAAAAAGAACAAGGTTTCATTGGTTCAGGTTGGGATTGGATAAAGAATAAAACAGGTATCGGGGACGGTTCTGATAAAGCACAAAAACAAATTGATGAAGAAAGAAAACTTCTTAACCAAATCAAAATAAGCAAAATTAGTAAAATAGATTTTAAAGAAGTGACGGGATTAGATTACTCTAAAGAAAATCTTGAAAAATTTATAAGAGGTGAATTATCACAAGCTGCTGCAAAAATAGACGGCTATAAAGAAGGTCAGGAAATGGCAGCTGATGTTGCCGGAGATATGGTTTCAGGTATTGCGGCTGTAGGTATATATACAAGCGCAGTTATAGCAGCTCCATTTACAGGCGGCACATCAATAGTAGCTGGAGCTGCAGCAGCAACTGTAAGCGGAGCTTTGATTAAATCGGGAGTAAAAGCTCTTGACACCGTTGGAACTGACAAAAAATATACATTACAAAATTTTCATCATGATGCACTAACAGGTGGATTTTCAGGCTTAATTGCTCCATTAACAGGGGGGATTGGTGGAGCCGTTGGAAAAACTGTTGCTACAAAATTAGGTATTCAAACTGTTAAACAGGTTGGAAAAGAAGTGGCTGAAGAAATTGTAGAACAAGGGGTAAAGGATGGAATAAAACAAGGTTTAAAAACTGCATTAACAAACCCAACCGGTTATGAATATGTTGGTGGAAATTTCTTAAAACGTAGTACACCTTTGGCTGTAGAAATGGCAACAGATGGAGCTTTAGGCGGTATGATTGATGGCGGCTTTAGAGCCGGACTTGATAATAATTGGGATGGTAATGCAATATTGAGCGGAACTATTGAAGGTGGTATTGGCGGTTCAATAATGTCTCCAATTATTGGTGGAGGAATGAAAGCAGTCGGAAAAGGCAGCCAATATATATTTGGCAAAAACAATGTTCATATTGATGCCGATAAAAATATAATACGAACAGATGTTATAAATGGCTTATTAAAAAATGATATTGATATAGATTATGCAGCAACTGTTTTTAGAGACCTTGATAATTTAGAAGATGCATTTAAACTTACTGAGCCTAATCTTTCAGAAAGTGATAGACTTAGATTTAACAGCATAAAAAAAGAGCTTACTGAAAAAGTAAATACTATAGAAACTATAAAAGATATCATTCCAATGGCAAAAGGAGACAAAGTTATTAGTATATCTCCAATGCAAAATGGTAGAGAAATTATATTAAGTACAAGTAATCAACAGCAATACAAAATCATTCAGTATGATTATATTGATATTACGCAATCTCAAAAACATATTAAAAAAATTGCCAAAATTGATTTTCAAAATGAAGATATTGTCGGAGGACACTGTATAGAAACATACGAAAAATTATCAGACGAAGACATAAGAAAGTTGTTGAAAATTGATTCAAACGAAAAAATAAAAATTGAACTCATTAAAGATAAAAAAGATATTACCATCAAAGTCAATCGTCCTATTGGTGGCGGTAAAGCTATACAACAACATATGGAATTAGAATATAATGAGGGAACTCCTTCGTTTTATATCATCAAAACTAAAAAAAATAGCGAAAATAATTCCCCGATAATAAGTTCTTCGCAAAATATTAAAAGTTTAATGCCTGAAAAAATTTTTGATGAAATCTTTGAACTTATGCAGAATAATCCACAAAAATGTATGTCCTATTATACATACACAAATAAACGTGGCCAGACGTATCAATTGTTTAAATATGATGGAATGTATTATATACAGCAAGTTCGTAAAGATAACTCTTTAATAACATTTTATCCAATTAATGAAAAAGATTTAAAAAATAACTATGAAGAAGTTATTATTGATAGAATTCCAACCTGGAAATAAAGTATGTTATAATAAATATGGAGTCTAGCATGAATAA
The DNA here is from genome assembly GCA_950096985.1 of uncultured Candidatus Melainabacteria bacterium. Lineage (GTDB taxonomy): Bacteria > Cyanobacteriota > Vampirovibrionia > Gastranaerophilales > Gastranaerophilaceae > Stercorousia. The sequence goes on from CATNBA010000005.1 coordinate 79,363, forward strand.
AATTAATTTAATTAATATCTCACAACAGCTAAATATTAGTGACAATATTATAAAAAAAATAAAATTTACACCTTTAGAAGATTCTTTTGAACTTACCAAGAAAGAACAAAATCATATCGATTCAGTAATGCAAAGATTGTCAGAAATAGTTAATTTTGAAGAAATGGTATCTGAATTATTACAATCTAAGTTATATGGTAGTGCCTATAATTTTATTGATTTTACACAAAATGAAACAAAAAAAATTAGCAGAGTTAATATTGGATTATATAATCGCGAAACAGGAAAAATTGATAAAACTAGTATCCTTCCAAATATTTTTATTGATATTATTACAAATTTAACAGCAAAACAAATACAAAAAAATCCACAAAAAGAAAAATATTATCAAAATATGTATTTGAA